>JBIMKD010000061.1:0-4094 GCA_043673815.1 Chromatiales bacterium
CGGCAGGAGGCCAAACGGGAGTGACATGGTTCTGAACACCCGGAACCAGCCACAAGCCAAACCACGCTGCAGCAACATAAACCAAAGTGAAGGCCGTAACCCCAGCCAAATACTTCAGTGTCACCTTATACATTGGCTTAGGAACCTCGAATCGCTTGACCCCAACTATGGGCCTCGCATCGCTGACAGGTCAATGTTCGATGCGTCATTGCTGATGTTCGCAGCGGGTCAGTGGGGTCGAGCCTGAAACGTCGCACCTACGGAAGACTTTTAGCCGACTCGCCGGCGGCCACAGCGCCGGCGAGGAAGTACCGATCCAGCGCCTCGATCAAGGCGCGCTCTGGCCGCCGGCAAAATATCCCGTAGTCGGCGCCGCGCCGCGCATTTATGCCGCGGAGGAACAGATAAGAGCCGGTGTCAATATCAGCGCGCTGGCGAGTATATATCTCGGAGCGTGGTGCAGGTCAATTTTGTATTTTTGCTTGTTCATCGGATAACCTAAGAATCGATAATTGTAAAGGGGACTACGAGGCTGCCGAGCACTTACGAAAGCGCAACACTTACCGTTGACGGTAGCCACGCTACGCAGAACAAAACATCCCCACCGAAGATACGACTGGCCAAAACAGCATGCGCTTCAAAGCGGGTGCAGCGAGTTCTCGATTTCTTTTCTTAAGCCGCACGACGCCCGGGCGCGACTACCCCCGTTCGATATGGGTTCGTCCTTTGGCCGCTTCAACGGGTCTCGTCCATCTTCACATTGTCATGATCGTCGTGGACTGGATCATCCTTTGATGTGTTCCTTTCGTCTCTTGCGTAGATGATCGCAAAGGCGATCACCGACCCTGCGGCCAATAAGGCCAATATAAAATGCCACTCCAACATGATCCGTCCTCAGTTACTCAAATAGGTTTCTTCGCTAACAACCGGCTGATACGGCCAAATCATGCGTTATTCCGTTAGCCACCTCGACACAGCAGGTGCTCGGATAATCGACAACGTTCATCATCGCAATGCCTCGTATGTTTATCTTTGTGCATGGTGTTCCCTCTCCTGAGAGGTTGGGCTTTTGGGGTCGTGCCGCCCAAGGCGGAACGCGCCCAAGGTGGAACGACCCCCGCCAGGCCAACCGCGGTAGTCCGCCGGATACCTCTCGATCCGTAACCGTCGCTACCAAACAATTAACGGCGTTCAGCGCGGCTGAGCCCTGCCGATGCGCTATTCGGTGTCCGGCGCTTGCTCGCGGTTGACCCACTTGTATAGCCCGAACACTACGACGCCGAAGATCGAGCAAGCAATTAGTGCTACCACCGCTGCTCCCCCCGGGGTAGCATACAGTGTTGATACATAACCCATGAAGTCGTACATGATAGTGTCTCCTCTAATGGTAAGTTTTACTTAACTCCGAAGCTCTCGCGTGACCGTTCGAGCTCCGTTGATGCCAAGTATGGCCGTTCCAGCAGCGGTAAGGTATCGCGTGAAAGTTGGATGTAACAACACCACTAACGTGGGATAGCAAGTTACCTATTACAGCAGGGTGGCGGCTAGCCCTTTAGAGGTAGGCGTTTAACCTGGGTCCGCTTCTTAGGCACCTAGGATCAGGCTAGATAAAGTGAAGCCGATCTCTTTTGGCCGACTCGCCAGCGGCCACCGGGCCGGTGAGGAAGGTATTACGGAATCTTCGTACCAATAAAAAGGGCCGCACAAGCAAGCCCTTAAGATAATGAAGCATTGAAACGTTTACCAGCGCAGCATCCGCCGCACTATGCCGTCATTACGAAAGGCGTGATAAACGGCACCGGTTACATGAACAGCAACCACTGCCAGCAATGCCCACGCAGTCCATAGGTGAATGTTCGAGTAAAACATATTCATGTCTTCGTCGGGGACCGCTATTCTGGGCAGATCCACCAGCCACCAGACGGTCGTATCCCAACGCGTATAGGAAGATGACAAATAACCGCTCACGCAGACGGCAATTATCAATACATACAGAATGACATGATCGAACAATGCCAGTTTGTGCATCCACGGCTTCATGGAAGAAGAATTTTCCGGTGCTGGCCGATGCTTGAAACGTACGTACAGCAACAGGGCCAGAAGAAAAACCAGCGTAATGCCTATATTCTTATGCAGCTGGAACGGAAATTCACGAAACGTCAGTTCCTTAGAGGGCAGTGGCAGTCCCAGCATCCACCAACTGGAAACGAACAGGAAGAAGATCGACACCGCCAGGATCCAGTGCAGGATAACTGCGGTTCTATTGTAACCTTGTCTTTGCATAGCCGATTCCGATTCTTATGCATTCGATAAGCAGCCGCGGCCGACGCATCTATCAAAGACCTGCTTCGCTATGGCGACCAGCGATGGCCCCAGTCGTCATCATCAAGTGAATTACAAACCAGAGCAGTATGTTCCATAGATAGAGGTTTCTGAGTATTGGACCGGCATTGACCACCGCCGCGAATTGCAGTAGGTCGACCAATACCAGTGCTCCGAATGTCAACACTGCCGCAGACGAAGCCCAGGACGTGTGATTGACCAGGGCGCCACCAATAATGATCGAAATAAACGCCAGAATCATGCCGGCAAAGGCCAGGCTCATCTGCACGCTTGGGAACCAGTCTGGTGTCGATAATGCTATGCCTTCAACATGCGAGACCATGTATTCGCACTCGGCCAGCGAAATACCCTCCTCCTCGAGTTCTTCCTCAGGACAGTCTGCTGCCGGCATCTCGCCGCCGGCAGGCATGGACTGGGTAATGACGGCCTGCTTCATCCACTCATTGCCGTGCGCCGCTGTCAACAAGACACCAAAAACAATTGCGACAACTCCCAGGCAGTTGGCCCAGGCCGGTGTGGGAGAGAATGACTTTGTTGTGGGGGTGGAAAATGATGTTGCCATACGCCACCTGCCTTTTTGAATATTAGACTTATTCTAAGATTACTTTATCGAAGTCGAGTTTCGGAACAATCATCACCTTGATCATGTTGTCCGGAACTGAAAGCAAGCTGAAGAGGCGCGCGGATCGGTCAGGTGTTTTCAGGCATTCACGGTGTGATAGCAAATGGCCAGGCGCGCGATCTCCGTTTGTTCCTGCGCGGACGATCTGCGCCACAGCATAGGGTGTACGCGCACCCTAGAGGAGATGAATCGGCTGGAAGGTCCGCGGCGGTTTGTGCCTGCACTCGCGATAATTCAACCGCCGACCAATGGGCTTCGGGTAGCCAGCCACACGAACGCAATAATCATAGCAATAATCAGCAGCACTAGCGGATTCGGAGTCATGAACCGTGAAGTTGAAGTTTCCAGGAAAGGGCACCGGTAACACTTTATAACCATAGACAGTATCACCCTCGGAGCGGGTGAGAGCTATCCGGTGAAAGTTGGATCTCAAAACAAGGCTAAAGCAAGAGAGCGATCCCTCTCTTGCGGTAGAGCCACAGCTACTTCTTTAGAGGGAGGACGAGCGCTCTTTCAGCGGGAGGCCGATCGGCAACTAAAGCGTGATCAAACCACGGCGGGCGGCCACGGCTAGGGCCTCCGTCCGGCTCGTGGCATCGAGTTTTTCGAGAAGATTCTTGACGTGCGTCTTGACGGTGCCTTCGCTGATCTCCAAGGCCCGGGCGATGAGCTTGTTGCTCAGGCCTTGACCCACTAACGTAAGGATCTCAAGCTCTCTGGGGGTGAGCTGTTCCTCCCGGAGGCGGCTGGCTAATTTTGCAGCAACTCCGGGCGAGACGACGGTCTTGCCTGCATAGACAGCTCGGATGCAGTTTAACAGTTCCTCGCGGTGGGCGTCCTTCAAGAGATAGGCTTTGGCGCCCGCTCGCATTCCGCGGTAAACATCCTCATCGCTATCGTAGGTCGTCAGTATAATAACCGAAGCGTTGTCGGTTCAGGATCGCTACGAGTCCCTCCCGAACGACGAGGTGATCGTCAGCGATCAGAATCCGAATCTTGCTCAATGGGGATCCCGGCTGGGGCACGCCCGGTGCTTCAGAGGATGGACTAGTATAACGATTCATCAATTAGCTTACTATTATGCCAGCCCCAGATTGAACTTCTTCCAGCGCACAACGACTGGGGCGAG
>JBIMKD010000062.1:0-2662 GCA_043673815.1 Chromatiales bacterium
CTGGACTAGGTCACGAAGCGCCTCAATCGTCACGTTGATGGAGTCCGCGATGGCCCCGGTGATCTCCGCGCTTACCGTGGCCCGCGCCGCCAAGTTGCCGCTGGCGACCTCGCCGAGCTCATTCATGAGCAGCAGGATCGCCTGTTGGCTTCGCTTGTTTTCAAACACCACGCGCTGCGCTTCCCGGTCGCGTTCCGCCACGGCCCGTCGCTGAGCCCGGCTCAGCGCGCCTAAGGCCAAGATTGCGACAAAGCAAAACCCGGCAGCGAGCGCGAGGTGCGTCCATAGCGTCGCCCTGAGATCGGTCATTCTGGCAACCAAGCTCTCGTTCAAGGCTGCGGCGCTCGCGCGTGCGAGCGCTAATAGACTATCCAGGGCCCCGACGATGGCGTCGCTCCGGGAGCCAGAATTGACGCCGGTTTCGTTCACCGCCACAGCATCGCCTGGAAGCACGGCGGCCGATGCGGAGATCGGAGGATCCATCGGCGCGAATGTTGCGAGCTCGATGAGCGAGACATGGGCAGCCTTGGCCGTGGACCGGACCGTAGGCCGAAACAAACCATCCACGCCGGTTGAGCGTTTCACGCTGTCTTGCAACTGCTCGGCGAGCATCGCGATCACGCCCGAATTCCAAGCCTCCGTGATCCCACACACGACCGCCGGTATGTTTCGTGTCAAGATTTCCTGTAGATAATAAGTATCGGGGTCTGGGTCGATTGTCAGATGCGATCGGTCGGCCACATCGCGAATCAGCGCGGCGATCCGCTTCAGAAGGGTGCCTGTCGCGACTTGGCGTTCGGCGGTGTCCATGCCGACAAGGCCGCTCATGGTCCGGCGCAAGTCGGCCTCCGATTGTCTCCAAAGCCGACCGACCCCCAGGATCGCTCCGAGGCGCTTGTCGGCCGCGCTCGCCGCTTGGCGCGCTTCATCGATTGGTTTTGTAAGCTCACGGTCGGACCCACGTGTGCCACCGCGGCCCGGGACGGCCATCCACGCACGATAGGCTTGCAAGCTCCGCTCAAGTTCGAGCAAAGGGACGAGGTAATCGATCCCCATCCTTTCTTTCGCGGCAAGGTCGATGCGCGCATTCAGATCGGTGCTGACGAGGTAGATCATGGCGCAAACGGGTAACACGAAAAGCATCCCGGTGATCCAGTACGGCCGGTACAGACGGGTGCGCCGGAATGGCAAGCGCGATGCCTTTGAATCCTCGCATTTAGTCTCTGGCGGTAGACTTAGAGTAATCGCATCAGCACTCATAGTATTCGCCTGCACGAGATGGTCCTACAGGGCCTGGCAACGGTTGCTTGATCCTGTTTGTGTTGGAGCCCGATCACGCGCGGTCGCTTCGGTTCGCCGCCTGATAGAAATCCGGATCGGCGGCCAAGCGGTTCATATCGATCCTTCGCCACACCGCCCCGGCTTCGTCAACACGCTCCCCCGCATGCCACGGAAACTGGTCGCCTTGGCCGGCGTCACGCGGGACCTCCCCGACCCGCCGCAGTCCAAGCACACGGGAGACCAGCAGACCGAAAGGTACAGTGAGCCGCGGACTGGCGAGGATGATGCGGCTTTCCACAGTGAGCGGCGTAATGCTTG
This sequence comes from Chromatiales bacterium, assembly GCA_043673815.1. GTDB lineage: Bacteria > Pseudomonadota > Gammaproteobacteria > JACCXJ01 > JACCXJ01 > USCg-Taylor. The sequence goes on from JBIMKD010000062.1 coordinate 1,600, forward strand.
CCTGCGTGCGAAACGCGGCTAGATCCACAATGCTGTAAAAGGTACCGCGGACATGGGCAAGACCCCGAAACCAGGGTTTGGTGTGAGGGACGGCGACCAGCGCGGGCACCGGTAACACTTCGCTAATATCGAGTAAATCGCACTCCCAACGTTCTTCGCCCGCCTGGATACCGAGCGCCGAGCGACCGGGCGCGGTGTTTACCGTGCTCTGTAAACGCGCCGCAAGCCGCTTCTGGAACTCCACCAACCTTATTCGCTCCAGCATAGCTGTTACGACAGAGCTTGGATCTTGCCGAGCAGTTCGGCGGCGTTGATCGGCTTGATCACGTAATCTCGCGCCCCCTGGCGCAATCCCCAAGTCTTATCGGTTTCTTGACCCTTGGTGGTGCAGATGATGATGGGGATATGCTGCGTTGCCTGATCCCTCACGATCGTGCGGGTGGCCTGGAAACCGTTGATTCCGGGCATCACGATGTCCATCAGGATCAAATCGGGCAGCAACTGCTTGGAACGGGCGATGGCTTCTTCCCCGCTTTCGGCCATGAGGACGGCATAGTGATTCTTGGTCAGAATTTCCGACAGAACGGCGCGGTCAGTGGGCGAATCGTCCACGACGAGAACATTTTTAATCGGCATGTCCGCCAAGCATTCGGATCATGACGCGGACCTACATGCGTACGTTGCCACCGCATTCAGCAGGCTGTCTCGGGTAAAGGGCTTGGTCAGATACTCATCGGCGCCTAAGAGCTTGGCGCGAGCGCGGTCAAAGACATTGTCTTTGCTGGTCAGCATGATGACAGGTGTCGCTTTAAATCGGGGATGCTGTTTGACCACGGCGCAGACCTGATAGCCGTCGAGTTTCGGCATCATCACATCGACAAAGATTAGATCTGGTTTAAACTCCGGTATCTTGGCGAGTGCATCGAAACCGTCTTCGCCGTAAACGACTTCGCAACCCGCCTTGCGGAGGAAGATTTCGGCGCTGCGGCGGATCGTGTTGCTGTCGTCCGCCACCAGCACCTTGACCCCGCAAAGGATTTTCTCAGTGCTCATTCGCGCCCTC
>JBIMKD010000063.1:0-15391 GCA_043673815.1 Chromatiales bacterium
TATCACGCCGAGCGCGAGAAAATCAGCAAACGCAAAGGTATAAAGGAAGCGTTGTCGGTTCTTTAGTGCAAGCAAGTGCTCGTCGCTGAGCGTCCTAAGCGCGGCCTTTTGGATCTCTGCCGCAATCGACTGAATGCGGTCTTGGGCAGCTGGTACCGTGGTCGTTGATGGATGAGTTTTCCTCTAACCGGCTACTGGGAGTTAGCGTGATCTCTTTCGCGGTGACCGTCGCAAGCGCTATTTATATCGCGTTGGCCAGTTTTTGTTTAGCGGAGTTGTATACGTCTCGTCGGTTTCGCGGTCTCCGGCCGTGACGATCAGACCGCAAAGAGATGAGGTGGATACCGCGCCGGTAAACTAATCGATGAGACCATGACTTTATAATAGCGCCGCCGCCTTGGGATTCTGGGGCGTCTGGGGAGCGCTCGGGAAGCTCGCCGCGGGGACCCTCGCGCCCGCGAGTTTGATGCTGCTGACCTACGCCGGCCTTGTCGCGGTGTTCCCGCTGCGGCGCCCGGCCGCATGGCAGAGAAAGCCAGGCACAGGGACGTTGCCTGCTTGGCGCGCCGAGGATGCACCGCCGCCCACCTGGTCGATCACGTCATCCCCCGGGCGCCGGTGCGGCGTCGCGGTAGGGACAGCCCTCACGGGCCGCCCCCCCCGCATAGAACCCGGCGTGCAGGATTACCGCACCGGGCTCCCACCTAGGGTGATAGCGTCAACGCGCTCAATCGGCCAAGGATGCTGGATGCGAGCGACGGGCAGCCAGCGCTCCGCAAGACGGTTCATCAGGTCGTGCGGTTGGACTGGCTACGACTGCCGAAGCGCTCGATGCCAGTGACGCGTCACCTGCTTGCGAAACTGCTGGATCGCATGGCTGTTAGTCGGGATCGCGTGGTAGTTCAGGTAACCCGAACCACACGCGCGAGCCACAGTCCCCTGCTTTCTCGATGGACAGATGTCGACGCCTGTCGTTCCTCAAAATTCATACGTGCAAGTTTGGAGGGCGAGCTAGCTGCTCCTATCTCAAGCCGCTTGTCTGAGATAATGAGGATGTAGACCACCGAGATCGGCAATTTCGATGATATTGCCCTTATCGGGTATCTGAACGACTCGACCCTGCGGCATGTCCATCTCTGGACCGAGGTGAGTTCGCCACCGATGGTAATACTCGAAGTAACGCTGCAGGATCCGTTTCAGGTGGTGCTCATTGAAAACGATCATATGGTCCAGACAATCGCGGCGGATACTGCCGATGCTCCTTCCCACGTACGGATTTTGCCACGGGCTCCTGGGTGCTGTGATCCACTTCTTCGATGAGGAGACCGTGCACACGGCGGTGAAAACGCTTGCCATAGCGCATCTCGGTCACGAAGCACGTAGCGAGGTGCGGTATCCCAGGGGAAGGCTTCGACCATTTGTTGTGCGACCCATTGGGACGCCGGGTGCTCCGTGACATTAAAGTAGAAAACCTCACGACGCTCGTGAGTCAGCACGACAAGGACGTATAAGACTTTGAAGTCAATTGTGGGAACCACGAAGAAGTCGATAGCTCCGTGTATGGTTGGTTAGAAACGATCTCCAAGTAGGGGAGGGTAGCTTGGGATGTTTGACACGATATTTCTCCACCGTGGATTTGGCCACGTGAATACCGAGCTTACGGAGTTCACCCACGATTATTAGCGCCGGAAAGCTGCTTGATAAGATCTTGGACTTCTTTGGCGACGGCTGGACGGCCTGGCCCTCGATGGTGACTGAGCGCGGTCCAATAGTCACGGAAACGCCTACGTTGCCACGCGGTGACGGTTGCGGGTTTAGCCAGCGTCAACGCCTCGCGCCAGCCTGACCATATCCGAGAAACCCACGCCCCAGAGCAGGCGGTACGATAAGGTCGCGGCTCGCCCGAACGTCGCCGCCTATCGGGCTTCCGAGCGACGTATCCCGTTCAATCAAGACGATATCTTCCGGCATTATCCGGAGCTGGATACCTAGGGTGGCCTGACGAGGAAAGCCAAAACGAATACCATCCTGTGCTGGGCGTTGTGCTTGATGTCGCACGCCCGCATTGCGTTCGTGCGCGTCATGGTGCGTTCTCCTTCAAGCCTTCGCCTGGCGGCTTTGTTCAATTTGTCGGGACAGCCAAGCCGATCTCGCTTTCGATCCAGCCGACCGCATGCCGCCCGCCAAGCTTCACCTGGAGAGGGAATGTTCCTTTGAAGATGCGAAGATAAAGCGTTGTCCGCGAGAGTCCGGTGCGGGCTTCCACTTGTTTGCGCCGAAGGATCGTCGGCGCGGTTTTGATTGGTCAGTCATCTACTTTCCTACACGTTGGAGGCTTCGGGAAATCCGTAGCCAATACGGGAAAGTATGACCGGGCTAGGTAAGCGCGGGAATCATGCTGTCCCGAGCATCGACGGTACTGCAATAGACATCTCGTCGATCGTTTCCTAATCGCCAATCTAGCTTAAATACCTCAACGCGGTCCGATAAACCTTTGGCGTGTATAGCGGAACCATGCTCGCATCGTAATCGGCTAACATTCGATAATTTCAGATAAGCGTCGCGCGTCATCCAGACTTGCCCGGCCGGAACGGAGCTGCAGAGACGCGCACACAGGTTTACCGCATAGCCTTTGACGGTTAGGCCATCGGTAAGCACTTCACCCCAGTGAATACCGCATCGAATTGCAAGCCGGTCGTCCCAAAATCGGACGGCGTTTTGCGCCGCTACCGCTCGCTGTAAATCGGATAGAGCTTGTACCGCCTGTTCTACCTGAGGAAAACACATAAAACAACCATCGCCAGCCGTATCGAGAATTCGACCCTCCCTATAAGTGACGCTTTCCTGTACGAGATCGAGATACCGCTGCTGTAAAGCCTGACCAGCGACATCCCCGAATCTAGTTAGATAGGCTGTGGAATCTACAATATCAGTGAAGGCTAGAGCGACGTGTCGTCGATAACGTTGGCAAAGCTCGTGGGATATCCAATCTTGAAGGCGGATGAAATCTGTCATGCTAAAGGTATCAAGGTTTATCGTCGATGCGATTAGGCGTTCCACCTCTGGTAGCTGCGATGGCTCAACCCCTCCGAGCGATTCTGTCCCAATACCAAGCACGTTGCCCTCCATTCTCGTAGTCCCGTACCGCGATCCACGGATCGGCTTTTCAACTCTATTCTGGGATCCCATAGGCGATTTGTAAATTAGACAGATGTCCAGGGACTTCCAACCATCGTTAGACGAATGTCTAAGTCGTCCGACTACTCGTCGCGAATCGTTATTTGTTCTATGCTTCGACGAGCTATGTACGGACCCGACGACGAAATGAAAGTACTCATAGTCGATGATCATGCGCTGTTTAGAGAAGGCCTAAAGTCTCTATTTCATGCGTTAGACTTAGGGGTCGAGGTCGATGAAGTGAGTGATTGTGCCCAAGCGGTGGCAAAATCACCTTCCAGCAACTACGACGTGATCCTTCTAGATCTGAAGTTACCAGGAGTCGGATGGCTCGATGGTCTCGCGCTCATACGCGAGAGTTTCCCATCGACACGCGTAGTGGTCCTGTCCGGCGAAGACGATCCGCAAACGGTCCGGGCCAGTATCGACGGTGGCGCTTCGGGTTTCATACCGAAATCGACAAATTCCGAGATCTTTGTCTATGCCCTTAAGCTGGTTATGGCAGGGGGGATCTATCTTCCCATCCAGGTGTTTTCAGCCGCCGCGACGCGTCCCAAAGCGGAGCCCGACGATGTAGTGTTATCGACGACAGCGCTGGAAGGTCTTACGGACCGTCACCAAGAAGTGCTCCGCGCGATCATACAAGGTAAGTCGAACAAGGCCATCGCACGCGAGCTTGGCGTTACCGAAGCCACGATCAAGGCACACGTCTCCTCCGTCCTGCGTACCCTAGGTGCCAGGAACCGAACTGAGGCCGTATACGAAGCAGCGAAGCGCGGGCTGCATGTCTTTGAGCATCAAAAGCCACCGGGCCTCCATGTGAATAACTAAATTGACTCGGCTTTTTTTTGCCGAGTTGCCATATCCACGGCAGTTTGAGGATAACGCCTATGAGCTACTGGCTATCCGAACCGATTGAGGAGCTACTATACGAAAAGGGAGGCCGCACCAATGAGCGTTGGGAGACCGAGTCAGGCGTTCCGAACGAGATCCGCGTAGGTACCTTGATCGTGGGATCGGGATACGGTGCAGCCATGGCGGCGATCGTGCTCGCGGACGCACAGCAGCATAAAGGCGGAATGCGAGACAACGACGATGAGTCGATCTGGGTTTTCGAGCGCGGCAGGGAATACGTTTCGGGAGACTTCCCAAAAGCGATCGCCGACCTTCCCGGATATGTCTCGTATGTTTCGAAGGACGGGGATCGAACCGGCCAGTCCGATTTCTTGTTTGATATACGGATCGGTGAAGGCATCAGCGGCTTGGTCGGAAGCGGCCTCGGCGGGACCTCGCTGATCAATGCCAATGTCGCGCTGAGACCGGAACAAGGTATGTTGGCGTCGTGGCCAATCGCGGACCGTGCGCCGGGTGACACGGGCGGATGGCAGGAACGACTGGAGAACAGCTTCGGGTACGTTGAGCAACTGCTCAACGTTACCGCCCATCCGAATGCCACCGCGCTCGCGAAATACCGGGCCTTGGAGCGCGTTGGTAAGGCTATAGGCGTTAGCTGTAAGCCGGCACCGATAGCGGTGAGCTTCTGCGATGGGCCGAACAAGATCGGCGTCGAACAGACCAAGTGCATCAACTGCGGGAATTGCGTCACCGGCTGCAATACCGGGGCAAAGACTACGCTGGCGGTAACGGCCTGGCCGCTCGCCCGCTCGCTGGGGGTGAAACTTTATACCGGGGCGACCGTCAGGTCACTCGAGCTTACCAGCGACGGTGCTTGGAAAATCCATGGACGCACAACCGATGCCCACGTCCCGTTCACGGCGCGCGCGAAACGCGTCGTGCTCGCCGCGGGGACCTTTGGCAGCACGGAAATTCTGCTGCGATCGCGGCGCTTGCATCAGCTCGCTCTTTCAGAGCAACTCGGCGAGCGGCTCTCAGCGAACGGTGATGCGCTCGCTTTTGGCTACGCGCAGAAGGCAGCAGTACACGCGGTCGCAACAAGACCGTCCGTGGCTGGGGACTTGGAGCCAGAGGAGCCAATGGTCGGACCGACGATCGTCGGATATCTTGCCACGAGCGCCACGGCGAGCGAGTCCGCAACTCCGGCGAGCTCAAATCCTAACCATGCGGGCCGAATCACCATCGAGGACGGGGCGGTGCCTTATGGCCTAGCGCGAGTCTGGCGCGAGATCATAGCGAGCCAGGGTTTCCTTCATCGCTACACCGACAGGGACTTGGTTGAGTGGTTTCGCCAGCGCCCTGAGCTCGATCCGCTCACGGCGTCTCCGTCGCTCGCCGAGCATAGCCAAGTTCTGTTGGGCATGGGTATGGACGATGCCCGCGGGCGCATGGACTTGCCGGAGGAGCCTGAGCGCGAGATAACGCTGCGCTGGCCAAAACGCGAGGGCGTGCAGGTGTTTGACGTGCTGCACGATAGGTTCAAGGCCGCCGAAGACAAGGCTGGATTCGATGAGGGGATCTATCTGCCGAATCCGTTATGGAAGCCCTTTCCCGACGATTTCCAGGGAAACGTTGAAGTCGGGAACCTGGGCGGGCACCTGCTGACGGTACATCCGCTCGGCGGCTGCTGCATGGGCGAGGATGCCGCGCATGGGGTGGTCAATACGCGCGGCCAGGTGTTTCGTAACGCGGCAGGCGCCGAGGTCTACCCTAACCTCTATGTTCTCGATGGCTCCATCATTCCCAAGCCCATTGGTGTCAATCCATTCCTCACCATCGCCGCGCTCACCCATTACCTGGCCGGCCAAATAGAACAAAACGCAGCGCATAGCGCTCGACAAGCCGATTTTCCGAATATCGGCGCGCAACTCCCCGCGGTCCCTCGCCCTACGGGATTTTCCGTGGGCGATCCGCGCGATGATCTCGTCCACCTGCATTTCAAGGAGCGCTTGTTTGGCCGCATAGTCTCGGCACGCGCGCCAGCGCTCGCGGAGGCCCTTGGCGGAAAAAGCGGGGAAACGGAAGCTGCAGGACTATTCGAGGAAAACGGCTGCGTGATCGACGTTGACATCGAGATCCCGGACGTCAATGCCTGGCTGGAGAACCCGTCCCAAGACCTGGAGGCGAGGTTCGATGTGTGGGTGAACCGGCGCCGAAAACAAACCATCGATACCGTCCCGCGCCATAGCAGAGGCGATACGCCCCTGCTACAGGTTTATGGCCTCGTACGCTTGCTCGCGCTCGATCCGGCTCAGGGCTCGTTCAACCGGTTGCTGCGCCGGGTCTCGGCCCTATTGCGTTTCCTCGTGTATCGGGGAGACGAGATATGGATGAGTGTGACGCAAAGATTCCGTGGTTCGCCGGACGTGGATCGCGAAGAGTCAAAACCCGCAAAAAGAAAGACTGGATTAGGGAAGCAAATCAAGGGTTACTGCCGCACCGCTGGTGTGCACGCCGAGTGGCGCAGTATCGATTATTCTTTCACTAAAACCCTGGATAGGGGCGGTGTGCTGCGTTTCTCGGGAAAGAAGCGGGTCGCCTATGCGCTATGCGAAACTAACGTTTGGAAGGCGTTGACGAAACTAAAGCCGGAATTGGTTTATGAGGAAGACGGCAGGCGTATCAAGGCCGCCGCTGATCTGCGCGTCGACTTGGTCAAGCTCTCGCGTGACCTCGCCCCTTTCCAGGCAAAGCGCGCCCCTAGCTCGCCAAATGCGGTTGCAGCCGTCGCTTCCATCTTCGCCTTCTTCTTGCGCGGACTCGTGCAGACCCACTTCTGGAGCTTCGGCGCACCGAGCTACGAATACTTCAAGAAGAAACGACAGGCCAACAAACCACGGCTTGTAAACCCGCCTGAGATCATACGCTATCGTGTCCGAGAGGATACGGTCTTCGAGGCCACGCGGGGCGAGGATGAAAGTCTCGCTGTCAAGCCTAACGACGGAGGCCGGCCGGAACCGGGGCCGCGACTGGTTCGTTACCAGCCATCGCATCCGGAAGCACATCAAAAACCCTTACTGTTCATCCACGGTGTGGCCCATAGTAGCCGGGTGTTTTGGACCGATACGGTGGGGACCAACCTGGTCCAATATTTCCTGGGCCAAGGCTTCACGGTCTGGCTCCTCGATTCCCGGACCAGCAGCCAATACGCGCAGATTGGGACGACCACCACGATGGACACGATTGCCAAGGTCGATATCCCTTGGGCCGCCCAGCGCGTATACGAAGTGAACGGCAAGCAACCAATAGACGTGTTTGCGCACTGCATCGGCTCTGGGTGTTTTTCGATGGCGGTTCTTTCGGGCGCTCTTAATGGGACACCAGAGAGAAAATCGATGATCGGTTCGGCGACCTTGCACGCCGTGACACCGTGGCTGGTAGCCTCTGAACTGAACCAGATACGAGCGAACCTAGTTGCCTTGATCAGAGACCAGTTGCGCGATGCCGCCTTCGATCCCATCCCGCATAGTGACCCATCGGGCTGGGATATTTTTGCCGATCGCATAGGCAGCTCCATCCCATGGGCTAACGAGGAGAAGCGACGTCACCGCCGAGACGAGACGGGTAATCAGTACTCGCGGACCGTATGCAACCGTATGTCGCTCTACTATGGCATCGAATGGCGTCACGAAAACCTCTCTCCCTTGACGCACATCGAGTTTGACGGTCACGTCGGCCCGGCACCCGCGGAATTGTTGCGACAAACCTATTTTTGCGTCATTCGGGGCCGCTTGACCGATCGGCAGGGACGAAACCGTTACCTGCGGAGCGAGCGGCTGGATGAATACTGGACCTTCCCCACGCTGTTCATCCATGGGGAGGACAATAAGGTTTTCAACGTTGCTTCTTCGCGGCGCTCGGCCTTCTTTTTGGCGCGGAATCGCTTCTGCAAAAGAATCTTTTGCAAAAGAATCGGTATCGACCAAGAGAGAATAGGGGACTGGGAACAAGACCCTGACTACGGCGCGGAAGAGGTCTGGTTGTGCACGATTCCAGGCTACGGCCATATGGATTTGCTGTTTGGCCGTGCAGCCCACAGCATCGTATATCCGGTGCTGGGACGATTCTTCGGACCGAACCGGCAGGACACGATGCAGGCCTATGCTAAGCCTAAGCAATCGGACCTCGAGGGTTTGGAGGAATCGGATAGGCCCTCGGGAATAATCGGCAAACCGGTGCATGGCCCCCTCATTAGCAGGCCACGCGTTGAGGGTGCGACGCGCAAGCTGACGGTCTGGTTAGAGACCGACGAATTTCAAACCAATAGCACCACTCGCGTGAGGTTCGTATCAGGAAATGTGAATGTTAGCCATCTGCACCGTGGCATGCACGGCAAGCCAGACCCGGAAGGCCACGGCGCATACTGCACGGTCGACGTAGATCTGCCGGATAAGCTTGGTGCTGTGGAAATCCGCATAGAAGGGGAGTCCGATCGTTCCAGCCTCATGCTACCCAGAAAAGTCATCAAAGCGAGCGAGGGCGCTATGGCGATCGGTGACCGTCGCGCGAGAGGTCCCGCCGAGACCTTCACTTGGAGCAGCATGCCCTGGTATCGAAAGGCCTACCAAACGGACCCAAGGCCCATCGGGGTATCGTTCCTGGCCAGTTCCTGTTTGTATCCAGGGTTCCTTTCCTTCGAGCATGAGCTTTCCGACAAGGTCTTTGCGGCGATGGTTCCTCACGTGACCGGCGAGGCGTGCCAGGACGGAGTCGATCATCTGCTGCTTTTAGGCGATACCGTCTACGCCGACGCGACGGCGGAGATCTTTGACACCAAGGACATGATCGAACGCTATCGAGAACGCTACCGTCGCGCCTTTGGTGGCTATTATTCCGACCTAGGCAAAAAGGCCCATTGGGTCCTCGCTCACCTGCCTACCTATTTTGCGATCGATGACCACGAGATAGATGATGACTGGCGTGGGCAGCCTTCTGGCCAGGGCCAACCCACTCGAAGACAGATCTCGGTCGCCCGGCGGGAGGCTAGAAACTATCTGGTGCCACGGCTCCATAATGATGAGTTCGGCGCTGAAATCGCCGAGGCAAGCGAGCGAGACATCAAGTTCTGGCAGTGTTTCAAAAGCGGTGGGTTCGACTTCTTCGTCCTAGATACACGAACCGAAAGAAGGCTCGGTAGCCGCCCGGCCTCCAAGATCCTCATGTCTATGCGCCAGCTCGATGCCCTGGAGAAGTGGTTGCAAGATCGTCGGGCATCAACGCGACCCTTATTCATCGCCAGCGGATCGCCGTTGGGCCCCGTGCCTAGGGATTTCGCAAGGTCGCCGGGACTTACGCTAAGCGACGACACGCTCCTTGGCTATCCGGGTTTTTTGCAACGGCTGTTCGAGCTGTTGATCAACTCCGGGAGGCGGCGTTTGATATGGCTGGCGGGTGATCTACATCTGTCCAGCTACACGGCGCTGCGGCTGCGAGGAGAAGGGCAGGAAGAGGTCCTTATTCACCACATCTGCGCCTCGGGCTTGTATGCCCCGTTGCCATTCGCAAACGATCGGGTCGATGGCTACTTATGGGACGGTGAGTCTGAGATGCTTGTGCCCGGTACCACGCTGTGTATCCGTTCCAAACCGCAACTGTTAGCGTCGGGGCCAGCCCATTTCCTTCGCATCGATGTTCATAACCAGAGCCGGTGGTCCATCGAGATAAGCGCGTACGACACGGGCGGAAGCGTCCTCAAGCGCTGCTCTATCCCCTATTGAACGATCGTCCGGGCTTGGCATTGTATTCCACAGGATCCGAACCGCCGGCGCTAGAAGAAGACCCGCAGCATCAAGAGCGCTTGGCGCGGGCGACTATAACCCTGCGTGCCAGGCAGTCGGCCCGCTTACTCCCCGGCCTGCTGATAGCGTCGGTCATCGTGTTCCTGGTGCTCCGACATGAGACAGTCCCATGGCGCTTAGGCGCTTGGATATCTTTGGTAGTCGCTTTTTCCGCGCTCAGAGCATGGGTGTGCGGAAAGATCCTGCGGCGAATCGACAAGGCCTCCGTCGCCGATCTGGCGATTTTCGAACGTGCCCTCTTCGTGACGGTCGTGGGCAATGGGCTGGCTTATGGGTCCGTATTCTGGTGGGTTGGCCTAGTAGGAACAGAGCGGGCGGTATTATCCATCACACTGCTATCATGCCTTTATTCGATAGGAGCACTAGTTAACGCGTCGGTACATTTTCCCAGTTTTGCGACCGGTGTCCTACTCAATCTGGGACAAGCTATGTTGTTTTCTGCCGGTCTCGGCCAACCTGCTCGAGAGGAGGTCGCTGTAGTCATCGGGTTAACTATCGTGCTATTGATCAGTTTCGGCCGCCAAAACGCCAGACAATTCGAGGAGTCGATTCGGATCCGCGCCCATAACGTCGCATTGAATAAGCGCCTATCCGATGAAAAAGCCGCGGTGGTGGCGGCGCTCGAGAGCGCTCGTAAGGCCAATGAAGACAAGAACCGCTTTATCGCGGCGGCTAGTCATGATCTCCGTCAACCCTTGCATGCCCTCAATCTGTTCTTGACTAGCTTGTCGTTGCTCGTAGCCGGAGACGAGGCGAAGCGCATCGTTCGCAAGGTGATGGATACAGCCGACGATTTGGCTGAGCAGTTCAACAGCATCTTGGATCTGTCGCGCTTCGACGCAGGCGTCATCAATGTAGAGCGAACGGTTTTCCGAATTGACGATATGCTCACGGAGCTCGTCGAGCAGATTCGGCCGGATGCCGAGGATAAGGGCCTGGATCTACAAATGAGCGTCAGGCCGGTGCTGGTGCGATCGGATAGGCTTTTGTTGGGTCGCGTCAGCAGAAATCTGCTCGCGAACGCGGTCCGGTATACGACGACAGGCATCGTCAAAGTAGCTATGCGGCAGGAAGGCGGGCGCGTGATTGTGGAGGTTTCCGATACCGGCCCAGGGATTTCTCACGAGAACCTAGAACGAATCTTTGACGAGTTCTTCCAATTAACCAACCCCGCCAGGCAGCGGGACCGCGGCGTGGGTCTCGGCCTCGCGATTGTGAAGCGCATTAGCAACCTGCTCGATATGCGCGTTGCTGTAGAATCGACTGAGGGGGTGGGTACTCGTTTCACGCTTTCTCTTCCGCCGGCCGGTATCGGCGATGATCCGGGGCCGCTGGTGATCTCCCCTCCCGCCGGAGATAAGGCAATGCCGGCTCCGGGCCTCTGTGTGTGGGTGGTAGAAGATGACCCGAAAGTAAGTGAGGCCTTGGAGTTTCTGCTGGAGCAATGGGGGTGTTGTCCGGTCGTCGTCAAGAGCCGAACGGAAATAAAAGACCGATTCCTGGGGCTCAATAAATGGCCGGATTTATTCATCATCGACGACATGCTAGGCGAGGGGGATAATGGCTTAAGCATTGCGCAGTGGCTTCAGGGTGAAGTTGGGCGTGATAGGATAATCCTGGTCACCGGCAACACGGTTCCGGAGCGCCTGCGGGAATTGAACGCAAGTGGATTCAGAGTGATCCTGAAGCCAGCGCGTCCAGATCTGCTAATCGAAATCCTAAGCGCGGCAACCACGCAACACCGCGGATCGTGCGCAGACGATAGAGCAAGCGTCTAGGTACGGTAGAGTCAGGGAATTTGAAGTGTTGCGATAGTTGTAGCGTTAGCGTATAGGGCGTCAGAGACTCCGCTGCCATTCGGTTAGAAACTAATACGGAAGCCGCCGAACACGCCGGCGCCGGTTACGCCGAAGGAGGGGACCTCGGGGGTGCGATTGTCGCTAAGGTTTTCTGCGCGAACGTATAGCTGGAACCGCGGCGAAAGTTCATAGCTTACTTGCGCATTGACGACGAGGGCGTCATCGACCTCAATAATATTAGCGGAATCGGTAAAGTGCTGGCTTCGATAATAAGCTTCAGCAAACAACGACACCGGAATCGTTGGGAGTGTCCAGTTACCGAAGATCCGTACCTGATGTTGGGGGCGTCCGGGTAACACGGAGTCCAGCGTAAGATCGCGGGCGTCGGTGTAAGTGTACGCAAGCCCAGTGGTAAGGTTTTGGTTCCAGCCCCCGACAACGTCGAGCTCAACGCCAGAGATTTCGCTGTCGTCGACGTTTTTCACGCTGAAGAGCGATTTGCCTCCAAGGGTCAGCAGGATCAGGTTATCGATACGTTGGTAAAAGCCGCCGAGGGCAACCTGGAGATTGCTAATCGGCTCCCATTCGAACCCGAAATCGCCGCCGATCGCACGCTCGGGTTGCAGAGCCGGGTTATTAACAAAGGGCGCGAAGAAGAGTTCCTGAAAGCTCGGTACGCGATAAGCATTGCCGATCGACGCTCGAACGCTCAGATCGCTCGTCGCTTCCGCGCTCGAACCTAAATAGAAGGTGGAATGGGTGCCAAAATCATCGTAATGATCCGTGCGCGTTCCGAGGACCGCGCTGAAGGTCCCAAATTCAGCTTGGGCCTCAGCGAATCCTGCTATAGTTCCGCGGTCATCGATAGACGTAGGACGTACGAAAAAATGTTTTCCATCCTCATTCCGTACGTCCACACCCCAGACGAGGCCGACATATGGATTGGTATTTTGTCCTTCAGGCGAGGTTTCCGCATCGCTAAATAGGTCGTGGTGATTCGTCCAGCGGGCGAGCAATAGCTCGTTCGTGAATGAGAAGGGCGGCGGCATTGGCGGCACGAAACCGGTGACGAAAAGCCCTTTCGGATGGGTTTGCGTAAATCCCAACTGCAATCGTGACGTATAGTCAGCCGTAACGTCGAATCTTGCCGTGGACTGAGCCATCCAGGTTTCTTCACGAAACAACCCGATGTCATCGTCTACTAGGCCGAATGGGCCCAAGCCGTCGAATTCGGCGCGCGATTGAGTGTAGAACAACGTACTGTCCATGCCGAAGCGGGTATCAGGAAATAACACCGTCTTCAACAGACCTTGGGTCGATTGGTAACGGTCGCGCTCGCTATTACCGAGCTCAGCATCCGCCTGACTGTTTCCGTCGAAAACGTCGTCCCGACTCGCCGCTAAAGTCGCGCGGCCCAGTGTGCCGACCGCGCTCGCTGTTAAGGTTTCAGAAAGCGTCCCGAAACTGCCTCCCTCGACATGCAACTCGCCTTGCGTTTGCAAGGAGTCTCGGGTGAATAACAGAAGCGCGCCGCCTAGTGCATGACTGCCGTACCGGGTCACGAGCGGGCCGCGCACGACCTCGATACGATCGATGGCATCGACCGGAATCGTCGACAGGTTAAACCCCGTGGTGACGGCGCTGTACATCGGAATACCATCGACAATGACGAGCCCTTGACCGCTCGTCATTCCCCGTACGAAGAGCGTGCTGAGCGTCGTGCCACTACCCGTCTTTCGAAGCGTGACACCTGGGAGACCCCGAAGCACACCGTTGAGATCCCGCTCGTCGGAGATCTCTAGCACCTCGCGGTCTAGGACGGTAACGCTGGCGCTCCTTATCGCCGGATCATAATCCGGATGTCGAGCCACTACCTCGACGGCTGGCAATTCAGTAAGGACGGAATGCTCGTCTCCCAAGTCTTGAGAGAGTGACACGCCAGAGTAGGGTAAAAGATTAGCAACGGCAAACGCATGCCAGATCAAACGATCTACTCGGAAGTCGTGCACTTTCTGCAGAAATCGATGGCTAAACGATACTAGTTTTGCTGAGGAGCCTTAGTTTCATGCCCGGCAAAGTTGGGAACTCGGCCATGAGGGGAAACGGGAAACGCGCGGTGCGGCTTTCCGCCAGCATATCCCGAACCGCCTGTCGGGCTTGACCTTTGTCTACATACGGACGCGCGCATAATTCCAGGGTAAGGAAGAGCTGAGGTGCAGTACATAGTGAATCTTAAGCTCTAAACGGATAGGAGATCGAGTGGTTCAGGAGCTCCCTGGTGCTAAATCCCGACGGAGATGGGAGTATCCACCGCGACCGGCGCAGGGCGCCTGCCAGCCCTCCAACTTGTAGTCCCAATATTCGATGCGCGCCGTCACCGAGCCCTAGGTAGTCGGCCTCGAGGCGAAGGTCGAAATCGGACCGAAATTACACAACCCATCGGTAAACCTTTCCGAAACCTCGCCCACAGAGCATGCTCATCCACTCAGGTGCACACTTTATCTCACTGAAAATAAACGCCCATCGCTAGACCTAACTAGCCATGGCACAGCTGTTGCCGACCGATATAGATCATAAGTTCCCAAACCCTGCTATCAAAAAGCAGGTTCGGAGGTCATCATGAATCGGGAAAAGATTAATTCCCTTTGGAAAAACGAGTTGTCAGCGATTGAGGCCTATCAAGAAACCCTAGGCGCCAAAGAATGGAAGCTTGGTGAGGGTGATCCAGAAATTGACGAGTTATTCCATATACTCGTCGATCATGTACAAGCCGCTTCGCTGCTCGCAACCAAGATCCGGCGGCTGGAGGTTATTCGGGCGGCCGACGAGTTACAGGCACCGGATAAGTGGTCCGAGTTGGGCACGCTGGCCGGTGGACTGTTTCACGATGCCCATGTGTTTAGCGATAAAGCTGGGTTAGAGGTTTTAAAGGAGGGCGAGGAGTGCAGCCTCGAAGACTATGAGCATATGCTCCAAGACACGACTATGCCACTAACCTTGAAGCGCTTGATCAGTAAGCTCGTGAGCAAGCAGCGGGCACACATACGCGCTTTGAGCGGCTTGGTGTCCACACTTAAAAACAGGAGCTTGCGCCATGAAAAACGTAATGCAAGAGATCCGTTATTTTGCGCGTCGTTACGCCGGCCGAATGACGAAGTGGAAGCGCGATCGACCCGCATTAGTGAAGCTCGCCGGTCCGGTTCCACCCGTCCGAGTGTCACCCGAACAAAGAACAGCCCGAACAGCCAACCAATGAGTGGGTAAAAGGCTGGCACTCCTTCCAGCCTTTGGCGTTATGATCGTGCGCAAGGCAAGCGACTGAGTTATCGATGGGATCCCGACTAACACCGAGTCCGAATTACATGAATCGGGATACGTTCTATCATCTATTGAGCACCGAGTCTTCAGCGGTCCATAGCTATCATCAGGCGGGTGACCGGACAAAAATTTATCCCTATGGCGGCCACCTGGGGGAACCTCTGGTACTCGCAGAAACGACACGATATTCTACGTTTTTGAACCTCTAGCGGTTCCCAAACAGCGTGAAGCACTTAGAGGGACGCCCCTAGCCAGTCGCGTTTTTTTGTCTACCGAAGCGCCGGCGCCAAACCTCAAATGGCTAAATCATACTTAGCCATTGCTTGTCGCGGGATCCGGCCGCATAATACTCATTCGATAAACAGCATACTATGCGGAGGAGCA
>JBIMKD010000064.1:0-3822 GCA_043673815.1 Chromatiales bacterium
ACCGATGTCATGGATGTGAGATATTCCGAATGCACGGCATTGAGACCACACCGACCGAGATGGATTTCCTCATCATGGAAACACGGTACCTATCCCTGCATTCGCACACTCAAAACTGTCCACCAAACCGGGGTAACTCCAGAACTTGCCGCACGGGCAAGAAGAAGGCGAGGCTTGAGGCATGCCAGGCGCCATCCTGAGCGGAAAGCGCCCCGCCCGGTACCACATAATGGATGTGGGGGTGATACTGCAGCTGTCGGCCGCCGACCAAGCCGGCTTCTTCGGCGTGCTTCACACCTGGGGAAGGCGTAGTTATGCGGGGTGCCGTACGCAGCCCAGGAGCCGCCGGACTTCGTCACGGCTGAGTACCGTGGGCAACTGTTGCTCGCGTTGAGCATGGATAAGCTTGAGCGTGTGCCAGTCGCGATGCAGGACATGCTCGAAGAAAAACCGCAGCCCGCTGTAGCAGATCCGCAAGGTCGCGGGTGACCACCGATCGACGTTACGCCGGTGGAGAAAATAGCGCTGCAGGTCGTCCTCGGTGATCTGATCCGGGGTTTTATGATAAAACTCCACGAGCATGCGCACCGCACGGGTGTACGCTTCTTGGGTGCGCTCACCTTTGCCGTTGAGCTGAAGGGCATTGATTGACTTTTCGTACCAAGCTTTCATCATGGCAGTTCTCCTGTCGTATTGGGGAATGGAAGTCCGGGACATTCCGCGGACTTCGGACAGGAAAACAGAGTTGACGTGAGGGCTAAAGGGCGGCGGCCGATCAACCGCCAGCAAACCGCATTGCGACAACCAACCTCAATGAACCAAATCTGCCGCGTAGCGGCTTACTTGAACAACTACTTGCACCGGACGCGCGCGGCGGTGAACTGGAGCGTTATGCATGATTACTTTAGTTGTCCCCTAGGATGAAATTCGATTGGAACCCAAAGAAGGCCAAAGCCAATCTCGGGAAGCACAGGGTCTCGTTCGACGAGGGGGCTACTGTGTTCCTTGACCCGATGGCCGTGTCAGGTCTAGATCCCGATCATTCTTTCGAAGAGAATCGCTACATCACGTTTGGCTTTTCGCGCCTCGGTCGGTTGCTGGCCGTATGCCATACTTACCGGCCCGGCGCGATCCGAATCATCAATGCACGTCGCGTAACTCGCGGTGAAAGGAAACTGTATGAAGAAGGCTAAAGATGAAATGCGGCCGGAATATAAGCGTTCGGACTTCGCAAGGCTTGAGCGTGGAAAATTCTACGCCGAAGTTGCGAAAGGAACAGCGGTCGCCCTGCTTGACCCGCCAATCGCCAAGGCGTTTCCAACGTCCAAGGCTGTAAACGACGCCTTGCACGGCTTGTTGGCACTCACCGAGCAAACATCACGCATAACAATGCGGTCAACCGGACGCCGGGTGAAACGCGGCGGCGCTACGCGGTAGCGTCCAATTGCTGGATTGAAAGCGATGAAGACAGGAGAAGCCCAACCTCAGTTTGCAGTATGTATCGATAATGAAGGCTATCCGGCTTCATTAGAGTTGCGGAAGATTTACCAAGTGATGGCCGATGAGAAGGCAGCCAAGCACAACCTTGTGCGTGTGATTGATGAATCAGGAGAAGATTACCTGTACCCCCAAAGGTTCTTCGTTCTCATAGAGTTGCCGCAAGCCGCAGAAGCAGCCTTTCTTCAAGTAGCATCAGTATCTTGATCCGCCGCCGAACATATCGCTTCAGCGGACGCTCCGCGCAAGGCGCGTCGGGCCGCTGAGCTTTTTCGTTGGGCGACAGACTGAGCATGCGTAACCAAAACGTGCTGGCCACCTTCGGTTGAGCACCAAAGCAACGGTCTTTCTCTAGGCTCCCACCGACACACCAATGGAGTGGACATGATTTTTCGCCAGCTTTATGAACCGCTGTCCAGTACTTACACCTACCTCATCGGATGCCAGGAGTCCGGGCGGGCTGTTTTGATCGATCCTGTTTATCCGACCTGGGAGCGGGACCTGGCGCTGATCAACTCGTTGGGGCTCAGCCTCGCGTACACTCTCGAAACGCACATCCACGCGGACCACATCACTTCGGCATTGCGTTTGAGAAAAGAAGCCGGCAGCAAGATTGCCTTTCCGGCGATAAATAATTTGCCTTGTGCGGACGTGCAGATCGAGGAGGGCAAGTCGTTGCAGGTCGCGAGCCTTGTCTTCAACCCGCTCTATACGCCAGGGCACACGGACGACCATTTCGCTTACCTGTTGGGTGATCGCATTTTTACCGGCGACGCGCTGCTCATCGACGGCTGCGGCCGGACCGATTTTCAGAACGGAGACCCTGTGACCTTGTACCGGAGCATCCATGAAAAGCTGTTTACGTTGCCGGACGATTATCTCGTCTACCCAGTACACGACTATCATGACAAGCGTGTTTCGACCATCGCCCAAGAGAAAAGGCGGAACCCGCGCGTAAAGCAAGGGGTCGGGGTTGACGAGTTTGCGCAAATCATGAAGGGGTTGAACCGCCTTGGGCTTTGATCGGCCTATTCGCCCTCGGTGGTTTCGCAGGCATGTATGCGGGGCGGCTGCTCGCACGGCGAATCGCGGGTCCGAGACTTCGGCAAATCTTTGCCCTAGCAATGGTCGTCGTCGCTGCGTTCATGCTTGCGTTCCGGCAGTTTTGGCAACCATAATCCAGGACGTTAGCTGATGGAAAACTTCACCCCGTTAAGCGGTTTCTTTGGGGGCGTCTTGATCGGGATCGCCACCACGCTTCTCTTGCTTGCCAACGGCCGAATCGCTGGAATCAGCGGCATCGTGGGTGGCTTACTCGCGCCAAAAAGCGGCGAAACGGGTTGGCGTCTGATGTTCGTTATCGGGCTCTGGATTGGAGCCGTTGCCTTCATCTTTGCCCGTGGTGCGACTTTCACGGTTGCCACCGACTTACCATGGCCGGGAATGATCGCCGCCGGCCTTCTTGTCGGCCTGGGCACGCGCATGGGTAGCGGCTGCACAAGCGGCCATGCTGTATGTGGGATCGCCCGCTTTTCCAAGCGCTCTATTGTGGCAACGGTTGTCTTTCTCGCAAGCGCGATCGCTACCGTGTTCGTTACCCGTCACGTAGTCGGAATGTAAGCCGATGTCTACTTCACATTTGCGAGCCGCAAGGCTGCTCTCGGCCCTGGCCTCCGGGGTTCTGTTCGGACTTGGGCTCGTCATCTCACAGATGGTGAACCCGGCAAAGGTGATCGGCTTTCTCGATGTCGCGGGCAATTGGGATCCCACACTGGGTGTCGTTCTTGCCGGCGCCCTGGCGGTTGCGATGCCTGCATTTCGCTGGATACTGAAGCGACCGCACCCGCTCCTCGCAACCAGTTTCTCAATGCCCGCGAAGACCGACCTTGAGCCGCGCCTGATTGGCGGAGCGGCATTGTTCGGCGTGGGTTGGGGGCTTGCCGGGCTGTGTCCTGGTCCGGCGATCACTGCGCTGGTTACCGGGGCACTTCCTGTCGTGGCCTTTGTGCTGGCTTTGCTTGCGGGCGCGATATTTTATGACCGGCTGGCGAGTCGGTGAGCGTCTACCGCGTTTCAACCTGGTGAAAGGTGAACCATAAGACGGCAATGCAGTTCATGGTCAGGCCCTGAGCAGTCGGGAACATAGGTAACCGTCCTGTCGCCCAACAAACGGTTGCAGCCGCGGCGTTGGGCATCTTGGACCTCAGAGGTTATGCTGGCGCTTTACAATACTAACGCTAGTCGTTAGTATAGTGCGTGGCCATCATATCCTTTGCCTGTGCTGACACAGAGAGTCTCTTCAATGGCAAGCGGGTCAGGCGTTTC
>JBIMKD010000065.1:0-2668 GCA_043673815.1 Chromatiales bacterium
ACGCAACCTAAAGCAGCGATGGTAAACGGCATCCTATAAGGCAAGCGGTAGCCGTGTACAAAACACCACTAACCAGCCTTTAATCATCCTTGGTTATTCACGGTTAGCTACCACTGGAAACGAATTTATCGAAGTGCCCTGGTGACGAAGGCATCCTGGAGTGTCTTTACCGCGCGGCAGCCCGGCTCTTCGGGTCAAAGGTCTGGATACCGAAATCAGAGCCCGAGAAACTCTACCTTTTTTAGAAAGGCGCGCGCACCACCTCGCGTATCTTCCGTGTTCATCTGAAAACCAACCGAACTGACGGGAGGTATCTCCGGTTGTCCAAATTGGAATTTGAAGGCCTCCGCTAGATCGAATTCAGTAACCACCGTCCCACCCGGTCGTACTCCACACGGTTCACAGAAGTATCGACCGCCTTTTTTGTAGTATTTTCCCGTATAAGCGCGGCGGCTTTTTTCCTTTTCTCCAAGAAACAGGCTGATGAAGTGCGGGGCATCTGGGATGTAAAAGGAACCGCTGTCAATCTTTGACTCTCCAAAAGAGATGACGACTGCGATGGGGACTCGGTAGATCCCTTCGGCGTCCAGCTTGAATTGAAACCCGTTCGCTATAAGCCATGGCTTAGCATCACCGTCTGCTTGATCTGAAAAGTCCAGCGTGAAGACCACTTTTCCTGATGGATTCCCGGCCCAAACGGGCCCAGAAAAGGCGATGGCTAAAGGGACTGCTATCGGCAAGATTCTGCACAACGCGAGGAACACAAAAGTATTTCGGGTACCAGTCTGACGTCCTCCGCGAGTCAAATCAGATCCAATATCCCGGATGGCCGTAGTGTTTAAACAGCTTCACGCCGTGTACCATTCAATCTGTCGAACAGCCAGGCTTCTCCATGAATTTCTTACGAGGATCGATGAGAAAATCTCCAGTCTTGAGAATGTTCCGCCCTATGAGCACGGGATAGAGAAACATGCTGCGATCGGCGAGGTTAATTCTCCCTTCAAGCCGCTTTCCGCCTAGACAGAAATCCATCCTAACAACCGGTCGCTTGGTGTCCTTGCCCTTGATCTCCGCCCATTCCACAATTTTTCGCTCAATGGACTTTATTTTCCCCTCCTCATCCTTAATCTGGAAGACAACCTTCTCTCCCGAGCCATCAGTAGCGCGCTTGATTTCAACAATCTTCGCGTCGATCGAGGAGATCCCCGCGCCGGTATCTATGCGCGCCTTAAGTTTCATTCCCACATCTTGCATAACCACGTACTCTACTCGCCCAATGATTGTCTCGGAATTATCGCACGCGGAACGCTCCTCAGCGCTTGCACTACCCGCGAGACCAAGACCCGAAAGAATCACACACAAGGCCGCACGGATTATGCTTCCCATAATAGACTGATACCCAGTAACCGATCCCAGGGCTTTAGTTCCGGTGCACGTTCACTAAACCGGCTCATGACTAACAGCTGATGCCGCAGCGCTATCGGTTCCGCGGCAACTGCGCGGGAGCCCGCCCGGCCGCACTATGCTCGCTAACGTTATCAGCAGGCGCGCAAACAAAACAAAGATTTCATTCGTATTTGATCACAGTTGCCGGCGACCAAGTCACCTCACACGTCGCCGAAGTCGTCGGCATCCATCTCGCCGCTCGCATCGTCAGCCGCATAGTCGCCGGCGTCTTGATTCACGTCTACGCCAGACGGGTGCCCACTATCAACACCGCCCGCATCAAAGCCGATGTCGTTACTGAAGAATTGCTGCGCGATCATGCTTCCGATGACCGTACCGGCGATGGTGCTCAAAAAGCTGCCCGCCATCAGTCCACCTAATCCCACGCCGCCGCCCATACGGCCGAACGTCCGCTCCATAGTGCCGGGTTGCCGCACTTCGGCGCGCGCCGCCATACGCGCCAGCGCCTGCGGATCGGCCCCGCCCGGGGCCACGGCTGCTCGCTCTGCTTCCGGCACGCTTGCGCTTAATCGTTGCAGCACCATCCGCCGCTGCTCCGGCGTGAGTCGCGCAAAGGCTTCGGCGTGCGCCTGCTCGAGGGTTTCCGGCGGCGCAGTCTTGAGCAGGTAGCAGTAACGGGCGATGGCCTGATCATCGGAGGGCTGTCCGCGTTGCTGTGTCGCCTGTCCTTGCTTTGGCGCTTTATCGCTTCCGAATATCCGATCTAAGATGCCCATCGTTATTAACTCCCTCACATTTTGCCGAGGTTATAGATTACCAAGAATGTCCCAAGGACGCACCCGTTCTGGCAAGCTTGACAGAGAAGAGCGGTCATGCCGATGGATGACACCGGCGCAGGCATTCCATCCTCAGGGCGCCAAGCAGGGCCAATCCCTAGCCCCGGCTTTCAATCGACCCCAAATGGCTTGATCCCCAAACGATACCCGATTCTATCCGGTTCAGCCCCTGAGCTGACCATCCGCTCTTGGCTCGTGTTCGCACAAGACGCCAACCGGTCTTGAAAGTTGGTACCTCTGGCCCATGAATGGCCCGAAAACTCCCCGATGACAAATCCGGGACGAGCCTGTTTGACAACTCACAAACCCAGCAGTAATTTTCTTGTCGACGAAAAAGAGCGTTTAAAATACTTATTCGTCTATTGTGATACACCTCTTTCTGTTAGAACCAAGAGCGGAGTGCTAAGGAATGAATAAGCCACTGA
>JBIMKD010000066.1:0-15461 GCA_043673815.1 Chromatiales bacterium
CGGACGCAAACCCAAAAACTGGAGCTCGATCGATGAACACTATGAAACCATCCGGCAGGACATGTTCACTCTTTTCGAAGACCTGCGCATTGCGGCCTGAAACCGACAAAGTTTTGTCGATGTTGTTTCAGTAAGCGCCTATTCGCATGTTGGAGACATGAGGACGACGTTGGCGCCCACTGCGAACGGATTGGCATGGCTTTAAGCGGGGGACCTACGCCACGTCGCCCCTTACCAAGGGGGGACCACAGGGGGGTTACCGTCGCCGCGCTGCTGCTCGTCTGCATCATCCTCTCCGCCTGCGCCGCCCCCGTCGGCGTGACGCGGATGGATGCCCAAAGCGTCAACCGCTCTCTTACCAGTAGTGTCGTGTCGAGCGGCGATCTCAGCGGCCCGACGCAGATCGCGCTGCGGCGCCACGATCTCACCGAGAGATTCGACGACGACCCGGAGGCAGCGATGCGCGCGCTGCACGACGAGGTAGCAACCGGCGAGCTCGATCCGGGCGAGGCCTACGCCCTGGCAGAACTGTCCTACTACCATGCCGAAGCGACCGAGCAGCGTCCCTACTATTTCGCCGCCGCCGCCTATACTTACGCGTTCCTTTTCCCCGAACGCGAAGAGGATCAGATCGACCGCATCGATCCGCGCGTACGCGTCGCCTGCGACATCTACAACATGGCCATCGCCCGTGCCTTCGCATCGGAGGACGGCGATCACGTCGAACTGCGCGGCGGGCACTTCCCGCTGCCGTTCGGCACGTTGACCGTAGCCTTCGATCCCGCCGAGCTGATCTGGGGCAAGCGCAAGCTGGTCGATCTCATACCTTCGGCCGAGCTCGCCGTACGCGGACTGCAGAACCGCTACCGCCGCGGCGGCGTCGGCGCGCCGCTGGCGGCGCGCACCGAACCGATCGATCCGAGTCAACCGCTCGCCGACTTCATCGCGCCCGACGTGCGCGTGCCGGGAACCGCCGTCCTGCGCTTCGAACCGCCGCTGCTGCGGGGCTCCGAGCTGAACGCAACGCTCAATCTGTACACCGAAATCGAGACCGACACCGTGACCCTGGGCGGACAGGTGGTGCCGCTCGAATCGGAACCCAGCGCGGCGCTGGCAATGGCGCTGGCCGAATCGCACTTCTGGGAGCTAGAGCTGCAAGGCCTGCTCGGCAAGATGCTGAATGTCTCGCGCGACAGCCGGCTGTTCGCGCGGTCACCGCATCGGCCCGGACGGATCCCGGTCGTCTTCGTCCACGGCACCGGCTCGAGCCCGGCGCGCTGGGCCGACATGGTCAACGACCTCCGCTCCGACACGGAGATCAGCAAGCGCTTCGAGTTCTGGTTCTTCACCTATGACTCCGGCAACCCCATCGCCTATTCGGCCATGATCCTGCGCCGATCGCTGCAGGACGCGGTGAAGAATCTCGACCCGAGCGGAACCGACAAGTGTCTGCGCGACATGGTCGTCATCGGGCACAGCCAGGGAGGGTTGTTGACGAAGATGACCGCCATCGATTCCGGCAACAAGTTCTGGGAGAACATCAACTCCAAGCCGTTCGATGAGGTGAATCTCTCCGACGCGACCCGCAGTATCGTGCGCGACGCGCTGTTCATCGAGCCCTCCCCTTCGTCAAGCGCGTCATCTTCGTCGCCACGCCGCACCGCGGCAGCTACCTCGCCGGGCCGCAGATCATTCTCCGCCTGGCGGAACGGCTCATCACGCTGCCGGGGGACGTCCTCGAGCTCGGCGCCGAGCTGATTCGGGTAAACGACGCGAGCGACTCGTACCTCACGCTCGAACGCATCCCGACCAGCATCGACAACATGTCGCCGAACAACCCGTTCATCAAAACGATCGCGACCATTCCGATCGATCCCGGCATCAAGGCGCACTCGATCATCGCGGTGGAAACCGACGGTCCGACCGACGGCGGCAACGACGGCGTCGTCGAGTACAAGAGCGCACATATCGAGGGCGTCGAGTCTGAGCTGGTGGTCCACTCGAATCACTCATGTCAGGCCAATCCGCATACCGTAGGAGAGGTCTGGCGGATTCTGCGCCTGCATGCCGAGGAGGCGTCTTGCAGTGCCGGTGGCCCGTGACCCGGCGCACAACTCGCTGCCCTGTCGGGGATTCACAAATGTCAGGTTGGAGCCCGCCACCACTGCCACACCTCCTGACGGGATCTATGATCTCATTTCCCGTCAGCTCCTGTATCTACATCGACCCCTGTGCTGAAATGATCAAGCTATCAGTGTAGGCTATCAGAGGGGCGCGAAAAAGCCTGGCACTTCCTTAACGAGGACTGCGTCGGATGATTAGATTACATCAATTCAAACGCCAATGGGGGATTGCCAATCCGAGCCCCTTCTGCATGAAGGTCGAAACCTATTTGCGTATGACGGAGCTTGCGTACGAGGTCATCGAGGAAGGTTCTCCCTTGAACGCCCCCAAGAAGAAACTGCCTTACATAAACGACGGGGAGAAGGTGATCCCGGACTCGGGTTTCATCATCGACTATCTAAAGGCGAGCTACGGAAACCCCCTCGACGGCGGCCTGTCGCGCGCGCAGCAAGATGAAGCGCACCTGTTGCGGCGTTTATGCGAAGAGAGCCTGCTTTGGCCGGTCGTGTACTCGCGTTGGATCGACTCTAGCGGGTGGAGCGTCATCAAACCGGCCTTCTTTGGCGCCTTGCCTCCCGTGCTGCGGGATGCCGTGCCCTGGCTCGCGCAACGGCGCGTCAAACGCATGCTGTGGCTGCAAGGCGTGGGCCGTCACCGGCCCGAGGAGATCTATCGTCTCGGCATCGAGGATCTCGCGGTGATCGCCGCCTGCTTAGGAGACAAACCGTTTTTCCTCGGCGCGGCGCCGGCCTCGATCGATGCCGTGGCCTATGCGACCCTCGCCAATATCATCGCTCCGCCGATCGCATCGCCTCTCAAGGACTATACCTTATCTCAGGAGAATGTCATGGCCTATTGCGAACGCATGCGTGCGCGGTACTACGGTACGGTTTAGGCCGCCGATGCGTCAGACGTTTACGGGACTCGGTCTCTCAGGGTCAACGCCGTATTTCCGCGGGGCCTCGATGACGACGCTATGCGGCATGCCGCCTTCATCGGCCAGTGTCTTTAGCGCCGCGACGGCGATGTAGTACGACTGATCTCGAAAAACTCCCGCAGCTCCGTGCGTGTATCGCTCCGGCCCACCCGCGAACGATCAAGCTCCGTGGGCCGAGCTATTGCGAGGCTCCTCCGGAGCGCCTGGCCAGGCCAGAGCGTCGAATTTCAAAGCGCCGCAACCGGCACGTCCTTATCGCTGACGATGCACTCCTTTAGGGTGATTTCGCCAGCCCTGCTTGCACCAGGCCGTTGCGCGGTGGACGCGGAGGCTACGGTGCGGATCTGCACCTGCCCATCGGCCTCGCGACACAATGCCTGCCGCCAGTCCCCCGAGAGGGGCAAGGGGGTTGGAAACCATTTGAATCTCCTTTCGTCGGACTGTCCGGCCTTGACCGCGCCCGCGGATTGATCTAGTCTTAATTCAGACCAGAATCACGAGATGAAACCATGTCCGAAGTTGGCATCTACGAAGCCAAGACCCACTTCCCCAAACTCATTGAACGGGTGCAACAGGGTGAGCGCATTACCATCACCAAGCACGGCAAACCCGTAGCCGATCTGGTGCCTGCGCAGAGGAAAGATCGGGAAGCGGCGCGCCGGGCCTGGGATGATCTGATGGCCCTGCGGGAGGAATTGCGCGCTCGGGGCGTTCGTGTGACCAGGGACGAAATTATTGCGTGGAAAAACGAAGGCCGGCGTTGAAGCGCCAGGTCGTCGTTGACGCCAGCGCCTTTGTTGCCTGCGTGCTGCCCGATGAATCCGCATCCCGGGAACTCGCCGATACGCTTGCCGACGCCGAATTCATACTCCCATCGCTGTGGCCGGCGGAAGTGGCCAATACGCTGCTGATGGCCGAGCGCCGCCGTCGTATCGATCAAGCTGGGATCATCCGTGTTCTGGACCGGCTCGGGGAACGCCCGCTCTTCATCGAACCACCAGGCTTGAGTTGGCCTTGCGTGCTACTGAAGTCGCTCGTATCTGTTCCTTGACGGTTTACGACGCCGCCTACCTGGAATTGGCGATTCGCCGCGGGCTCCCGCTTGCCACACTGGACAAGCCGTTGAAAGCTGCTGCGAAAAAGATGAAGGTCAAGCTGGTTTAAGCCATAAACAATCCACGTACCTTAAGGCAATCTCTCGCATCGGGATCTCGATCAGTTCCGTAACCCGGGGTCGCGGGGTCGCAATCCCTTCGACAAGCTCAACCCATATATGTACTCCTCCGACTTTGCAAGCATTTTTGTGTTCGATTGTCCAGTGGTCGCTACGGTTCTGCGTTTGTAAAAACAAACTTGATTTCCAGCATCGTAACTGTTGCTCATAGCGAGTTACCTCCTGATGCATGCCCACTCTATCTTCCCTGGGCACGAGGCACCAAGGTGTCGGCCTTTTGCCGACGCGTTGGTGGGTTACGCCGCAAACAGCGCGGCTCTAACCCACCCATTTGAAGCGCAGGTGATTTTGCAGGAGAGGACACGCCGTTCACTCGCCTTCCAACTGTCGAACGGCGAAGCGGACCAGCTCCGTGGCGCTCTTGAGGCCCAGTTTTTCCTTGAGGCTGGCACGATGGGTTTCGATGGTCTTGATGCTGCGGTTGAGCTCTTCGGCGATCTGGCGGGTGCCAAAGCCGAGCCCCAGCAAGTGCAAGACCTCGAACTAGCGTTCGCTCAGCCCGGCGATGATGGGGCCGGGGAGGTCACCGCGTGGCGCGGCCAGCCGTCGTGAGAGCCGGCTGTGCATGGCGGCGCTGAGGTAGATATCGCCGCTCAAGACCCGACGGATCGCCAGCAGGATATCTTGGGTCGCCTCCTTGGCCTCCTCGGTATTACCGGCCTCGCAGCAGAGCCTGAGATCGTCCTGTAGATTGAGGAACTGGGCCATCCCCTGCCGCACACTGGGATGGTCGTCCGCCATCAGGATCCGGGTTTTTTCGCGCTTACACGCCTCGTTGATGGGCACTCTGCGCTCCACTTTGAGCATCCGGATAAACGACCGCGACGGTCGTGCCTCCCCGCGGATTTTCCTCGATCTCGAACGCGCCCCCCAGCAGGGTCGCCCGATAGCGCAGGCTGCGCAATCCCAGCCCCTGGGCGCGCGATGCGTCTCCTGCTTCGCCCGTCGACGCGCGCCTATCGCGGGCTCCTCGACTTCGCCTTCGGCTCTCCATGTCTCGTCGGATGACCAGGAGCGCCGCGATGAGACCCATGGCTTCGAATAGCTTAAAGGGCGATAAGACGATGCGCGGGGATCCAAACCAGACCAGCAGCGGCAGGACCACGCGGTACTACGCTGCGGTTTAAGCCGCCGATGCATCAGACGTGTACGGGACTCGGTTTCTCAGGGTCAACGCCGTATTTCCGCAGGGCCTCGATGACGACGCTATGCGGCATGCCGCCGTCATCGGCCAGTGTCTTTAGCGCCGCGACGGCGATGTAGTAACGGCTCACCTCGAAAAACTCCCGCAGCTCCGTGCGTGTATCGCTCCGGCCGTAGCCGTCGGTGCCGAGCACGACGTACGGCCTTGGCACGAAGGAGCGGATCTGGTCGGCGTAGGCTTTCATGTAGTCGCTCGCGGCGATCACAGGACCCGATCGTTCATTCAGGCAGGCGCTGACATAGCTCACCTTGGGCGTGGCCTGCGGATGGTGTCGATTCCAGCGCTCGCACTCGAGGCCCTCGCGCCGCAACTCGGTAAAGCTGGTCACACTCCACACATCGGAGCCGATGTCGAAGTCCTGTTCGAGCAGCCGGGCGGCGGCGAGGACTTCATGGAGGATGGCGCCCGAGCCCAGGAGTTGGACCTTGCCCCCGGTACCGGCATCCTTAAACCGGTACATGCCACGCAGCACGCCTTCCTCGCTGCCCTCGGGTTTGCCGGGGTGAGCGTAGTTCTCGTTGGTCACGGTGAGGTAGTAGAAGATGTCTTCCTGCAACTCAACCATGCGCCGCAACCCTTCTTGCACGATGAGCGCGATCTCGAACGCGAAGGTCGGATCGTAGCCGATGCAGCTTGGGAGACTGGACGCGAGCAGATGGCTATGTCCATCCTGGTGCTGAAGGCCTTCCCCGGCCAAGGTGGTGCGCCCTGAAGTCCCGCCGATGAGAAACCCACGCGCGCGGCTATCGCCCGCGGCCCACAATAGATCGCCGATGCGTTGAAACCCGAACATGGAGTAAAAGATAAAGAAGGGGACCATCTGCACGCCGTGGTTGCTGTATGCGGTCCCCGCGGCGATCCAAGACGAGATCGATCCCGCCTCGGTGATACCTTCTTCGAGGATTTGCCCTTTGCGGTCTTCACGGTAATACAGCAATTGACCGTGGTCCACGGGTTCGTAGAGCTGGCCCACGGAGGAGTAAATACCGAACTGGCGGAACATGCCTTCCATGCCGAATGTGCGCGCTTCATCGGCGACGATGGGAACAACGTTCCGGCCAATCGCTGGATCTTTGATCAAAGCGGTCAACAGGCGCACGAAGGCCATGGTCGTGGAGATCTCTCGTCCCTCGGTCCCCTTGAGCAGAGGCTCGAAGGTACGCGGTTCCGGAAACTGAAGTGGCGGGGCCGCCCGCCTGCGCTGGGGGAGATCCCCGCCGAGGGCCTGGCGGCGCTCCGCGAGATAGCGCCCCTCGGGGCCGTCTTCGGGCGGTCGATAGAAGGGGGCCGCGGCGATGGCTTCATCCGAAATTGGGATATTGAAGCGGTCCCGGAAGCCTTTGAGCGCCTCCTCGCCCATCTTCTTCTGCTGATGGGTGAAATTCTGTCCCTCGCCGGACTCGCCCATGCCGTAGCCCTTGATCGTCTTGGCGAGGATCACGGTCGGCTGGCCGCTGTGCTTGACCGCCTGCGCGTAGGCGGCGTAGACCTTATGGGGATCGTGACCGCCGCGGTTGAGGCGCCACAGATCCGCATCGCTCATATTCGCGACCAGGGCCTTGAGCTCCGGATACTTGCCGAAGAAATGCGCGCGCACATAATCGCCGCCCTTGGCGGCGTAGGCCTGGTAGTCGCCGTCCACGCACTCCTCCATCCGCTTGAGCAGAAGACCCCCGGTGTCGCGCGCGATGAGCGGATCCCAGTAAGAGCCCCAGATCACCTTGATGACGTTCCAACCGGCGCCGCGAAAAAGCGCTTCGAGCTCTTGAATGATCTTGCCGTTCCCGCGCACCGGGCCGTCGAGCCGCTGTAGATTGCAGTTGATGACAAAGATGAGATTGTCGAGCCGTTCACGCGCGCCGAGGCTGATCGCGCCCAAGGATTCCGGCTCATCCATCTCGCCATCGCCGATGAAAGCCCAGACCTTACGATCGCTGCCGTCAACGAGCCCCCGATCGTGTAGATAGCGCATGAAGCGGGCTTGATAGATGGCCATGATGGGCGTGAGCCCCATGGAGACGGTCGGGAATTGCCAGAAGTCCGGCATCAGCCGCGGGTGAGGATAGGATGAGAGACCCTTCCCAGCGATCTCGCGGCGGAAGTAGCGTAATTGCTCCTCACTGAGCCTCCCCTCGACGAAAGTGCGCGCATACAGGCCGGGCGCCGAATGACCCTGAAAATAAACCAGATCCCCGCCGTGGTGGGGGCTCGGCGCGCGAAAGAAATGGTTAAACCCCACATCATACAGCGTGGCGCAGGAGGCGAAGCTTGCGATGTGGCCGCCAATCCCAGGGTTGTCGCGGTTCGCTTGTACCACCATCGCCATCGCGTTCCAGCGGATGATGGATCGGATCCGCCATTCGATCGCCGCATCCCCCGGCGAGCGTTCTTCCTTCGAGGGTGGGATGGTGTTTAGATACGCGGTGTTGGCGGAATAGGGGAGATGGGCTCCCGAGCGGCGCGCTTTCTCGACCAGCTTCTCCAGCAGAAAGTGGGCCCGCCCGGCGCCCTCACGCTCGATGACGGCCTCGAGGGATTCGATCCACTCTTGGGTCTCTTGGGGGTCCGGGTCGGGGTGATTTTCCATAGCGTGATCTTAGTTCACCGCTCGGCGGTGTTACCAGGCGCACACCTCGGATCCGCTTCAAGTATACTTATGGCCAAGCCGTTCGCGGAATCAGCCTGAACGGCGCTCAGCCATGAAGCTCAAATACTGTCAGAACGCCAACGATAATCAGAGTCATGCCGGAAATTGTCTTCAAGGGTAAGGAATACGTTTACAACCACCATCTGACCGTTCCTTACCGGCCGCTGGAGCCGCACCCGAGGAAGTCTATCGGCGTCGGCGATCTCGGCGGCAATCTCATCATCCACGGCGACAACCTGCACGCCCTCAAGAGCCTGCTGCCGCGCTACGCGGGCAAGGTCGACCTGATCTTCATCGACCCGCCGTACAACACCGGCAATGAGAAGTGGTGTTACAACGACAACGTCAATTCCCCGATCATGAAGGAATGGCTGTCCAGCAGCCCGGTGGACGGCGAAGACCTGCTGCGCCACGACAAGTGGCTGTGCATGATGTGGCCGCGGTTCGTGCTTCTGCGTGAACTCCTGTCCGAACGCGGCAGCTTGTGGATGACGCTCGATGACAATGAAGTGCATCGGGCGCGAATGATTTTGGATGAGCTTTTTGGCGGAGATTCATTCGTTGCCAATGTGATCTGGCAGAAGAACTATTCACCAAAAAACACCGCGCAATTCTTCTCTGAGGATCATGACTACCTGCTGGTGATCGCTAAGAATCGAAACAACTGGCGGCCGAACCTCTTGGGTCGAACCGAGGAAATGGAGGCACGCTATGCGAACCCAGATAAGGATCCGCGCGGACCTTGGAAGCCGAGCGATCTTTCTGCGCGCAACTACTACAGCGAGGGTACCTATCCCATTGACTGCCCGGGTGGACGTCACATCAAAGGACCACCGCCTGGCACGTATTGGCGAATGAAGAAGGAAAAGTTTCTCCAAAAGGACCGCGAGGGGCGCATTTGGTGGGGTGAAGATCGCAACAACATCCCCGCCATCAAACGATTCCTCTCTGAGGTAAAGCAAGGGCGGGTTCCCCAAACACTCTGGTTTTATGAAGATGTGGGCCATACGCAGGACGCAAAGAAGACACTGCTGGAAATGGGCGTTCTCAAGAGTCAGGTTGACGCAACCCTCACACCGAAGCCAGTGGCCCTCGTAGAGCGGGTATTGGAGATCGGCGCGAAACCAGACTCTGTGATCCTCGATTCCTTTGCGGGTTCAGGCACGACGGCCCACGCAGTGCTCGCGGCGAACGCCAAAGACGGCGGGTCGCGACTATTCATTTTGGTGGAAAGTGAAGACTACGCGGATCGTATTACTGCCGAGCGCGTACGCCGGATCATCAAGGGTTACGCCTTCGAAGGCACGCAGCGCGAAGAACTGTTGAAGGAAAAGATCACCTGGACGCGGTTCAAAAACGCGGATGAATTGATCCATAAGGTTGAAGGCATCAAGGCTCGTGAAGGTTTCGGCGATGGCGGCGATCTGGTGGACAGAGCTACCAAACAGAAAAAGCGCTTCAGCAACATCAGCGTCACGATCGAAGACGGCACGCTGCTGGTGGAAGGCGAAAAGAGGATTTCGGAACGGGTCGAAGGGCTGGGCGGTGAATTCACGTTCTGCACACTCGGGGAACCGGTGGACGCCGAAAAGCTACTGTCCGGCGAGACCTTGCCCGCGTTTGATGCGCTGGGCGCCTGGCTGTTCCACACCGCGACGGGTGGGACCCTGGCGCGGCGCGCGAAATCGGCGCCCGAATGGTACCTGGACGAGGCGGCCGACAGGCACGTCTGGCTGATCTACAAGCCCGATTTGAAATTCCTGAAGTCGCCGGAAGCAGCCCTGACCTTGTCGGTGGCCAAGGAGTTTCAGGACTGGGGCAGGAAGAAAGGCGGCGGCAAGAGGCATCTGGTATTCGCCCCGGCCAAGTATCTGTCCAACAAGCAGTTGCTCGAGCACGGCGTGGACTATGCGCCGCTGCCGTTTGCGCTGTATCGGGAGGCGTAAGCATGGGCCAACATCGTGATCGATTCGAGGTGTCGCGACGGCAGTTCGCCGTGGCGCTCGACCGCCTGCGTGAAGTCGCGGAGCTGGACGAAACGGACATCATCCGCGACAGCTTGATCCAACGGTTCGAGTTCTGCTACGAGCTTGCCTGGAAAACGATGCGCCACTATCTACGCGATGAGGGCGTGACTCTTCCGGAGGTTCCGGGCGTGGTTTTCCAGTCGGCGTTCGCGGCGCACCTGATCCAATCCGCACAGGCCTGGGAAAAGATCAAGGACTGCCGTAACGAAACCAGCCACACCTACGACAGGGACAAGGCCGTGGAGGTTGCGGCTTTCGTAAGGTCGAGCGCCTTGCCTGCCTTTATCGTCCTGCTCGACAAGCTCGCCAGCCTCTGAGATGGAAATAGACGGACAGGAATCCATCGGACCGTTCGGCATTGCACCGGCATCGCACGCCAAGCTGATCCGCCTGTTCGAAAGCGCTCCAGGCATCGAGCGCGTCTGGATCCATGGGTCCAGAGCCCGTGGCGACTATGAGGCCGCCTCCGACGTTGACCTCGCGCTGGACGCACCCGCCCTGAGCGAGCGCGAGTTCGATCTCATCAAGAGCCGGCTTGAGGAACTGGCTTTGATTTATCGGGTTGAGCTGGTGCGGCTCGAAGCCCGGCTGGACCCCGAATTCCGCCGGCGCATCGAGCGCGACCGCAAGGTGTTCTGGGAACCGCGCCGGCATCCGGCAGACGTTGAGGCTATCGGGACAACCAATCTCAAGCCATTCCAGTCGCGCGTGCTCGGGCAGTTGAGCCGCTATCTGGACGAATTGAAGAAGCACCGCGCACAGGCAGATAAGGCCTCGCAAGCGCTGCGGGTGGCAGAGTTGGACGTGCCGGAAGAAGTGACGGATTTTCCTAAGAAGGCATGGGACGCTTTGCGGAAGGCGCAGGTCTTGCCGCCGGCGTTCGCCGCGCGTCCTCATTCCAGCCGCTTCGACGGCGCCGGGCGTCCAGTGCCGAACCTCTGTCTGAAAATTCCGACCGGTGGCGGCAAGACCTTGCTGGCTTCGGCCTCTGTTGCGCAGGTGTTTTCGAGTTACCTGGGCCAGCATACCGGCCTGGTGTTATGGGTGGTCCCCAACGAGGCGATCTACAAGCAAACGCTAAAGGCTCTGTCCCACCGCGATCATCCGTACCGGCAGATTCTGAACGTGGCCGGTGCCGGACGGGTCAAGATCCTGGAGAAAAACTCGCCGCTGACGCGATTGGACGTGGAGTCCCACCTGTGCGTGATGCTGCTGATGCTGCAATCGGCGGCGCGGCAATCGAAGGAGACGCTGCGTTTCTTCCGGGATCGCGGCAATGTGCTCGGCTTTCTTCCTCGCGACGATGATCTCGATGCCCATTGGGAACTGCTGAAGGCGGTTCCCAACCTGGACGTGTACGCTCCGTGGGGCGCCAGCGAAGCCGAATCCAAGGCCCAGAAGGGCTCCGTGGTTAAAAGCTCCTTGGGCAACGTGATGCGGCTTCTGCGGCCGATGGTCGTGATTGACGAAGGCCACCACGCCTACACCGAAAACGCCCTGAAGACGCTGGACGGATTCAACCCCTGCTTTCTGCTCGAACTTTCGGCCACGCCGCGCGTGACGGCGGCCGGTGGCTCCAACATTCTGGTGGATGTCCGGGGAACCGACCTGGATGCGGCCGAGATGATCAAGCTGCCCATTCACGTGGACGTTCGTCCGTGGAACGACTGGAAAAGCTGCCTGGCCGCGGCGGTGATCCAATTGGATGCTTTGCGGCGCGAGGCGGACCAGCTACGGGGTGAAACGGCGCGATACATCCGGCCAATCCTCCTCGTGCAGGTTGAGCGTACCGGAAAGGACCTGCGCGATGCCGGATTCATTCACGCGGAGGACGCCAAAGCCTACCTGATGCAGATGGGATTCTCCGAGCGGCAGGCGGCGATCAAGACCTCTGACAAGGACGATCTCAAACAGCCCGAAAACATTGATTTACTGTCGCCGGCTTGCGAGGTGCGCGCAATCATCACCAAACAGGCCTTGCAGGAGGGCTGGGATTGCCCGTTCGCTTACGTCCTGTGCGCTCTGGCTGCGGGCCAGAATCCGGCGGCAATGACACAGCTGGTCGGGCGGATTCTCCGCCAGCCGCAGGTGGCCAAGACCGAGCGCCCGCCGCTGGACGCGTGCTACGTTCTGTGCCATGACGCCCGGACAGCCGACGTCATCCGCAGCATCAAGGCTTCGCTTGAAACCGAGGGCATGGGCGACCTGGCCGTCAGTGTCGTGAACGGCGGCAATGGGGGAAAGGGGCCAAAGCCGGTCACCCTCCGGCGGCGGGCCGGCTTCTCGAAGCTGCGCATTTTTTTGCCGCGCGTAACTTGGGTTGAGACGGACGGACGGCGGCGAGAATTGAATTACTTCAGCGACGTGCTCGGCGCGGTTGACTGGACCCGCTTCGATGTTTCTTCGCTGTGCGCAAACTGGGCGCCGGATCCTTCGCGAAGAGCTGCCCAGCGCTTCCATGTTGACCTGTCCATCCTGGACCGGGGGCAGCGGACGGACCCGGCTCCCGGCGATGTGGTGAGTATCGAGTTGAACCGGCCGCTTATCGTTCGCTCCGTGCTGGATCTCGTTCCCAACGCCTGGCTGGGATGGGAGTGGTTGGAAGGAGTGATACATAGGCTTAAATCAGTTGGCCTCAATGAGGGCGATATCGCCCACTCAAGCACTTCGCTCATTGAAACGTTGCGAATTGGCCTTGAAGCGGAGCGGGACCGATTGGCCGAGGAAGTATTCAAGCAATTAACGAGAGACGGCAAGATCGAATTCCGGTTGCGCGCGGACCTTGCCGACTATGAGCTGCCAACGGAGATTCCGATGGCGGTGGAAGGCAAACCCGAACCGTTGGGCCGTGGTGACGGCCACCCGGTGGAGAAAAGCCTGTTCGAGCCCATATTCAAGTCCATCGTGGACAACATGTTTGAAATTGATTTCGCCTGCTATCTCGACGAACAAGGGGCCTTGAGCTGGTGGCACCGCAATGTGGCCAAGTATCAATACGGACTGCAAGGATGGCGGCGCGACAAGGTGTACCCGGACTTCATATTTGCGCAAGTGAACAACAAAAAGGGGTCCAGGCTGGTTGTCATGGAAACCAAGGGCGCGCATTTGAAGAACGAGGACACCGAGTACAAGCAGAGACTCTTCAGTTTTTTGACCACCAGCTACAAGGATCAACAAATGAGAAAAGTTGGCGAGCTGGCGCTGGAATCAGCCTCGGTCAGCGTCGTTTGCGATCTGGTTTTTGACGAGGCGTGGAGGGGACAGGTCGCAGCACGATTTTTTTTATAGACGCCATGCGGGTGTCCGGGGTTTCGGCGCAGCCTTGGGCAGCCCTGTATCACTCCTGCCGTGACCGCCCGTATCGAGCCGTAACGCCTTTGCAAAAAGAAGCGCGCGTACCACCGCCGCCATTGCGTTCTGGCGGAGGTGGATCGGCTCCGCCATTCGCCATTCGCCATTCGCCATTCGCCATTCGAGTATACTGGTCGCGACAATTGTGCGACCTCGAACACATGTCTATCCAGGTAAAACTCGAACAACATAGCAGTCCACCCCGCAAAACGGCCCTCGATGCGCTGGAGCACTGGATCGCGTTGCTTCCGGCCGCGGAATTCGAGCAGGCCTGCAAGACGCTGCCGTACGGTGATTTTATCCTGCGCGTATGCCGCCGTGGGGAAAAGCCGCAACGGGATCGCGCGCCTGTGGTCTTGAATCTGCCGAACGGCATCGCATCTCAACTATGTATCGCTGGCGTCGGGGATAAGACGGCCGCTTTCGATCTACTGACGCTCGCACGCCGAATGGTGGCTGATCCGTTACGTAGCGGGCCGTCCGAGATCGGTATCGTCATCGCGGGATTTCATGGCGCCGAGGCCACACGCATGGCCGAGGCGCTGCTGGCAGCCGTGCTGGCGGCGATCGCGGAGATGCCTCGCTACAAGCGTTCACGGCAGGAGCGGCAAGCGCTCAAACGCGTACGCTTGTACGGTGCCGAGCCAAACGATGGGTTTGAGCGGACCTTCGCGGAGGCCGAGGGTAATAATCTTGCCCGCTACCTCACCGGTCTTCCGCCTAATGCGTTGACGCCGCGCCTCTATCGCAAACGGGTAGCGGTGCTCGCCAAGGAAAACGGCTGGAGGATGGAATTCCTGGACACACGAGCGCTCATGAAAAAAAAAGCCGGTGCCTTCTTGGCCGTGGCCCAAGGGAGTCCCGAACCGGACGCCGGCATTGTCCACCTCCAATATCACCCGGCCCGCAAGCGCGAACGGGGCGGCGTCACGCTGGTCGGGAAAGGGATCTGTTTTGACACCGGGGGCGTGAATCTCAAACCCGCGAGCTTCATGCTCGGCATGCACAAGGATATGCAAGGCAGTGCGGTGGCACTCGGGACCTTGCTCGCCTTAACGCGCTTGCAGGGCGCCTTTCCGGTGCACTGTTGGATGGCGCTGGCGACCAATCACATCGGACCGCGCGCGTATAAACCCAATGATGTGGTGACGGCCTCGGACGGGACCACCATCGAGATCATCAACACGGACGCCGAAGGACGCATGGTATTGGCGGATACGCTCGCGCTCGCCTCGGGCGAAAAGCCGGCCTTGATAATTGATTTTGCGACCTTGACCGGATCGTGCAAGCGCGCGCTCGGCAATGCGTACAGCGGCGTGTTTACCAATCGGCCCGAGTACCTGCCGGCCTTAATCGCGGCCGGGAGCGACAGCGGCGAGCGCGTATGGCCGTTTCCGGTTGATAAAGACTACGACGAATTCCTAGAAAGCACCGTGGCGGACACCAAGCAATGCCATGAAGAAGGCATCGCCGATCACATCGTCGCGGCGCGCTTTCTACAGCGCTTTGTCAAGCGCAATATCCCCTGGATACACGTGGATCTCTCCAGCGGAACGCACAAGGGCGGCCTGGCGCATGTCCCGACGGATATCACCGGCTTCGGCGTGAGGTTCGCGCTTAACCTCCTGTTGGATAAAAAGCTGATCGGCTAGCTTCGATGGCCCACCGATACGGGCGCGGTTGTTCCTTTGCACTACTTAAATAACTGACAGTAGGATCCCACTCGGTTACCGATCAAACAAGGCAACGTTAAAGTCCCAACCAAAGACATTTGGCTCCTCAGCAGAATCTATGGATAACAGGCAGAGTTAGGGAAACTCTGAACAAGTAATCAAAAATGGTTGGGCAGCGCGCATACGAATCGATTTCAGACGGAAACGCGGCCGTGAGGTTCGTTTTTCATCGTTCAGGGGCCATGTTCGCATCGTTTGTCATCC
>JBIMKD010000067.1:0-8307 GCA_043673815.1 Chromatiales bacterium
GCAGCGCGGGCCGATTTTCCTGGTGGCGACGCGCGCGCGCTCTATCGCTCGATCCAGAAGCTCTTCGCTCTGCCGCCAGAGACCCGGCTTCTTCTCTGTCATGATTATCTGACCCCCACGCGTCCATCGCACCGCTGGGAGACCTCGGTGTCCGAGCAGCGCGAGAGAAATATTCAGATCAACGCGGCCACGACCGAAGACGGGTTTGTGCAGTTCCGCACCGAACGTGACAAGCAGCTTGCCACCCCGAAACTCTTGTTCGCGTCCGTACAAATCAATATGCGTGCAGGCCGTCTGCCACCACCAGAGGCAAACGGGCGGTCGTACCTGAAGATACCCATTCGTCAGGATGAAGTCCCTGCGGCGCGTCATTGACTCATGTGTCCGACCTTCTGGGCACGTAGCTAAATTTTTGGAGGATAGCAGCATGGAAAAGTGGATAAAGGTAGGTGAACACATTTTGGTGGGTCCGCAGCCCACGGAAGAGGAACTTGAACACTTCTTAAAAGAGGGTTTTCAAGGCGTTGTGAATCTGCGCGAGCCCGATGAACCCAACCAAGTGCTGTCACCCGAGGCGGAAGGTGTCAAGGTTGAAGGGCTAGGCATGAAATACCTGCATTTTCCGGTTTCAGTAAAATCATTGACCGATGACCGGGTCGACGATTTCTGTAGTCAACTCACCGGCCTACCTAGACCGATCCTAGTGCATTGCGGGACTGGGATGCGAGCAGGCGCCCTGTGCATGATGGCCTTAGGCGTTGAAGAACGGATGTCCGGTGCGGAAGTCTTGAATAAGGCGGAGAGCATGGGGTTTGAATGCAAGTCGGAGGATCTCAAGGCCTTTGTCAAGGATTACCTCGATAAAAGGAACCTCTGATCAGCGCTTATACGGTTAACCGCAAACGACCGGCATTTGATGATCGACTTCGATCCGCTGTTTCTATCTCGGCTTCAGTTCGCCTTCACCATCGGCTTTCATATCCTGTTTCCCACGCTGACGATGGGGCTGGGCCTGTTCTTGATCTATCTCGAAGGCCAGTGGCTGCGTACCCACGATCCATTCTTTATCGACAGCGCCAAATTCTGGTCGAAGATCTTCGCGTTGTCCTTCGGCACCGGCGTAGTCTCGGGCGTCGTGTTGTCCTACGAGATCGGCACCAATTTTGGAGAGTTTTCCCGGATCACGGGCAATGTGCTGGGGCCCATCATGAGCTACGAAGTGCTGACCGCCTTCTTTTTGGAGACGGGGTTCCTCGGGATCATGGTGTTCGGTTGGAATCGGGTGGGCCCTAAGCTCCATTACTTCGCGACCGTGATGGTGGGGCTCGGTACCTTTTTCTCCGCGTTCTGGATATTGTCGGCCAATTCCTGGATGCAGACGCCGGCCGGCTTTCGCTTTGAGGACGGGCAGTTCTTCGTGACTTCGTGGTGGGAGGCGGTGTTCAATCCGTCCTTTCCTTACCGATTGGCCCACATGCTCAACGCCTCCTATGTCACCACCACGTTCCTGGTGGCGGGTATCGCGGCCTGGTATTTGCTCCACGGCCGCGAGCCGGCGTTCGCGCTGCGCACCTTTAAGGCGGCGGTATTGACGGCGGCACTGCTTTCCCCCTTGCAGATCCTTATCGGCGATCTGCATGGCCTCAACACGCTGGAGCACCAGCCGGTCAAGGTGGCCGCGATGGAGGGACATTGGGAAACGAGCCGGGACGTCCCGTTTCGGGTGTTTGCGTGGCCGGATCAGGAAGCGGCTGCAAATCGCTTCGAGCTAGCTATTCCGTACGCGGGCAGCCTGATCCTCACCCACAGCCCGCACGGTAAAGTCCTGGGGCTCAAGGAGGTCCCGCGCTCGGATAGGCCGTTTGTTCCGATCGTGTTTTATTCCTTCCGTGTGATGCTGGCCTGCGGTTTTCTGATGCTTCTCCTCTCCTGGTACGGCGCCTACTGGGTTTGGCGTCGATCGAGTCTATTTAGTCGCCGCTATCTGCGCGCCATGGTATGGGTAAGCCCGATTGGATTTATCGCCGTGATCGCGGGCTGGATCACCACCGAGGCCGGTCGCCAGCCTTGGACCGTGCATGGCCTGCTGCGCACGGCCGACTCCGTCTCTGCCAATCTCGACGGCGCCGAGGTCGCGTTCTCGCTCCTCCTGTTCGTGGCGGTGTATGCCGCGCTGTTCGGCGCTTTTCTTTGGTTCCTGCTCCTCATGATCCGAAAGGGTCCCGCAGGCGAGATACCCGATACAGGTCCCGAGCGCGCCGATTCCCGCAGCCCAGCGTTTTACGGTTGATTGAGGTCGATTTCGCCGTGAGGTTCATCATCGATGGTTAAGACACTCCTGCCACCGCAGGCTTGAACAGAGCGCACGCCGATGGATCTGCCGCTGATCTGGATGGGTATTATCGCCTTTGGCGTGACGATGTACGTGCTGCTGGACGGCTTCTCGCTCGGCATCGGCATCCTTTTTCCGTTCGTCAAGGGCGCAGACCAGCGCGATCTGATGATGGGCAGCGTAGCGCCCGTGTGGGACGGCAATCAGACCTGGCTGGTATTGGGCGGCACGAGCCTGTTTGCGG
The DNA here is from genome assembly GCA_043673815.1 of Chromatiales bacterium. Classification (GTDB taxonomy): domain Bacteria; phylum Pseudomonadota; class Gammaproteobacteria; order JACCXJ01; family JACCXJ01; genus USCg-Taylor. The sequence continues at coordinate 2,577 of JBIMKD010000067.1, forward strand.
CCTTTCCGGAGGCCTTTGGGTTGCTGCTGTCGATCCTTTATTTGCCCCTGATCGTGATGGTTATCGCCTTGGTCTTCCGCGGAGTCGCCTTCGAGTTCCGCTTCAAGGCCAAGCGCCACGAGATCTGGCGGCCGATCTGGGATCTGTCGTTTATCGCGGGCTGTCTCGTGGCCGCCTTCTGCCAAGGCCTAGTTCTGGGCGCGTACGTGACGGGCTTCAGCCTACACGGGCGCGAATACCTAGGCGGAGCCATGGAGTGGTTAACGCCCTTTAGTCTGATGACCGGGGTGGCGGTCCCGTGCGGATATGCGCTCTTGGGCGCTTGCTGGCTGCTGATCAAGACCGAAGGCCACTTACAGGCGTGGGCGAGACGCACGGCGGTGCGGCTGCTCTTCGTGATGCTGGGGTTCATAGGCCTGGTCAGCCTATGGACGCCGCTGGCCGATGCGGCCATCGCCGAACGCTGGTTCCGTTGGCCCAATCTGTTGTATCTGTCGCCGGTGCCGGTGCTGAGCGCCGCGGTGGCGCTGGCGCTCTACCACGCTCTGCGACATGGCCACGAATACGCCCCGTTCTTGCTGTGTGTCGTCCTATACGTCTTGGCCCTCGCGGGTCTCGCGATCAGCCTGTGGCCTTACATCGTGCCGCGCAGCCTCACCATCTGGGAGGTCGCCGCTCCGCCGCAATCGCAGCTGTTTATTCTGGTTGGGGTGGCGATCATCATCCCGCTAGTTTTGCTGTACACCGCGCACGCGTACTATGTGTTTCGCGGCAAGGTGAGCGCGGAGGATTTCTATCATTGAGAGGTGTCCGGTAGGCCCTCGCGCAAGCTTACCTGCAAGCTGCACTTTAATGTTTTTGACTCTGCAACTCGATAGCAGAAGCGTTCCGATCGCTGAGATGAGTGATCGATCGCATTAGTTGTTCGCGAAATCAAACTGGAGAAATAGCATGAAAGTCATATTGAATACGATCGCAATATTAGCCATGACGCTAGTCTTAGCAGCGTGTCAAGACGACCCGAAACCGACGGGTATGGGGCCAGGGAGCGATAAACCCGAAAGTTCCCAAACTCAGATGGGCGGCATGGGCGGCGAGCACAAAATGGAAGGGATGGGCATGATGAAAGGGATGGAAGGCTGTGGCAAGAACATGGGGGCCATGATGGACACCGACAAGGACGCCAAGGTCTCCAAGGATGAGTTCACGAAACACCACGATGAGGCGTTCGCGCAGATGGACACGAACAAGGACGGCACGCTCGACCAATCCGAGACGGGCCACATGGGCAAGATGATGGAGAGCCATTGCGCCGGCATGCCCATGAAGGGAGGCATGGGCGGGGGAATGTGAGGATCCGGGCGCCTCAACGCCAGGGGGTGCGCTTGCCCGTCGTTGCGATCACCGCCGTTCTTGCCAAAGAGGAACATCCCCCCCAAGAAGGGGATCCCATCGAATGGCTTCTGCTCACGAGCATGCCGGTCGAGCGTTTTGAACGCGCCGCGGAGATCGTGCAATGGTATCTTTGCCGTTGGCAGATCGAGGTCTATTTTCGGGTGCTCAAAAGCGGTTGCAAGGTCGAAGAGTTGCAACTCGAAACCACTGATCGGCTCATTGATCGTCGCTTGGCGAGTATTGTTTTTGACCATGCTCGGACGGCACTGCCCCGAGCTGCCCGCAGATCTGGTGTTCGAAGAGGCGGAATGGAAGACGACCTACCTCGTCGTCAAACGCGAACCGCCGCCCAAGAAAACCCCCGCGCTCAATACCGTTGTGGCCATGGTCGCGCAACTAGGCGGCTATCTAAATCGCGCCAATGACGGTCCGCCCGGACCCCAGACGATTTGGATAGGCCTGCAGCGCATACGGGATTTCATACTCGCGCTGCAGGCACACCAAGCCGTCCACGGAGCAAGTTATGTATAACGATGTGCTCATTACCGCCTTCATGCATGAGCCCACCGGTTCGCTTACCTACGTGGTGCGGGATCCCGAGCGTCGCCATTGCGCGGTCGTCGATCCGGTGCTCGACTACGACAATCAGGCTTCGCGGACGAGTACCGCGAGCATCGACCCCGTGCTCGCTTGCATTCGGAAGAACGGGCTCACCGTCGACTGGATCTTAGAAACGCATGCTCATGCCGACCGCCTCAGCGCCGCTCAGGATGTGAAGGCGCAGTGCGGTGGGCGGATCGGGATCGGCGAGCACATCGTAGCGGTGCAGCAGCGCCGGAAGCATATTCTGAATTTAGGCAATGAGTTCAGGGCCGATGGCTCGGAATTCGATCATTTGTTCAGGGAAGGGGAGCGTGTTCGAATCGGGCCGCTCGAAGGGCAGGTGCTCTACACTCCAGGCCACACCCAGGCCGATGTGACCTATCTCTTCGGGAATGTCGCCTTCATCGGCGACACCTTGTTCATGACCGATTACGGCTCGGCGCGAGCGGACTTTCCCGGCGGCGATGCCCATACGCTTTATCGCTCGATTCAAAAGCTCTATGGATTGCCATCGGAGACCCCAGCTTTTCCTCTGTTATGACTATTTGACCGAGAAGCGGCGAGAACACCGCTGGGAGACCACGGTCGCCGAACAGCGGGAACACAACATCCAGATCAACGCAGGGACGACCGAGGACGCTTATGTCCAGTTCCGCAAGGCTCGGGATAAACAGCTTACAACGCCAAAGCTCCTCTTCCCCTCGCTGGAGATTAATATGCGCGCCGGCCGGTTTCCGCCGCCCGAGTCGAATGGACGCTTTTATCTTAAGATTCCGATCACGCGGGCCGACGTCCCGGTGCGCGATCTCCGCGGCGGTGCTGGGTCCGACATGCCATAGAACTGGAGCACTGAAAATGTCTAATGCGAACCGTACAGTCGTCGACGTCGAAGAAACCTTGACCGGGCGCTACGTGCAGACCGCGCGCACCGGCCGCCACGCCCTGACGGTGGATGAGCCGAAAGCGGGGGGGGGGTAACGACGCCGGTCCCGGTCCTTACGAATATCTTCTGATCGGGCTCGGCGCCTGCACTGCCATGACGCTGCGCATGTACGCGGAGATGAAAAACCTGCCCCTTGCGCGCGTGCGTGTGCAGCTCTCACACCATAAGATCCACGCCCAGGATTGCACGGACTGCGAGACTCAGGAGGGCAAGGTGGATGAGATCACCCGTGAGATCACGCTCGACGGGGATCTTAGCGAAGAACAGCGCCAGCGCCTCCTCGAGATCGCAAACCGCTGCCCGGTGCACCGCACACTCACCTCGGAGATCAAAGTGCGCTCCTATTTATCGACTGAAAATAAAGGGGACGCATACCATTAATCCTCGGTTTTCTTCGGTCGTCCGCGCGGCCGATCCCGCTGCAGCTGCCCGACGCGCCGCTCCAGGCTGTGGATCAACTCCTCCGCCCCCGCAGGGAGAGGTATGCGTACGCCTCCCTTGAGGAGCAGCTTACACAGCTAGAACACGAGCTCGTGCGTTTGAGTTTGCGCAACCTCATGAGCTTTGACTGGATGGGGGGTGGAGCGCCGAGCCCTGGCGTTACACGGGTGGTACTTCGGCATCGCCAGCGGCGTGCTTCACGTCATGGACCCCGAGATCGGAGAATTTCGGCCGTTCAATTGACCTTTGCCGGTTTTCCTTAACGATGGCCTTGGTTTCGGGGATCAGGCAGCATGAATACACGGGCCTTGTCACTCTGCGTCGGCCGTTGCCGCGGCGCCGATCCGCGCGCGGTCGAAGGGCGCAAAGACCTCAACAAAGGGAGAATTCTCGTGGGAGGGTATGAGTGAGGCGCCGCCCGGGCATCTCATCGACTGGAAGGGTAACGATTGGGACTCCGGAGCGGTACCCGGCGGCCCACCCCAATGCCCGTTTCACGGCGCCCGCGCGCCAGTGTCCATCGATAGACCCGGCCTGGGAGAATCCCAAGGGCGTGCCGATCAGCGCCTTCATCTTCGGGGGCCGCGTAAGCAAGAACTTTCCGCTGGTTTTCCAGGCCTACGACTGGGAGCACGGCGTGTATCTCGCTGCCACGATGGGGTCTGAGGCCACGGCCGCCGCCGTCGACCAGGCGGCGATGCGCCGCGATCCCATGGCAATGCTGCCCTTCTGTGGCTACAACATGGCCGACTACTGGAAACACTGGCTGCAAATCGGCCGCCGGCGTGTGGCCACTCCACCCCCCGTTGGAGGGACGTGAAGCGGCCCTATACGCTCGAGGACATCTGGAAGCTCAAGGGGTCGATCCCGATCTATCATTCCCTCGCGAGCATGGCTGCCGAACGACTCTGGAATCTTCTCCACGAGGAGGAATACGTCCATGCCTTAAGCGCTGTGACCGGTAACCGGGGGTTCGCGGCCGAGCAGGCGGGATATGAGGCGACTTGCCACCAGCGCTTCTCAGCGGACCGGTTACTTGGATGCGGTGACCGAAATCGCGGCTGTATGGATCGCCTCGACCATGGCCAGGGGCGGGTCGACGGAGGTTGAGCAGTTTATGTACGCCAGAGTGAACACTTTAAAGACAGTGAAAGCCACTGCCGGTTCGCAGAACAACTCAACCCCGTGTGGCGACCGAAATACCTCGCCTCCCCCGGGGGGCTCAAGACGCCGCGGATCCTGCGCGATGTCGCGAGCCTCATCGGCCGCGCCAAAGCCTGACATCGCCGCCGTGTATGTGAACGTGGGGACGGAACTCGGTAAGCTCGATTCCCTGAGCGGCCTCTTCTCACCGGGTCTGATTGGCTCGTTTGCAATCCTCGGACTTATTCCACTTGCCGCCAAGAATTTGCTTGAACTCATTGTTTCCGGATTGTTAGGAGCGGAACGGAGAAGGAGCGGATGAATCGTGTAACTTGAGTGTTGATAGGAGAGTGAACTATGACCATAACCCATGACGGCCGAAAGCGAACCAGCAACAAGCGACTCATAAAATGGGTCGACGAGATAGCGGCATTGTGCAAGCCTTGGTGGATTTACTGGTGTGACCAGATCGCGAGCCGCATCGTGCAGCTCGGTGGCGAGCCTAACCTGTCTCCCGAAGGGCTGCTGACCCGCAGTCATTCCGAATATGTCGAGGGTGATCGCTTATCGAGATGATCAAGGAAGACCTCGTCGCCGAACGGATCGCGATCGACAGCTATCGCGAGATGATCGGCTATCTCGGAAACGACGACCCGACCACCCGGCGCATGCTGGAGGGGATCCTCGCGATGGAAGAAGAACATGCCGATGATTTGGTGAGCCTGCTGGAGGAGCTTGGCAACAGCGGCTAGATCCCAAACTGCTTGCGCTTACGCCAGAAGGTGGCACGGCTCATACCGGCAAGCTGGGCGGCTCTGTGTATATCGCCACCGGTCTCCTGCAGGGCAAGTCGGACCCGCTGCGCCTGCTGTTCTGGGCTTAGGCGTTCGTTGCGCTTGATTGCGACGGGCGGGGGCGTTCTTGGCTCCCGAAACTCGGGCGGCAATTCGGAGAGCCGCAGCTCGGCGCCTCTTCCGACGGCAAAGGCATACTCGATGACATTCTTTAGTTCCCGCACGTTTCCCGGCCAGGAATGATCGAGCAGCAGCCGCATGGCTTCGGGCGCGATGCGCTCGATGCGCCGCAGGCCGCGCGCGTTATGGCGCTCGATGAATTCCCATAAGAGCAGGCCCACGTCCTCGCGCCGCTCGCGCAGCGCCGGCAGAAAGATCGGCACCACCCGCAACCGGTACATGAGATCCTCGC
>JBIMKD010000068.1:0-3051 GCA_043673815.1 Chromatiales bacterium
ATGCTGCGCGTACCCTGAATGGCTATTGGGACGACCGGCGTCGCCGTCTCGGCGGCCGCGATGAAGGCGCCCATATGGAATGGTAGCAGCCCCGGAACGCGGCTGAAGGTCCCCTCCGGGAAGAACAGCAGCGAGCGGCCGCTGCGCAATGCGCCGGCTATCTTGCGTGCGTCGGCCAAGCCCTTTTCTTTGTCAAAGCGTTCCACGAACTCGGTCGCGAGCCGCGATAGAAATACCCGTGCTGTAAACTTTCGCGCTAACTCGGCCTTCGCGACGAACCTCGGGATGCGGGGCAGATAACCCACCAGAAAGTACGAGTCTAAATAGCTTGCGTGATTCGCGATGAAGACTGTCGACTGGTCCACGGGCGGTAAGTTTTCCACCCCTTTGAGGGTACAGGGGATGCGGACGGAACCGGCGAGGAAGCGCGCGGCGACGCTTGCGGCTCCCCACCGCCATTCGAGGCGCGGCAGCAGCACGACGGCCATCCACACCAAGGGTGTGATGAGTCCGATCACGGTCCACGCATAGACCCCGTAGGCATGCGCGCGTAGCGCCTTACCAAGCCGTTTGATGAGCGGCACAACGCTGGCTGAGACAAGGCGCCCGAGCTGTCGCCAAAAGGGTGGTGAACGCTGACCGATCTGCCCGCGTTCATAAAGATCGCGGCTGGCACTGCGCCGGATCTTGCCGCTTGAGGTTCTGAGTACGGTGCCGGGCGGCGCTAGTATCACAGTGTCGGGTGGACCTCCGGCGAGATCGGTCGCGATTTCGTTGATTCGGGTCAGGATCTGCTCGCGTTTGTCGGGGCGCGATTCGCGTGATTCGGCTACCACGATCAGCCGTTCGGTTCCGGTTTGCGGATCCGGGCTACCGAAGACCGCGATCCGATCCTTGCGCACGCCGTGGATGCGCCCGATGGCATCTTCCAATTCATGTGGATGAATATTTCGTCCCGCGCGGATCACCAGGTCCTTGGTGCGGCCCGTGATGTAGATGTCGCCCCGAGCGATGTAGGCAAGATCGCCGGGATCGAGCCACTCGCCCTTGACGAGATCGCGCGTGGCATCGGCGTTTCGATAATAACCTCGGGTCGCCGAGGGACCGCGAAACTGAAGACTGCCTTGATGGCGATCAGGCAGCTCGCGACCACCCTCAGCGACGATCCGAACTTCGTGCCCGGAGATCGGCCGGCCGCAGGCGACGAACTCGATCGCGGGGGAATCGGTCTCCGCGGCCGGGATGGCGATCCCGCGCTCCGCGAAGGCTTTGCGATCGATTCGATCGATGAGCGGGCCGCGATCGAGCGGCGGCATCGTGAGCGCGAGCGAGGCCTCGGCAAGACCATAGACCGGCGCCATGGTCTCAGGGCGAAATCCGTAACGGCTGAAACGTGCGTTGAAGCGCCGCAGGGTGGCTGCGTTGACCGGTTCCGCTCCATTCAAGGCCGCACGCCAGGAGCCCAGATCCAAGCCCTCGAGCTCCGCATCATTGATACGGCGCGCGCACAGATCATAGCCGAAGTTCGGCGCCGCCGAGAGCGTTCCCCGGTAGCGATGAATGGCCCAAAGCCAGCGCCGGGGGCGCGCGAGAAAGCTCAAGGGCGACATGATGACCAGCGGCGTCGCATGGTACAAGGTGCCGAACCACGCACCGATGAGCCCCATATCATGATAGAGCGGCAACCAACTGACGAAGACGTCAGTCGGTTTTGCCCGCAGGGCCGCCCCCGCGGCCCGTATATTCGCAAGAAGATTCCCATGGGTAAGCACCACGCCTTTTGGAACCCCCGTGCTGCCCGAGGTGTACTGAAGAAAAGCCGTGTCGTCGGCATGAATGGCGGGGATATCGATGCCGTCCGCGGCCAGGTAAAGCTCAGCGGCGGTCGCGACGAAGCGCAGGGTGTCGGTTTGCGCCTTAAACAACAGCGCGAGTGCGCGTCCTTCGGGGACCGTGACGAGCGCGGCGGCTTGGCAATTGCGCAAAATCGCACGATAGCGCCGCAGGTGATCATCGAGCTGACTCTGACGGGTAGGGGGGTAGACGGGCACCGGGATCCCGCCGGCGAGCAGCACGCCCATGAAGCAGCGAAAATAGTCTCGGCCCGTAGGGAGCATGAGGACCACGGCCTCGCCCGGTTGCAACCCTCGCCGTTGCAGGCTCCCGCCGATCGCCTTGGCTTCCGCGTAGAGATCACCGTAGGTGAGGATCTCTTCATCGCCGGTTTGCCCGAGGAGCGTGATGTGCTTGCGATCGGGATGGATGACCGCATGCCATGCGAGCGCCTCGGTAAGCGTTCGGGCGCCGTGCGGCGCGGCGTGCGAGGGGGAGGGCGCCTCCAGAGGTGCTCGAAGATCCGCAGTTGACTCCCTGGCCGGGTGCTGATCGGACAACGCCAATAGCAGATCGTGAATCGTCTGGACCTCGCTGAACAGTCGCTCTGAAAACGCAACGCCGAATTCCCGTTCCATACGCGCGAACAGCTCCACGCGCGCCAAACTATCGAGGCCGACATCACGATCGAGTGCGCTGTCGAGCGTGAAGACACGCCGCCCGGAGGGATGGGCGTGGATCTCCGCGGCAAGCTCTTCAACGAGCCTGAGCAGGCGCGCGGCTGGTTCACGCTCTGATGGGGCGTTTAACATGCTAGGATAACGATTCTATAAACCATTTACTTTTATGAGTTGCGGTGCCATCATGGCTTCCCAGGCTTATCCATGGTTTGGGGAGGGTAGCGATGGCGGGAAAGACAAGACGGACGGCGCTGGTGATTTCGGCAGATGAGCACGAGAGGTTGGAGCGCTTGCGCGATTCGCGCAAGGCACCGAAACGGGAAGTCGAACGTGCTGCGATCCTGCTGCGCTACGTCGCGGGTGAAGGTCCGGCAGCGATTCAACATGCGTTGGGGTTAGCCGGCCTACCATTTACAAATGCATCGACAAGGCGCTGGCGGCCGGGGTGGAAGCGGGACTGAAAGACCACTACCACCGCCCCAAGGTGCCGCTGATTACACAGCAGGCGAAGGCGTGGGTGTTGAATATCGCGTGCACC
>JBIMKD010000069.1:0-17396 GCA_043673815.1 Chromatiales bacterium
CCCTGCTTGGCGCGCTGAGGATGCAACGTGCGCTTGGTCTTCGACTACCTGCGCATGACAAAAAACGCTTGCGCTGCTGCCCTTGCCTGAGACGTCACACGGAGAACAAATTTACCGTGTACTGGGAAGTATCGGTCCCGGAGTTTGAGACCAGCGTATTCATAATTCCCGGAAGACGAGTAAAGAACGGCGATGATCGTCTGGTGGTCCTGAATCGCGTAGCGCGCTCGGTGATCGAAGAGGTTCGCGGGCAGCACCCTGACTACGTGTTTACTTTCGATGGGCGTCCAATGACCAGGGTGAATAATTCGGCTTGGCGAAAAGCCCGCGTACGAGCAGGGTTACCCTTTGTCCGAGTCCATGATCTCAAGCATACTTTCGGGCGCAGGCTTCGGGCGGCGGGGGTGTCTTTTGAGGATCGGCAGGACCTTTTAGGACACCGGTCTGGACGGATCACCACCCACTATTCAGCCGTAGAACTCAAGAATCTGATCGACGCCGCAAACAAGGTTCATGGACAAAAGTCCCGCAAAAGTCCCGCGCTCGTCTTGTTGAAGCGTAAAACGTGCTAAACAATATAGCCGTAACTGCTTGATATACAAACAGAACTATTGGCGCGCCCGGAGGGACTCGAACCCCCGACCACCTGGTTCGAAGCCAGGTACTCTATCCAGCTGAGCTACGGGCGCACGGATTGGTCTAGGCGATGACGTTACCGCAAGGTTTCGGCAGCAGGCAATTACGACGCAAGTATACGGTTATCCATGTTTCCGGCCAATATCACGATGTCCTAGCTTTAGCGGGTAACGTACAATTGCGATACTTGAATCGACACTGTGTGATATTACCCAGGCCCGACCGTTGTTACGCCGGAGATTAGCACATGAACCAACTTTTTCGTACCAAACCGACGACCGTACACGATTTTACCGATAGCGGCCTCAAGCGATGTCTTACCGCGTTCGATCTCACCTTGCTCGGTATCGGCGCCATCATTGGCGCCGGCATTTTCGTGCTGACCGGACGGGCCGCGGCCACCGACGCTGGACCGGCCATCGTTCTGTCGTTCGTGATCGCCGGCATCGCCTGCACCTGCGCGGCACTCGCCTACGCCGAGCTTGCCTCGAGCGTCGGCGGCGCCGGCTCGGCTTACGCTTACGGTTATGCCGGGCTCGGTGAGTTCCCGGCCTGGGTCATCGGATGGATGCTGATCCTCGAGTATACGGTGGCTATCTCCACCGTTGCGGTCGGTTGGTCGGGGTATCTCAACAACGGGCTGCAGGCGCTATTCGGCGCCGGCTTCGTGGAAACCCTCCTGCACGGTCCGTGGGAGATGACTAGCGGCGGGGAGACGGGGATGGTCAACTTGCCGGCGCTCGCCATTGTCGCCACGCTCGGTGTGCTGCTCGCGATGGGTGCTAAGATCAGCGCTCAGTTCAACGCGGTGATGGTGTTCGTGAAGGTCGCAGCCATCCTGCTATTTCTCGCCGTTGCGATCGGCCACCTCGAGCCCTCCAACTGGAGTCCGTTCATCCCCGCGCCGATCACCGATCCCAGCGGGGCTACGCACTTCGGATGGCCCGGTGTGCTGACCGGCGCGGCCACCATCTTCTTCGCCTACATCGGCTTTGACGCGGTATCGACGGCCGCCGAGGAGTGCGAGAACCCACAGCGCGATTTGCCAATCGGTATTATCGGCTCGCTTGCGGTCTGCACCGTGCTGTACATTGCGGTATCCGGGGTGTTGACCGGAATCGTGCCTTACTCCGAGCTTAAGACCGCCTCGCCGGTGGCCAGCGCGCTGCTCAAGGTTGGCGAAGAGTGGGCGGCCGGCCTCATTGCGTTCGGCGCCATCGCTGGCCTCACCACGGTCATGCTGGTGCTGTATTTCGCCATCACGCGGATCCTGTTCGCGATCTCGCGCGATGGACTACTGCCGCCCTTCTTCTCGCACATCAGCGAGCGGACCAAGAGCCCGGTGCGGGTCATCGTCATGATAGGCGCGATCATGTGCGGCCTGGCCGGCTTCCTGCCGCTCGACCGGCTCGCGGAACTAACGAACATCGGCACCTTGGGCGCGTTCGTTGTGGTGTGCGCCGGTGTCATCACATTGCGCCGCACGCAACCGCACATGGCGCGAGGATTTCGCACGCCCTTTGGCCCCATTATCCCGCTCCTCGGTATCGGCTTTTGCCTGTGGCTCATGGCCAGCCTGAGGGTTGAAACTTGGCAAGCTTTCGGGGTGTGGTTGATCGCGGGATTGGTCGTCTACTTCAGCTACTCGATGCGTCACAGTAAGCTTGCAGGGGTAACGACACGACCCCTAGGTTAAGGCGTGATCAGCGAGCGCCGGCGCCACGCGGGTGAAAGCCGACCCTCACGTCTCATCGGGTTCTTGGATTGCAATCGAGATGTTGAGCAGGCGCAAGCGGCGCGCCGCATCCAAAACCGTTACCACCGCTTGATGTGTGGCCTTGGCATCCGCGCTGATGACGATCGTCGGGTTATTCATGCCTTTCGCGGCTTTGCCAAGCGCTTGTTCGATCGTAGCAAGCTTGGCATCGACCACAGGCTCTCCGTTTACATTACAGTGACCGTCGGCGTCTAAGGTGACCTCGATCGCCTTCTCGCGATTACTCTCCTCGTTTGTCGCTGCTTCGGGCAGCGTTAACGACAATTGAGATTTCGCCACAAAGGTCGTCGACACCATGAAGAAGATGACGAGAAATAGCAGTACATCAATTAACGAGATGAGATTGATTTCAACGTCATCTTGGCGCAGACGTTTCAGTTTCATCGCCCCCTCCCCAGGTAAGTGAGATCGGCGCCTTCCCGATCGCCATGGATCACCTCGACGAGCTTCAATGCCTCTTGCTCCATGGTAACGACGAGCGCATCGACTTTCCCGCGCAGATACCGGTAAGCCATCAGTGCCGGGATCGCCACGATCAACCCGGCAGCGGTGGTGATCAACGCTTCGGCGATGCCGGCGGAGACTACACTCGGATCGCTCACACCATGCTCGCTGATGGCCGAAAACGCCCGGATCATACCGGTCACCGTGCCCAGCAAGCCGAGCAACGGGCTCACCGTGGCGATGGTACCGAGCGTATTGAGATAACGTTCCAATTCATGCACGACGTGGCGGCCTACGTCTTCTATGCTTTCTTTCATTACTTGCCGATCATGGCGCAATTGCATGAGGCCCGCCGCCAGGATCCGGCCCAAGGGCGAATGGTGTCTTAAGCTTTGAATGCGCTTTGCATCCAAATGGCCGTGCTTAAACCATTGCCACACCTGCGCGACCAGGGTCGGTGGGGTCACGCGTTTTGTCTGTAAGGTCCACAAACGCTCAGCCACGATCGCGAGCGCGACCACCGAGCACGCGATGATGGGCGCCATCATCCAGCCACCCGCTTTGATCAGCTCAAACACGCTACTCTTATCCCCCACTGAGTTCAGATATAATGCTAAAAGACAATATCAGATTAATGCGACCCCGGCGAAGTAGCTTCAGTTACAGTGAAACATGATGATGGCCCTTATTAAACGCGGTTTCGTGCTCCTGTTACTCGTCGTTTCCCTCGGCGCTTGTCAAAACCTTTCACGCATCTCAATCGACAGCCTAAATGGCGAAATCCCTGACCCCCCTGCGCCGCCGGACATTGCACAACGGCAAACTCCGGCCACCCCCGAGCCGCCGGCGCGTCAAGATACCTTTATCCTGGCGGACGACTCTGACGTCATCGGGGAATTGTATGTCATCACCGCACGTGAAGAAGATACATTTGTCGATCTCGCGCGCAAGTACGACCTCGGATACAACGAGCTCCGCGACGCCAACCCAGGCGTCGATCCTTGGCTTCCGAAGGAAGGTACGCATCTGATCTTACCGGCACGCCATATTCTGCCAGACGCCCCGCGCGAGGGCATCGTGCTTAATCTTTCGGCCTTGCGTTTGTTTTTCTTTCCGAAGCCCAAACCCGCGGAGTCGCAGATCGTCGTTACCCATCCCATCGGTATCGGACGCGAGGATTGGCCGACGCCGCAGGGTGCGACGACCGTTGTAAGCAAAGTCGCCAAACCGAGTTGGCACGTCCCCGCATCGATTCGCGCCGAACACGCGGCGAAGGGCGATCCCTTGCCCGCGGTAGTACCGCCCGGGCCGGACAATCCATTGGGTGAGTTCGCCCTGCGGCTTGGGTTTGAAAGTTATCTGATTCACGGGACGAATAGACCCGCCGGAATCGGTATGCGCGTGAGCCACGGCTGCATTCAACTGTTCCCCGAAGATATTGATACCCTGTTCAAAGAAATACCGATCGGTACCCCGGTGCGGATCGTGAACCAGCCGTACCTCGCAGGTTGGCGCGACGGAACCCTATATGTTGAAGCGCATGAACCCCTGGACCCGGAGCCCGGCGCGGCCGTTCTCCAAGAACAACTGCAAACCCGGCTGGACAAGATAGCTTCGGAGCGCGGTGTCATCGATTGGCCGCGGATCGACAAACTGCTCGATCTCGGCCGCGGTCTACCGTTACCGGTCGAGCGCAATCAGCCCGATATCGAGGGCGCGCTCGCGGCCATTCCGGTATCACGGGCCGCTTCGCAACCAATCCTGACGGCCACTGCCACCGCCCCGGGCCGCCCATGGTACGTCCAGGCGGGAAGCTTTAAGAATCCGCACGCGGCCCGACGCGTATCCGCGATCATCGAGCACCTAGGCCCGCCGATCCCCGCCCGAGCCGTGGTTAACCGGGGCTATCACCAAGTCTTAGCCGGTCCCTTTAATAGCCGGGCGGAAGCCGAAGCCAACGCAAGACGCATCGAAGCAAGCCTCGGCACAGAAACTCTCGTGGTTGATCCGGGTATTTAGCCGACCCGCACTTTTCTTACCCATGTGTGTCGGACCAGCGCCGGGCTAGAATTTTGAAAAAGACCCCAGGAGTGCAGCGAATGAAATTCCACCTCATGTTCTTAGTTGGATTGCTCGCCGCGCAAACGGCATCGGGTGGCGATCCGGATCAGAGCGCTCATGACGGGCAAGCAGCGACAAACCATGGCCACCACCATAGCGCGCATGGCGCCGGCAACCGGGCGGTAGGACAACCGGGACATCCAGATCGCGTCGACCGGAGCATTGCAGTGAGCGCATCGGATACGATGCGCTACGACCCGCCGGAGATTACTGTCAAGCCCGGTGAAACCATCCGCTTCGAGGTAAGAAACGACGGGAAGTTACGCCACGAGTTCATGATCGGCGATGCGACAGAGCAGCGCGCGCACTCGGAGATGATGAAACGCGATCCCGACATGGTCCACAATGATCCAAATACGATCACCCTCGAAGCCGGCGAAGCGAAAACCCTCGTTTGGCGGTTCGGCGAAGCGGGCGAGCTCGAAATCGGTTGCCACGTTCCAGGTCACTACGAAGCCGGAATGCTCGCGCGCGTGCGGGTGATCGCCTCTAACTAAAAACTCTCAGAGCTTGTGAAGAAATCGTCGCGAGCGATGGGAGGTCGCGTTCCGCCGGAGCGCAGGAACCGGAGTGTATATTGAAATACATGAGGATTCCGAGCACCGCCGGAACGCGAGATCCCGAGCGCAGCAGATTTTTTTCACAAGCTCTCAGTGAAGCGGCGCGGGCGGTTTGAATAAGGTGACGAAATTGCGAGTCGTTGCCGCGAATACTTCCTGTGCCGGTATCCCCTTCAACTCGGCTATATATTCCGCAACATAGCGTACGTACGCCGGTTGATTACTCTTGCCGCGATGCGGTACGGGCGCCAGGTAGGGGGCATCGGTCTCCACGAGCATTCGTTCGAGCGGCATGCGCCGGGCGACTTCTTGGACGGACTTGGCATTCCGGAAAGTCACGATCCCCGAGAAAGAAACATAGAAGCCGAGATCCATTGCTCGCTGAGCAGTTTCCCACGTATCGACGAAACAATGCATCACACCACCCACGGCATGAGCGCCGTCTAGGTGCAGGACCTTGAGCACATCCTCGGTGGCCTGGCGGTTGTGGATGATGAGCGGTTTGTGCAGCGCCTTTGCAACCGCGATATGCGTTCTGAACCGATCGCGCTGCCACGCGAGATCGCCCTCACTGCGATAGTAATCCAATCCCGTCTCCCCGATAGCGATAACACAAGGCTCGGCCGCGAGCGCCGCCAGTTCGTCGAAGCCCGGTTCGATCGTGGCCGCGGTATTGGGGTGCATGCCGACCGAGGCAAAGACCCCCTGATGGGTTCTTGCCAACTGAATGATGTGGGGGGCGGTTTCGAGATCAACCGAAACACATAGGAGACGGTCGACACCTTCACGCTTGGCTGCCGCAACGACTTGCTCCGTACTACCGTGATGCTCGCGATCGAGCAGCGTCAGGTGACAATGAGAATCGACAAGCATTGACTTCGAGCGTATGGACGATCGTCACTCGTCAAACAAGCCGCCTATATTCTCAATCACAGATCGGGGCCGCTGGCCAGCATTGTAAGATAGGGCCTTTGCCGGGATTTCCTGAAGTTTATTGCGCGTTACACTACATCGTATGCGTCTGCCGATCGGACTTCAAGGCCGTTGCCAGCAAGGTTTCAATTTTGTTGCGCGTCGCGCCCTTGTCCGCGTCACTGATTTGCACGCCGATCCCCGCGGTACGATTACCTTGCGCGGACGCCGGGGTGATCCAGACGACGCGCCCGGCGACCGGCAAGCGTTCTTTGCCGTCCAGTAAGTTTAGGATCATGAAGACTTCATCACCCAGGCTGTAAGCCTTCGTTGTCGGAATGAACAAGCCCCCGTTTCTTATGAACGGCATATAGGTGACATAGAGGGCGTGTGTGTCACGGAGTGTCAGCGACAGTATTCCCTGATGGACGTCTTTTGCCGGTACGCTCATGATGATAGGTCAGGGAGGCAACAAACCACACCAATTAATCGTTAGTTCCTCAAACACATTGTGTGCTGAAATATTCCGCTCACTATTCAATAGCTTCTTGCAGCGGATCAATCGATCATAGGCGGTGAACAGATCTCGTGTTCTAAGCCGTTCTGAAATCGCTCTCAGCCGCGATTCTTCGCCGGCAATTTTTCTTGCGCCCTGCGCGCATTTGAGGACCGCCAGGTCCGCGAACAGCTTAAATAAGCTTCCGCTGGTAAACTCGGGATCTCCTCGGGACCAATCTTGCGCCACGGCCACCGGATCTGCCAGCCCGCTCACTAGGGCTTGAAAGCTCTCAATAATTGCCAAGCTCTTGTTATGCGCACCCGCTTCCCATAACTCCAAAGCTTTCAGTGGACCGTTATCGGCCAGTTCGAGCAAGAGTTCAACCTCCGCATCCGGAACCCGTGTCTGCAACCAGGCCCGGCCTTGCGCCCGAGGGGAAACAAAGAAGTCAATGCGCTGGCAGCGGCTGGTGACCGTCGCCGGTAAGCGGCGCGACTTCTCCGTCACCAACAAAATCACCGATTGCGGCGGCGGCTCTTCCAATACCTTTAACAGGGAATTCGCCGCATTGCGGTTCATCGCATCGGCGGGATCGATCAGGACGACTTTGAATGGGCCGAACAGGTTTCGCATACCGACGAAATCAGGCACGGCGCGAACCTGATCGATTTTAATCACGGCGCTCTTCGCTTCTGGAGTGATCCGATAATATTCGGGATGATTTCCTGCGGTAAAAAGAACACAGCTCTTACACTGCCCGCAACGCTCGCCTTCGCCGTTGGGACCCGCGCACAGCAACGATGCGGCGAGTGCGCGCGCGAATTCCGAGATCCCCATTCCGCACATCCCGCGAATCAAGACCGCATGGGGCATACGTTGGGCGCTGCGAAGCTTCCATAGCCCGCGCCACTGCTCGGTCTGCCATGTGTATGGAGGGCTCATGGCGAGCCGAGCAAGCGTCCGAGGTGCGTTCGGATTTCGTTTGCTACCGCTGCAGGAGCGGCCGTAGCGTCGACCACGCGGATCCGCTCTGGCGCCTGCTGGGCGAGATCCAGGTAGGCCTGTCTGACGGCCTCAAAGAATCCGGCCGCCTCCGATTCGAACCGGTCAGGCGTCCCATCTCGTTGCCGTGCGCGGTTCAGGGCCATGGGTACGGGCGCATCCAGTAACAGGGTAAGGTCCGGCCGCAAGGCTCCTTGAACCAGATCCTCCAACACCGCGATGCGCGCCCGAGGTACGTTGCGGCCTCCCCCCTGATAAGCATAGGAAGCCTCTGTAAAGCGGTCGCTGACCACACAATGACCGCTCACAAGCGCAGGTTCTATCAGCTTGTTCACATGTTCAGCTCGCGCCGCGAACATCAGAAGGAGCTCAGTCTCAGGTTCCATCGGCGTCGGCGAAGGCTGCAGCAATACGCTTCGGATCGCCTCACCGACAGCTGTGCCGCCCGGTTCTCTTGTCTCGATTACGATTCGACCCTGCCCCCGGAGGTAAGCCGCGACTGTCTTGACCTGTGTCGATTTACCCGCGCCTTCAATTCCCTCAAGGGTGACGAAGAGCCCGCGGTTGCTGCGCGGCGCAGTGGCAGTCATCGTGAATCTTTTCGACCGACGATCTGATACCGAGCGATGGCTTGCTCATGATCCTCGAGGGTACCCGAGAAATGATGGTGGCCGTCTCCTTTGGCGACAAAATACAGCGCGGCGCCGGCCGCGGGGTGTAACACCGCGCGAATGGATTCGGCCCCAGGCAAAGCGATCGGCGTCGGCGTCAGTCCCACATTGCGGTAGGTGTTGTAAGGGCTATCAATGCTCAGATGACTGCGTTTCAAATCGCCGGCAAAGGCGTCACCCAAAACGTAGATGACCGAGGGGTCCGTTTGCAGTGGCATGCCACGCTCCAGGCGCCGCAAAAATACCCCGGCGATTTCTGGGCGTTCCGATCCAATCGACGTTTCTTTCTCGATAATCGAGGCCAGGATCAGGACCTCGTAGGGGGTCTTGTACGGTAATCCTTTGTCGCGCGCGGACCATTCACGATGAAGCAACTCTTCCATGCGCCGATAGGCGCGTTGCAATAGTTCCAAATCCGACGTGCCCGCCGTGAAGTAATAGGTATCCGGGAAGAATAAACCCTCGGGATCCCGGCCCGCAAACCCGAGGCGCTCCATGATTCCCTGACGATCGAGGCCCGTGAGTGTCTGCAACACTTTCGGATGCTCGGTGAGCGCTCTGCGGACCCTATCGAAGATCCAGCCTTCAATCAGTGTAACTTTGTGTTGAATGACGCGGCCGTTGACAAGAGCGTCGAGAAACCCGCGCGGCGTCATACCGGGGATAACCCAATACTCTCCCGTCTGAACGTTTCTAGCCTTACCGGAGGATCGCGCCATCCACGCGAAGTAATGGGAGGACGACAGGATTTTCATGGATTTCAAATCTTCCCCGATCGATTCAACGGTGGCTCCCGGGACAACGGTGTATTCGATCGGTTTGCCGACCACGAAAATAGCGCGATCGGACCACGCCAACAGGTCTCTCCAATATCCCATCACAACGATGCTCAGCGCGGCAATACCGAGAACGATAAGTTTGATAGCAGTCGAAGGCATCGCCGTGTGAAGTCTAATCAATGTGTGTCTGACGGAATAGAGCGATTTCCCGCACCAAACGTCCGGCTTTGAAGAGGCGCTTGCGGCGCGCGATGACCTGTGCGATAGGCCAAATCCCGATCACGCTATTGCATACAAACGCGTGGTCGGCACACCATAATTCGTTTAAGCGGATGGCTTTGACCCGCGTCTCGACACCGAGCCGCTTTGCCGCCTCCACGATCACGCCGCGCATGATGCCGCAAACCCCCGCCACAGAGAGATCCGGAGTGAAGAGTTCTCCGCCTCGCACCAGAAATACATTGGACATCGTGCCTTCCGTTAGAAAACCGGCCGTATCCAGCATCAGACCCTCTGCAATCCCAGGGTCGTCCCACTCGCTACGGGCTAGGACCTGTTCCAAGCGATTGAGATGCTTGACACCGGCCAGGCTCCGGTTGCGTGCGAGGCGGGTCGCGCAAAGGCGGACCGTGATCCCGCGTTGCCAATAATGCTCCGGATAATCTGGCCACGCGTAAAGTGCCCAGATCCGCGTGGGCGTGACAGGAATAGCGGCGCGATAACCGCGCGTACCGATTCCCCGCGTCAGTATTAGCTTTAGAACCCCGTGTTGCACGCCATTGCGGCATTCCTGCGCCTCCTTTAGAAGCAACGGCTCCTCGGGCCGCGGAAACCCTAAACGCTCGCAGCCCAGTGCCAGGCGTGTGTAATGCCGGTCCCAATACCTGAGCGTGCCGTTGACGATCGCCAGCGTTTCGAACAGACCGTCGCCATAGTGCAGACCGCGATCGGACGCGTTAACGCAAGCATCCGGCAGCCCGTTGACCAGGATCGTCAGCGGGCCCGGAGACACTGCTTGTTCGTTCACCGAGTATCCGTCCCCAGGGCAAAGGCGCGGTTTACTACGGAAACTTGTCTCCGAACAAGACCGAGCTTAGAACGCACCCGCGGGCGAATCACACCTTACGAAAAACGAGGGTCCCGTTGGTGCCTCCGAATCCAAACGAATTCGAGAGCACAGTCGTTAATCTCATCGGTCTCGCTTCATTGGGAACATAGTCCAGATCACACTCGGGATCAGGGGTAAACAGGTTAATCGTAGGCGGCGCCACTTGATCGCGAAGCGCCAGAATGGAGAAGATCGCCTCCACGCCTCCCGCGGCGCCTAGCATGTGCCCCACCATTGACTTCGTGGAGCTGACAGCGAGTTTGTAGGCGTGATCTTTAAATACTAATTTGACCGCGTCCGTTTCCGCCTTATCCCCAGCCGGCGTGGAGGTGCCGTGGGCGTTGATATAATCAACTTCGTTCGAGTCGATAGCCGCATCCCTAAGAGCGAGTTGCATGCAGCGCGCCGCACCCTGCCCGCCGGGAGAAGGGGCAGTCATGTGATAGGCATCGGCATTGATGCCATACCCGGTGACTTCGGCGTAAATTCGGGCCCCACGCCTCTTTGCATGTTCGTACTCTTCAAGCACGATCACGCCGGCCCCATCGCTCAGTACGAAACCATCTCGGTCGCGGTCCCAGGGGCGGCTCGCCGTTTCCGGATCGTCGTTGCGGGTCGATAATGCCCGGGCCGAGCAGAATCCTCCGAGTCCCGTAGGCGTCGTCGCCATTTCCGCGCCGCCCGCCACCATTACATCGGCGTCCCCGCGTTCGATGATCCTGGCGGCATCGCCAATGCAATGCGTGCCCGTGGAGCATGCCGTGACAATCGCGAAGTTCGGTCCCCGCAACCCGAATTTGATCGACAAGTTACCCGCGATCATATTAACGATGTTGCTCGGGATGTAAAAGGGTGAAATCTTCTTCGGTCCTCCATCCTCGATGCTCAGCCGGCCCTGCTCTATTCCCCACAAGCCTCCGATTCCGGCACCGATCGCGACGCCAATGCGATCGGCGTTTTCTTCCCGTACCTCGACGCCGCTGTCCTGAAATGCTTGGATCCCCGCCGCGAGGCCATAATGCATGAAGGGGTCCATCTTTTTCACATCCTTGGGCGAAATGTAGTCCGTCACGCTGAAATCGTTAATGGTCCCGCCAAATCGCGTCGTAAAACCAGACACGTCGAAATGCGAAAGAGGTCTGATACCGCTCTTGCCCGCAAGAATGTTATCCCATGCGGCTTTGATGGTATTACCCACTGGACAGATGACGCCCAATCCAGTTACCGCGATTCGACGTCTAGTCACTTTTTTTCACCCTTTTTGGTCCTCATAGAAAAGCCAAAGGCCGCGATAAGAGAATCAATCACGCGGCCTTCTAGCCGAGCATTATCGGTAAGACGTTAAGCTACATGCCGAGTCACGTAATCAATGGCTTGTTGTACAGTAGTAATTTTTTCCGCCTCCTCGTCCGGGATCTCAGTCTTGAATTCTTCTTCCAGCGCCATCACCAATTCTACCGTGTCAAGTGAGTCCGCTCCCAGATCGTCGACGAACGATGCTTCGTTGGTGACTTCTTCCTCTTTGACACCGAGTTGTTCCACAACGATCTGCTTGACGCGCTCTTGTATATTACTCATAGCAAGGAATTCCTCCCTTCGGATAAACCGTTGACCAACGGTGGATGTTAGTTTAGTAGAAATGCGACAACTTGCAACTGAGATTAATGTTATTTGTAACTATTATTTATTAACATTATATAAATAATAAATTTTATATACTTATACCATGTACATTCCACCGTTGATATGCAGTGTTTGTCCGGTAATGTAACCCGCCTCCGGTGAGGCGAGAAATGCCACCGCGGCGGCCACCTCCGTCACGCTTCCTAAACGCTGGAGCGGAATGCTGCTCAGCAGGCGCGCTCGCTGTTCCGCGGACAAGGCCCGGGTCATATCGGTGTCGATAAAACCCGGCGCCACGGCATTTACCGTGATCCCCCGCAATGCCACTTCGCGCGCCAGCGCCTTAGTAAATCCGATGATTCCCGCCTTGGCCGCCGCATAGTTGCATTGGCCCGGATTGCCGGTGACCCCCACGACCGAGGTGATGTTAATGATCCGGCCACAACGCGCCTTCATCATCCCGCGCAAACATGCTTTTGTGAGCCGATACACGGAGGTCAAGTTGACATCGAGCGTCGCGTACCATTCTTCATCCTTCATGCGCAGGAGTAAATTATCACGCGAAATCGCGGCATTGTTCACCAGTACGGTGGGTACACACTCACTCTCAGCTAGCTCAGCCATCATCGCCTGAATGCTTTCGGGTTTGCCCACGTCCAATAGCAGTGCTTTTCCTGTTAGCTTATTATTGTTCAATGCCTTATAGATATTTTCTAATCCCTGCTCAGAGCTTGCGGTCCCGATAACATAGGCCCCCCGGCCGCCGAGACTCAGGGCGATGGCCTGACCGATCCCACGACTTGCGCCCGTGACAAGCGCAACCTGCATGTCCGAAGTCATCGTAAAACTATTTGTCTGAACTGAGTTGCGTGACGGGTGCCTAGGCTAGGGACACCAATATAAGCGTTAGTATTTCAATAACGTTGCGCCCCAGGTAAAACCGCCGCCAAAGGCTTCCAATAGCAGTGTCTCGCCCCGTTTAATTCGGCCGTCGCGCACCGCGGTATCGAGCGCCAGCGGAACCGAGGCAGCGGACGTATTGGCGTGTTCATCCACCGTCATGACCACGCGGCTTAACGGGAGTCGAAGCTTCTTTGCGGTGGCCACGATGATTCGCGCATTCGCCTGATGGGGCACCAACCAATCGATGTCTGCGGGCCGCAAGTTATTGGCTGCCAAGGCCTCATCCACGATTCGGTCGAGCGCTTTAACCGCCGCCTTAAAGACCTCGCCGCCTTGCATCTTAACGTAGGCCTCGCCATTGGCGAGGTGTTGAAAACCTTGAGATACGCCCGCGGGGACATGCAGTAAACGCTCGAAACGCCCATCCGAGTGTAAATGCGAGCTGAGCACGCCGGGATCCTCAGCGGCCTCGATCACCACCGCTCCGGCGCCGTCGCCGAACAAAACACAGGTGCTCCTGTCGGTCCAATCGATGATGCGCGAAAACGTCTCCGCGCCAACCACGAGGGCGCGGTGCGCCGTGCCACATTTAATAAATTTATCTGCGATATCGAGCGCATAAATAAACCCGGTACACACCGCCTGTATATCGAAGGCCGCGCCGCGAGACATCCCAAGGCGTCCTTGCAGCAAACAGGCGGTACTGGGAAAGATCCGATCCGGGGTCGTGGTCGCCAATACGATTAAATCGAGGTCGCTAACTGCGACACCGGCCGCTTCGATAGCCAGGCGCGCCGCCCGCTCCGCAAGATCACAGGTGCTTTCACCCTCCGCGGCGATATGCCGCTTACGAACGCCCGTCCGCGCCACGATCCACTCGTCGCTGGTATCGATCATGCCCTCCAGATCGGCATTGGTCAGGACGCGTTCCGGCAAATACGCGCCGGTGCCGATGATTCGGGAATACCTCAAACGGCCCGCCTCTGATCGAAGATTAGTTCGAGATCTTTGCTGATCAGGTCGGGTACGCGCTTCTCGACCTCCAAGACGGCCTCGTCTATCGCGTATCCAAACGAGACCTGATCGGCGCTGCCGTGACTCTTGATCACAATCCCCCGCAAGCCCAACAGACTCGCGCCATTATAGCGCCGCGGGTCGATCCGGCGCACGGCCGCTTTCAGCACCGGTCCCGATACCCATGCGGCCAGGCGGGTCAAGGGGGTGCGTAAGAATTCTTCTCTTGCGAAATGCAAGAACATGCGGCCCACGCCTTCGCTCGCCTTGAGCGCGATGTTGCCGACGAATCCGTCACACACGATCACATCCACCGACCCCTTGAAGACGGCGTCGCCTTCCACAAAGCCGACATAGTTCAGATTACTCTGCGATATCAACATGGCTGCCTCTTTAACCCGTCCGTCTCCCTTTATAACTTCCTCGCCCACATTCAGTAGCGCCACGCTCGGCGCCGGTTTATTGTCCACGGCGCTCGTCAGAGCGGCACCCATCAGTGCGAATTGGAGCAGCTGCTCGGGGCTCGAATCCACGTTCGCTCCCAGATCGAGCACATGCGAATGGCCCTGCATGGCCGGTAAGGCGGAGCAGATCGCCGGCCTATCGATCCCCGGGAGCATTTTTAACACAAACCGAGCCTTGGCCATCAGCGCTCCCGTGTTACCGGCGCTCACACACGCATCTGCCTCGCCTTCTTTAACCAGGTCGATCGCCACGCGCATCGAAGAATCTTTTTTGGTGCGCAAGGCCTGTGATGGCGACTCATCCATTTCCACCTGCTGCGTGGCATGGCGAATCGAAACCCGCATAGTTGGAACTCCTTGTTCGGCACTCAAGGACTTGGTCACGATAGCCTCGTCGCCGACAAGAACTGCATGTAAATTCACGTGCTTGCGTAAGGCTGCTACTGCGGCCGGCACCACGGCCCGCGGTCCATGGTCCCCACCCATCGCGTCGATTGCGATTCGCATCTCGTTCCCTTGAGTCTACGGCGTAGAGTTATGCCTTGTCAGAGTACGCGGCGGATCGCACGCGAGAGCGGACGAACACCGCGCGTTCCAAAGGAAGTCCGGTTTTCAGTTGCTCAGGCCTCCTTCTCTTTCTTGATAGAATGGATAACTTTTTTCCCGCGATAATACCCATCCGGACTAATGTGATGACGCCTATGAACTTCACCGCTTTGCGGCTCGATGGATAGGGCCGGCAGCGTCAGCGCGTCATGTGAACGGCGCATGTCGCGTCTCGATGCGGACTTGCGATTTTGTTGTACGGCCATAGGTCTGTTTCCGTTAGTTTGAATGTTAATGCCTGTGCAAAAGCTCCGACGCCTCCGCGAGCGGACTCCTACTCGAGTGTGTGGTCGCGCCGCACTGGCCTTCGGGATGCATGGGCGCGATCGGGAGCGCGAGTATCAGCTCGTCTTCGATTACTTCAAGAAGTGACGTGGGTCCCCATGTCATGCGTACGATCTCATAGTCGTTGTCCGGTTCAATCTTACTTGCCTCCTCGATGAATTGCAGTTTCAGCCCCGAGCGTACCGGCAACTCCATCGGCTCCATACAGCGCTGGCAGCGGACGGTAAGCGTCCCCGACACCTCGCCCTGCGCGCGATGGAGGCCCTTTTCAGTGTCGAAAAACGCCGCCTCAACTGCGACGGATCCATCGCGGGTTTCGATCCACTCTGCGAGACGCGCCATGTTCGTGAGCCGCATTAGGCCACGTAAGCGGCACCCCTGCCGAGCGAGCCGCGCCGGATAAATATACTCAGGAAGTTCATCCATTAGAACACATTATATTGCAGTTGTATGAGCGGAAGAATATCGTACCCTGCGTCGCTCCGGGGTCCGAGGCTTTCTGCTGAGCGCTCGTCACGCGATGCGGAGCGGTAATCTTTCAAACAGCTTGCGGTAAACTAAATATTTTCCTAATCTTCGCGCAGTTTTTCACCGGGATGCAAAAAGATGGAGTTTAACGCCGTCGCGCGCTATATACGGCAGCACTTTCGGCATTTCAATGCCGCCGCATTAGTGGATGCCGCCGCGGGTTACAACAAGCACCTAGACGGAGGCGGGCACATGCTGATTACGCTCGCCGGCGCGATGAGCACGGCCGAGCTCGGCCTGTCGCTGGCGGAGATGATCCGCCGCGCTAAGGTACATGCAATCTGCTGCACGGGCGCGAATTTAGAAGAGGACCTTTTCAACCTCGTGGCCCATGAGCACTACGTCCGTATTCCCCACTATCGCGACTTGACCCCCGCGGACGAATGTTCACTCTTGGAACGCCATTTAAACCGCGTCACAGACACCTGCATTCCGGAATATGAGGCAATCAGGCGTATCGAGGCCGCGGTCCTTAGCGAATGGACCGCGGCTGACCAATCCGGACGGCAACGTTTTCCCCATGATTTTCTGTATCGCATCCTTCGCGAAGAGCGCTTGAAAGCTGCGTATCAAATCGACCCCAAAGACAGTTGGCTGCTGGCGGCGGCGCAAAAAAACCTGCCCATTTTTGTTCCCGGTTGGGAGGATTCTACGCTCGGCAACGTTTACGCCGCTCGCTGCATTCGAAAGGATATAAGAAACGTCCATACCGTGCGCACCGGGATCGAATACATGATCGCGCTCGCGGCATGGTATCAGAGCACTGCGGCCGAGCATTCCGTCGGCTTTTTCCAAATCGGCGGCGGAATCGCGGGGGACTTTCCCATCTGCGTGGTGCCCATGTTGGAGCAGGATTTACAGCTAAAGGACATACCGCGGTGGGGTTACTTTTGCCAGATCAGCGATTCGACGACCAGTTTTGGGTCCTACTCGGGCGCCGTTCCAAACGAGAAAATCACCTGGGGGAAATTGGCGGTGGAGACACCGAAGTATATCATCGAGTCGGATGCCACGATCGTCGCGCCACTCATCTTCGCCTGCGTGCTGGCGGACTGCGGCTAAGGCTTAACGACTGAGACCGAGGAATCGCTATGCGTTCCGTCAAAGAGCTTGAGTCAACGACTGAGGCCGCCGCCGCGGACGGACGTGCTGACTGGACCGTCGAGGATGCGGAGGAATTGTACCGCGTTAAAGCTTGGGGTGATTCGTTTTATTTTATCAAGGAGAACGGTCACGTCGCGGTCAGACCGCTGCAGCAACAGTCCCTGTCGATCGACATTTATGCTGTGGTCCAGGATCTACGACAGCGTAATGTTTCTTTCCCAGCTTTGATTCGCTTCCAGGATGTCCTCCGAGCCCGTGTCGTACGCTTGAACAAGGTCTTTATCAAGGCCATCCGTGATTCCGGATACCGCAACCGGTATCAAGGCGTATATCCAATAAAAGTCAACCAATTACACGAGG
>JBIMKD010000070.1:0-10639 GCA_043673815.1 Chromatiales bacterium
CGCCGTTATGGCTTTCTTGTTCCATCGGACCTTGTGGGGTGCATTGAGACCGCCCACTCGTCCAACCGCCGGATACGGAAAACCGTACGTCCGGTGGTGTGGGAGAGCTGACGGGCGCAATCCCGTCAGCTCGACCCGATCGTCCCGTATCTCCCGTATCTTCACCGTTGAGGGTGGCGCCGTGTTGATATTAGTCGCCTACGACGTGTCCACGGAAACGGCGGAAGGACGGCGGCGGCTGCGTCGCGTAGCCAGGGTATGTCAGGATTACGGCCAGCGTGTTCAGAAATCCGTTTTTGAATGCAAGGTGGATGCGGCCAACTACGCGGTTATGGAACAGCGACTTCTCGAAGAGATTAATTTCACGGAGGACAATCTCCGTTTCTATCGACTCAATGAACCATTGCAAGAACATGTCAAGGAGTTCGGACACTTCAAAGCCTTGGATTTCGACGCACCGGTCGCCCCCCAGTATCGCCCGCTCATTTGAGCGGGCGCGGATTCAAACTTGGAGGCGGTCGAGGCCGGGGCGAATGGTTTTGGAGGCGGCCTAAGGCCGGTGTATAGGCGCCGGGGATTCCCCGGTCAGAAATCGAAAATCACGGAGGAAAGCCAGGCACAGAGATGTCGCCTGCGTGGCGCCCCGAGGATGGACCGATGAACACACTGAACAAGGAAATTTACGAAGCATTCCAAGCAGCCGGCATCGACGACACCAAGGCAAAAGCCGCGGCGGAATCAGTCGCCAGATACGAAGATCTCATCCACGATATTCACATCAAGCTGAGTAGCATCGACACCAAGCTCACGGTGCTGATTGCGCTCAATGTCGCGATGGTGTTGGCGGCGTTCGGCCCTTATCTGGCGAAGCTTTTCGCATGACCACCGTCGGCACGGTCGGCGCGCTGGTGAAGCTGCTGTGAGCCAAAGAATCCACCTGCGCGATCTGCGCTACTACATATTCACCGGCCTTCTCTTTGGCGGCATCAACGGCGTGTTCGCTTCTGTTCCGAAGCTTATCAAGAACTTATGGAATGGGAGCGATGACCTTCCCATCTCTGGTCGCATGGCCCTGTCGTGCCCTACACGATGTCCTCGTTTTTGACCGGAGAAGCGGCGAAGTCGTAAGCAAGGTGACGCGCTACGCGCGTCGAGTTGGCGGGTTACGGGCTGCGCCCTAACCCTCCCTACATCCGGGGTATTGCTCTTCGGCACACGTAACGGCGCCTTACCGCGGGGGAATATCGAGCGCGCGTGCTCCGCTCTGTGTTAGACTTTTGTCCCGGAGAATGTCGATAGACATGACATAAAACGAGGAGCGTGCCGTGGACCCATCGCGGTCTCTGCTAGTGGGCAAGTGCATCCTAGCGGTGGCTCTCGCTGCCGCCGTCGCCGGTGCTCTACCACCGGCTGCGATTCGAGAGCATCAAGCGTGAATAACGCGCGCCGCGGCGGGCTCCTTCCCGATGATGCGTACAACCGCGAGCTGGCCGCGAACGTTCGGCCCCGCAACTGGAGTAATCCACAGCCTTCCGGAGCGTACAACCTGGCCGTCATCGGGGCGGGAACGGCCGGGCTCGTGACGGCGGTGGTGGCGGCGGGACTGGGCGCGAAGGTGGCGCTGGTCGAAAAAGCGCTAATGGGCGGTGATTGCCTTAATGCGGGTTGCGTGCCTTCCAAGGCCTTGATTCGCGCCGCACGTGCATGGTCCGGGCTGCGCAATGCGGAGGAGTTCGGATTGCGGATCGCGGGCGGGGTCGGCTACGATTTCGCCGCGGCGATGGCGCGCATGCGGCGGTTGCGCGCACGCATCAGCAACAACGATTCGGTTGAACGTTACACGCGGCTCGGGGTCGATGTTTACTTGGGCGAAGGGCGTTTCACCGGAGGGGACCGGATCGCGGTTGAGGACCAGACGCTGATCTTCAGAAAAGCGGCGGTCTGCACGGGTACGCGGGCGACGGCGCCGCCGATCCCCGGTCTCATGGACGCCGGCTATCTCACCAACGAGACGGTCTTCGATGTGACGGCGCTGCCGCGCCGGTTAGCCGTCATCGGGGCCGGGCCGATCGGCTGCGAACTGGCGCAGACCTTCGCTCGCTTCGGCAGCGAGGTCTGGGTGCTAGAACGTGCCGAGCGTATCCTCTTGCGCGATGACCCGGACGCGGCCCGCGTCGTGCAGCAGCGGATGGAAAGCGAGGGAGTAAAGTTTGCATTGAGCGCCGGCATTAGCCAGGTGAGCCGCGCTGAGCGCGGAAAGATTGTAGCCTATGAAACAGGCGGCCGGCGTGAGGAATTGTGTGTCGATGAAGTCCTCGTGGGCGTAGGGCGAGCCCCGAACGTCGAAGGCCTGGGCTTGGAAGCGGCCGGGGTCGATTTCGATCCCACGGTCGGCGTGCGCGTGGATGATCATTTGCGGACCACGAATCCTTCGATTTACGCCGCCGGTGACGTCTGCTCCGCGTACAAATTTACCCACGTGGCCGATGCCCTGGCGCAAATTGTAATCCAAAACGCGCTCTTTCCCCATCCCTTTGGGTTGGGCTCCGCTACCACGCGCTCACTCCTCGTTCCCTGGTGCACCTACACCACGCCCGAGATTGCCCATGTGGGGATGGATGCGGCTGCCGCCGCGCAGGACATGGAAACCGAAACCTATACTTACGATCTGGCCGAGGTCGATCGCGCGATCCTCGATGGTGAAGAGGAGGGCTTCGCGCGGCTGCATATCAAGAAGGGAACCGATCGCATCCTCGGGGCGACGGTGGTCGCCGAGCATGCTGGCGAGATCATCAGTGAGATCACGGTACTGATGCGAGCGGGCCGGGGCGTGAAAACCTTGCTCGCGAGCATCCACCCGTATCCCACCCAGGCGGAGGCCGTAAAAAAAGCCGCTAACCTGTGGCGGAAAACCCGGCTGACCGCGACGATGAAACGTCTTCTGAAGAACTACTACGAATGGAGCCGATCAGGCGTGCGGCGTGAGTCAATTTAGATTTCGCCACCACGGGGTATGCAACCCCGTGGGGCGAGCAAAGGGGGAGCTGCGCCTGTCCCCTTTGGTAACCCCATCGCTAAGATCCCCGCGGCAAGATCCCGGGGGATATATTTAAGGAAGCTCTGATTAAGTTCCCTCTCCCTCCGGGAGAGGGTTAGGGTGAGGGGATAACTTATTGAATTTACTCCCTCACCCCCGCCCTCTCCCGGAGGGAGAGGGAGAAACGCGGCCTTGTTCAGACCTTCCTTAAAAACAACGCCCTGATGGTGGCTTGCATCTCCTCGGCCGTTGCGCGCGGATCTTTTGCATCGCGGATCGGGCGCCCGACCACGATATGATCCGCGCCGTTACGGAAGGCTTCGTTCACATCCACCGCACGTTTTTGGTCGTCGCTCGGCCGGTTTTCCACCGGCCGGATCCCCGGCGTGACGACCAGCAGCCGCTCGCCGAGCTCGGCGCGTAGCTTGGGCGCCTCCAGGCCCGATGAGATCACGCCATCGCACCCGATGGCCAAGGCGCGTTTCGCTCGCGATAAAACCAATCGTTCGACGTCGCATTGAAACCCCAGATCCTCAAGATCGCGCTGGTCCAAGCTCGTGAGCACCGTGACGGCGAGGATCTTGAGATCGCTCTTCTCTCGCACCGCGGCCTCCAGCATAAGGTCATTGCCATGGACGGTGGCGAAGTGCACGCCGCAATCCTTAAGGCGTCTCACCGCGCGGCCCACTGTCTCCGGGACATCGAAGAATTTGAGATCGGCGAAGATCTTTTTTTGCCGGCTCAAGAGCCATTCGATGAGATCGAAGTAAAATCCGGACATGCATAGCTCCAGACCGAGCTTGTAAAACACCACGGCGTCCCCGAGCGATTCCACCAACGCCTTGGCTTCGGATGCGCCCGGAACGTCGAGCGCGGCGATTAGGCGCTCCGAGGGAGGAATCGGTTTTCGGGAGAGCCAGGGGTGTTGCGCCCGGCCAATCTTTTCGAGCCGCGCCTTGATCTCTAAGGGGTCCAGGGTGGCCATGGGCAGATTCACCAGCGTGGCGATGCGATCTTCCAACGTCTCAAAAGCCCTTCGGAAGGCTGACATCCGATCGCCGTCATCGCCGTCAACCGCGGCCGGGTCCGGGAGGCTCCAGTGAACGCTCATGGGCTGGCCTGGCCAGATTGGGCAGGTCTCGGCCGCCGCGTTATCACAGACGGTGAGGACCAGGTCGAAGGACGGCGCGCCAGGACCGCTAAACTCGTCCCAGGACTTGCTGCGCAGTCCCGCGGTTGGAAAATTCAAACCCTTCAGCAATTCGAGGGCGAGCGGGTGGACGTGGCCCTTGGGATGACTGCCGGCGCTGAAGGCCCGGAACCGGCCGAGGCCGATCCGGTTTAAAATTGCCTCGGCGAGGATGCTGCGGGCGGAATTTCCGCTGCACAGGAACAAAATCTGATAGCATTTCTCGGTCATGATGCTTTGTACGTCAAGTCACGGCATGATCACAAATCATCGTTGGGTAGAATGCGCGAACGCGAGCCCCGCGATTGAGTGTTGACCTCGCGTAGTCTAGCCTTAGCTAGAGCTTGTGAAAGAATCGTCGCGAGCGAAGAGAGGTCGCGTTGCGCCGGAGCGCCGAAACCGCAGTGTATATTGAAATACATGAGGATTTCGAGCACCGCCGGGAAGCCAGGGCCAGGGATTGGCCCTGTTTGGCGCGCCGAGGATGCAACGCGAGATCTCGAGCGCAGCAGATTTCTTCACAAGCTCTGAGGAGGACAGCGGGCAAATCTTTACAACTATAAACAGGAGGCAAGTTATGAAGGCGCATATGTGTGGGCGGATAGCGGTTGTGGCGGTGTTCCTGCTGGTCAGTCATACTGCGGTTGCGCAGAGCGAGACAAGCGAGGAATGCATGCGCAAAATCGGGGAATACGATGTTAACTTCAATGCTTATCAGGCCGCGACCGGTAGTAATAGGTTCTGCGACGATATTCCCCTCGCCGCGCCAACCGTTCTGACGCTCGATTTTGTCGACTCAGAGTTACGCAAGATGCCAGCCGAGGCCCGGCTGCTCGAGGTCGAGTCGTGGCCGGCAGCGCTCGACGGTTCCAGCGACGGCAAGGCGCTGGTACTACAACGTTTACCTTCAAAGGCCTATTCCTCGGGGATCATCGAAATCGACCACACGTTTAAAGCACCGGGATACTTCGTGGAAGTCGTGAGCATCGAGGCGCCGGGCGGCAAGAAGCACGTGTTGCGGTTTCCTTTTCAGGTGGCGGGTGGGGCTGTAAGCGACTGGTCCGGGCTAGGCATTTGGGCGACTATTAGCGCAGTCTTTGTGTTAATTGCCGGCGCGGCTTTTTGGTTTTTCAGACGAAAAAGCGAAGAAGTTTAACGCCGGCCCAGCGTCGTCGAGGCAAATCCCCGCGCATACGCGGCGCCGTCGATTTATTCACAAGCTCTCAGAGGCGATCCGGTGTCAAGCAGTATCCGTCGGCGTCAGGAGGGCATCGGCCTTGGCGGCGCAGATAAAATCGTTCTCCGAAAGGCCATCGATCGCGTGCGTCGTATAGCGAACCGCGCAGGTTCGGTAACCGATCTCCATCAGCGGATGGTGATCCTCCTCATGGGCGATCGCGGCGACGGCATTGGCGAAGGCCATCGTTCCGTGGTAATCCTTGAATCGATAGGTTTTTGAAATCGACTTGGCGTCTTCAGCAAGGTCCCATCCCGGCACATAGTTTATGAGATCCCGGGCCTCGGAGGCGGTCAAGGCTGGCAGACCGCCTTCGCAGGGTTTGCAGCGCCGTCGGGTAAGCTCGTTCATGGATAGCCTCCGCACCTAGGCCTGGTTTATGGGATGAAGCTCGGACA
The DNA here is from genome assembly GCA_043673815.1 of Chromatiales bacterium. Classification (GTDB taxonomy): domain Bacteria; phylum Pseudomonadota; class Gammaproteobacteria; order JACCXJ01; family JACCXJ01; genus USCg-Taylor. The sequence continues at coordinate 5,862 of JBIMKD010000070.1, forward strand.
CCGGAGATGGCTGGACACCGGCGAGGACCTTGAGATGTTCGGCGATGCAGAGCGGCAGCGCCCGCAGGTTGTATCCGCCTTCGAGCAGCGCAATGAGCCGGCCCCCGGCATGTTGGTCAGCGGCTTCCAGCATGCGCTGACTCATCCAGCGGAAGCACTCCGTGGTGAGGCAAACCTCCGCGAGCGGGTCGTCGCGGTGCGCATCGAAACCCGCCGAAATCAAGATAAATTCCGGTTTAAAGGCGTTGATCTTGGGCAGGATGTGTTCCCTGAACGCCGCGTGGTAGTCGCCATCGGTGGCGCCGGCCGCCATTGGACAGTTTAAAGTCATCCCCGCGCCCGCGCCGCTCCCGGTCTCCGTCCAGGCTCCGGTGCCCGGATAGAACGGGTATTGATGCAGGCTCACGTAGAGCACGGAAGGGTCCGTATAAAAGCTGTGCTGGGTGCCGTTACCGTGATGCACATCCCAGTCGAGAATTAACACCTTATCGATCCCGTAGCGCTTCTGGAGATAACGCGCCAGGATAGCAACGTTGTTGAAGAGGCAAAACCCGAGCGCCATAGCGCGCTCGGCGTGATGACCCGGCGGCCGGAGCATGGCGAAACCGTTGTCAATCTCCCCGCCGAGGAGTCGATCGGCCATTTCGAGTCCCGCGCCCGCCGCGAGCAGAGCCGCATCGAACGATCGCGACGAGATCGCAACATCGGGGGAATCCAAGTACCGCTCCCCACCCGCGCAGGCTCCCCGTGCCCGTTGAATATAGCCGTGGTCGTGGATGGTTTCGATGCACGCGATCTCGGCCGGGCGCGCCGCGATGCGCTGGATGCGCTCGAACCACGGCTGCGCGGCCAGATGCGCCATGCTCACCTCGAGCCGCCGCCGGCACTCCGGATGCCCGTGACCGGTGTCGTGCTCCAGGTAGGCCGGGTCGTAGATGAATCCCGTGCTCATATGCAAGCAGTGTAGCCGCGCCTCGGCACGGTTGCCAGCCGGAAAGCACCCAAGCTTCCGTCGCTGCCGACGTAGACTTCAAAGAAGGCCTTTTCTGCATCGTGGTTACCTCCCGTCTAGCGCACGAATGTTATTTTTTTGAGCGCAGGCGGTTTTGGGCCTGCGCCTGCAACTTCCGAAAGAAATCGGTCTCGGTGAGCTCCGCGACTTGACGCGCCTTCTTGGTCTCATCGATCTCGATGCGGAGGGTCTCGATCTGTTGCTTGAAGCGCTGCTCACGGGCCGCGATTTCCTGCGCCATCCGTTGGAAGACGCGGGCGAGTTGCCCGAGCTCGTCTGGGCGCTTGCCCACCTCGGCTAACGTGTCGGCCACGAACTGACCCGACTCGACGGAAGCCGCGGCGGTGGTGACGCGGGACACGTCCTGGAGATAGAGCACTTCCTGATCACGCAGCCGCTTCTTCTCGAGACAGGCCCCGATCCGGGCACGCAGCAGCACCGGATTGAAGGGCTTGGGGAGGTAATCTTCCGCACCGTGCTCGATGCAGCGCACGACGCTCTGGATCTCATTTAGCGCCGAGATCATGATGACCGGGATGTCGCGCAGGCGCGGGTCGGCCTTGATCTGTTTCAGGGTCTCGTAGCCATCCATCTCCGGCATGAGCACATCGAGCAACACCAGGTCGACAGATTGGGCCCGCACTGATTCCAAAGCGCGCCGGCCATCCTCTGCCATGCTTACCCGATAGCCTTGATGCCGCAAACGCCTGGACAGCATGTCGCGGTTGGTCTCGTTGTCGTCCACGACCAGGAGGTGGCTAGGGAGGAGGGCGGTGGCTTCACGGTCGGCTGTCACTGCCTCTGTGTCGGTGTCTTTATCGAGTAGCCAGGATAGATCGCCCGCCGGCTGTGGGGCCGTTGCGGGAGAGCCGGCGGTTAGCGTTGGGGAATCGAAGAGGGCGTTTATCATCCCGAGCAAGGTCTTGCCCGCCGTATGGATCTTCTTGAGATCGCTTGTGAAAGGCTTGAGCTGACGGTCTTCGGCCTCCTCCAACAGCAATTCGCTGTAGCCGATGATGTGGTTGATGGGGGTGCGCAGCTCATGGCGCAGGTGCGGAGCGGAGCGCGGGCCCGGGGGCTCAGCGCCCGCTGCTCGCCTCGTCGCTGGTTCTATACCTGGATCGGGCGCGTCATTGGCGGTCATGGCTCAGCCCGTGCCCCCTTGATAAGCAGGGCTTCTATTTTCCCCAGTAGCCTGTCGATCTCGATCGGTTTCGTATCGTAGTCGTCGGCGCCCGCTTCCATCGCCTTCTCGCGGTCGCCTGACATGGCATGGGCCGTCAAGGCGATGATGGGGATCGCTTGGGTCTCGGGCGCCGCCTTCAGGCGCCGGGTGGCCTCCCACCCATCGATGACCGGCAAGCTCATGTCCATCAATATCAGATCAGGCCCCTCGGTTCGGGCCTTCGCCATACCTTCGGCCCCATCGACCGCGATGAGCACCTCATAGCCACGGCGCTGCAGGCGCCGCCCGAGCATGTCGCGGTTCATCTCGTTGTCTTCTAGCAATAAGATCTTTGCCATTGCCTTCTTCTCCTATGCGACCTGGCCCAAGCACGCCGCGATCCGATCGCCGATCTCTTGCAGTAGCTCTTCGCGCCTCCGTATCCCTTTATGGATGATGTATTTTACATAGCCATTGAGCCGCTGATGATCTTCCGCGGTGAGGTCCTTGGCCGTGACCACCACGATGGGGATCGCGCGCCAGCCCTCATGCTGGCGCAGAGCCTCGAGAAAGCTGAAGCCATCCATCTCCGGCATCATGAGATCGAGCACGATGAGCTCGGGTCGGTTCTCGGCAACCCGATCAAGCGCTACCCGCCCATTCTCGGCCTCCGCGACCACCCAGCCCTGTTGCTCCAGCATACGCCGCATCAGCGCCCGCAGATCCGCCTGGTCCTCGACCACCAGCACCGGGCACGGTGGAGCGGCGCAGCGGTATTTCTGTAGCAGCCGGGCCAGATACTCCCGGTCAATCGGCTTGGTCAGGAAGTCGGTGGCCCCCAAGGCAAAGCCCATATTCCTATCATCCACGATCGTGACCATGATTACCGGAATGGCCGCCAGATCGGGATCGCCCTTCAATCTCGTCAATACCGCCCAACCATCCATGCCCGGCATCAACACATCGAGCGTGATTACAGATGGTCGCAACTCCTTCGCCAGCCGCAGCCCCTCCTCGCCACTCTGTGCCCCCACCATGTGGAACCCCTGCTTGTCTAGGAAGCGGAACATCAGATCCTGCGCCGCGGCCTCGTCATCGATGACCAACACGCTGGGCCGGCCCTGGGGGTGAGCCAAACCACCGGCCGACGCCCCTGCCGCCCGAGGCACCGGTGTGGTTTTCGGCTTGACCCCATCGATGGGCAGCCGGATGGTGAAAGTCGAGCCCTGCCCCAGCGCACTCTCCACTGTGATATCACCCCCCATCATCTGGCAGAAGCGACGGCTGATGACGAGCCCGAGCCCAGTGCCCCCGTACCTATGCGCGGTCGAGGCATCGGCTTGCGAGAAGGCCTGGAAGAGCCTCTTGATCTGTTCCGGGGAGATACCGATCCCCGTGTCGCTGACTCGGAAACGAAGCCAGCCTACCCCGTCGATCCTCTCCGGCGCGACCGCCAGGGTGATGACACCGCCACTTGTGAACTTGCAGGCGTTGCTGAGCAAGTTGAAAAGCGCCTGCCTCATCTTAGTGAGATCCGCCCGCATGGCGCCAAGGTCCTCGGCACAGCGGAAATCGAGCCGGTTGCCATTTTTCGCAACCAACGGCGCAATGGTTGATACCACATCCTGGAGCATGGCCGGCACGTCGAAGGTCTCGAGATGCACCTCCATCTTCCCGGCCTCGATCTTCGAGAGGTCCAGAACGTCATTGATCAAGGCCAGCAGGTGCTTGCCCGCCGAGCGGATCTTCTGGAGGTCGGCGAGATCGTTTTCTCGCCCCGCGTCCTCGGCCTCCTCCGCGAGCATCTCGCTATAGCCGATGATGGCGTTGAGCGGGGTGCGCAGCCCATGGGACATGTTCGCCAGGAACGCACTCTTGGCGCGATTTGCCTCCTCGGCCACAGTTTTGGCGGATTCCAGTTCTATTTCGGCGCGCTTGCGCTCGGTGATTTCACACTGCAGGGATTCATTCGCTTGCACCAGTTGCGCAGTGCGCTCCTCCACCCTTTTTTTCAGTTCATAGTGAGCCTTCTGCAGTGTCTCCTGCGCTCGCTTGCGCTCGGTGATGTCGCGGATGAAGGCGCTGAAGAGAACTGTGTCCCCCAAGCGCAGAGGCAAGATCGTCAATTCGACCGGGAACTCGCGTCCCTGCCGGGTGAGCGCCGTGATTTCGATCCGCTTGTTCAACACGGGACCTGTGCCTGTGGCCAGGAAGTGTTTGAGGCCCTGGCTGTGTGCTGCACGAAGTTGAGGCGGAACGATAGTCTCAGCCAATGATCGCCCACAGGCCTCTTCCCGAGGCCAGCCGAAAATGGTCTCGGCCTGGGCGTTCCATCCCGTGATCCGGCCGCTCGTATCCATCGTGATGACGCCGTCGAGCGCGTTCTCTAGGATCAAGCGAGTGCGTTCTTCGCTCTCCCTGAGCGCTCCCTCCGCCGCCCGGGCCCGCGAGCTTTCTTCTCGAGCCTGGCCCTGAGGTATCCCCACAGAAAAAGCTGTGTATTCAGTCAGATAAAATAAATTCCTGGGTGAGGGAACCTGCATGATGTTTGACGATCTCTAGGATTGGTAAGCCCACCAACAGCAGGGATCACATCATGCA
>JBIMKD010000071.1:0-2834 GCA_043673815.1 Chromatiales bacterium
GCTGCAAGCCCATCAGCAAGCCCGCAGCAGCGAGATCCACACCCTCGAACAGGAGTTACTGAGCCACGATATCCGGACCGAGCTGCTCAGGGCACGGCGCGATCAGGTAACCGAACAGGTCGCGCGAGCGCAGGCGGAGGTCCACCAGTTCGAGCAACTCATTGCCTCGCGCCGACAAACCGAGGCCGAAGAAGCTCAAGTCGCGGCGGAACGAGCGCAACTGGAGGCTGCGAGTAAACATCCTATCATTCGCGAGCTCGCCGAACAAAACGCCGAATTCAGCCGCGAGCTGGCTTCGGTCGTCAAGGACCTGAGCACGACCACATCCGAGCGCGAGCGCACAAGTAAGCAACTCGATCAGCTTGAGCAAAACTTCCAGAGCGTCAAACAGAAGCTCGATATCGCGGGGCTGAGCCAGGCGCTCGGCCAAGTGCTGCGCGAGCAACGCAGAAGACTGCGGGAACTTCACCGGTACCGCGAGGACACCCAGGAACGCCAGGAGATCATCGGGGAAGTGGGCCTAGCTCAATTGCGAATCGACGAGCGCCGCCGCTCCTTGCGAGTGCTTAAACGGGCGCTCGATCGGCTTATGAGCGAAGGAAACACCGGCGGCCTGCCGCTCGAAGAGCAGAAGATGATCCGAGCGGATCTCCGTGGGCTCGTGAAAGATCAGCGAGAATTGCTGGCCCGGCTGGCGGATGCCTATACGAGTTACCTGCGGGCCCTCGGCGATCTGGACGTTCTGCAGAAGCAGCTGCTCAATCAGGAGCAACGATACGCGCTGTTCCTGGATGAACGGTTGTTGTGGATCCCGAGCGCGCGTCCCGTGGGCCTGGCCACCCTCCGGGATCTCGCGCTCGCAACCGGTTGGATGCTGTCTCCGCTTAATTGGGCCGAGTCCAGCGAGAGGCTGATCGCGCCGGCGCTGCGGACGCCCTTCTGGGTGGCCTTCGCATTGTTTCTGTTCGGCGCGGTGTTTTTGATCCGCCGGCGCGCGTTCCTCACGCTCGGGATAGTCGCCGAGCAAGTGAGCAGGCCCTATTCGGACCGTTTCATCCTCACCGTGCAGGCGCTGGGACTCACCCTGCTGGTGGCCGCCCCCTGGCCGCTGCTTCTCTACTTCCTCGGCTGGAACCTAGAGGGGATGGCCGCGGGGTCGGAGTTCACTCGGGCGCTGGGCACGGCATTCCAGCGGCTCGCGGTGTCGCTGTTTTTCTTCCATACGTTTTCTCTCTTGTGCCGCCCCAAAGGGATTGGGGAGCTGCATTTCGGCTGGCAGGAACAGGCGCTCAGGCTATTCCGCCGGCACCTGCCGTGGCTGATGCTGATCGTGCTACCCGCCGTCTTCGTGACGTCGATGGCCGGCTGGGAGGCCGAGGAAACCTACCGGGACAGCCTGGGCCGGGTCGCGTTCATCATCAGTCTTTTCGCCTTCGCCGTGTTCCTCCAGCGCCTGCTGCGGCCCGAGGGAGGCGCGCTCGAAGCCCATCTGAAGGAACACCCGCATGGATGGCTCGCGCGGCTGCGTGTCCTATGGTATCCCATGGCTATCGGCTTGCCGCTCGTGCTGGTGGGATTGGCCGCCGCCGGCTATTACTACACTGCGCTGCAACTCGAAAGCCAGCTAGTCGCTACCGTCTGGCTCATTGCCGGCGCGGTCATTGCACACGACCTCGCTATCCGCTGGTTGACGGTCGAAAACCGCAAGCACGCCTTGATCAAGGCCCAAGAGCAACGTACAGCCGCTCGGGCGGCCGAGGCAGCGAAGGCCGGGGCCGGCGCCACCAGCGAGAGCGTCCCGGAGCAGCTCGATATTCCCGAGATCGACATTCCGACCATCGATCGGCAGACCCGCCATTTGCTGCGGACGCTGATCGTCCTCTCTGCGATCGTGGGACTCTGGCTCATCTGGGCCGAGGTGCTCCCGGCACTTCGTATACTGGATACGGTAACAGTCTGGCAATACGCGGTAGTCACAGACGGACAAGAGCGATGGGAACCGATCACCTTAGCGGATCTGGCGCTGGCCCTGGTGCTTGCCATCATCGTCGGGGTCGCCGTCCGTAATGTTCCTGGAGTGCTCGAGGTCGCCTTGCTGCGGCGGCTGTCTATCGAACCCGGCAGCCGTTATGCTATCACCCAGATCGCCCGCTACGTGATCGCCGTCGTCGGCATGGTCGTGGTGTTCAATACGATCGGTGGTCAGTGGTCCCAGGTCCAGTGGTTGGTCGCGGCGCTCAGCGTGGGGCTCGGTTTTGGACTGCAGGAGATCTTCGGCAACTTCGTATCGGGTTTGATCCTGTTGTTCGAGCGACCGGTCCGCATGGGTGACGTCGTGACGGTCAAAGACATCACGGGCACCGTCACCCGCATCCGCATCCGGGCGACGACCATTACCGATGCGGATAAGCGCGAGCTGATCGTTCCCAACAAGACCCTCATCACTGGTGAGGTCATAAACTGGACGCTGTCCGATACGACCACGCGTGTGGTCATTCCCGTGAGCATCGCCTACCGGGCCGATCTCGCACTCGCGCACCGGGTGATCTCCGATGCCGTGCGGGCCCACCCCTTGGTCATGCCGAACCCGGACCCGGCCGTGGTGATCGTCGGTTTTGCGGAGGGTGCTATCAATATCGAAGTACAGGTATTCGTCAAAGAGCTGGCGCAACGTGCATTGGTCGACCACGAGCTACGCCTCGCCATCCACGATAAATTGCGCGCTCACCACATTGAGACGCCTTTACAGGAGCGCACCGTGAATGTACGCTCGTTCGTGCCTATTCAGAGCCAGGGATCGGAAAAACCGCAGGAGGCGCAGCGACTGGGAAGCA
>JBIMKD010000072.1:0-3032 GCA_043673815.1 Chromatiales bacterium
GAAACTATTGGGCCGTTCCAGAGCATCGGCAACGCCCTGCCCTGGCTGCACGACGAGAGCGGCCTTGCGCACGTCGCCGGCGGCCTGCTCTTCCTGGGGCTGGCCCTCGTCACGGCTCGCGCCGCCCGGCGGACGATCTAGGAGTCTTGACCCCAAGAAGTATGACTGTTTGAGTCAAGTTTTTCAGGCAGCAAGTTTAACCTCCTCAAGAAAGTGGGCGAGCGCCGCGTCCAGACGATCAAAGGCTTGTCGGCCGCGAACCGAGCCTGCTGGTCGGAGCGAGGCCGCCGGGCGGATGGCCCGGGCGTAGAGTCGCACGTAGAGCATTGCGACGCGAGCCCCGAGCGCGGTAATGCGGTAGCGATGGCTCTGCGGGACACGCTCGATGAGGCCGTGCAACCGCAGCCGTCGCAGATCGTAGGTCATCGGCCCGGCCGCGTACGCGTCTGGATCGCGGCCGAGGAGTTGGGCGACGCGGGGGCGGAGGTCGCGATGACGGAAGCCGGTGGGACTCAACGCAAACAGACACAGGGTCTGCATCAACGCGAGGACCCGGCGGTCCCCGAACCGGAGACCGGCGGCGCGTTGGTCGTGCACGACGATCGACTGACTCACAGCAGCAAGGGTGTCTTCCCCGATCAGGCAATCGTGGCTCAGTGATTCGACGTGTAACAACCGTCGGTTGGCGGTAAAGCCGATCTCCCGCAGGGCGGGCAGATTGCGGAGCGCACGACCAATCTCGAAATCGTAGGTGTCGTTGATGGTGGTTTCGGTGCGAAGGGCCTGCCCTTCTTTGTGGTACTGCTTGACCTTCGACTTTTTGTACTGCACGTGGAGCGAGGGGACGACGCCTTCCGTGAGGACGCGCGTGCGGAAGCTGCCGGGCGTGCGGCGCGTGACGCGGCGATCGAAGATCAGCTGCATCTGATCGGGGCGCCCGACATCGAGATTCTCGCGGATGACCTCTTCGAAGAAACAGCGACCGGTCACGGGCCGATCGAGGACCTGGGTGAGCGCGAATTCCGCCTGCAGAATGGACAGCTGATAGCGATAGCCTGCGGCACGGTGCGCCGGGGCAAACGGGTGCGGGACGCGACGCAGCCATTTGCGAAAGACCGCGTCGATCTTGGTGGCGTCCAGCGTATCGGCGATACGTTGGACGCGAGCCGGGGCCTCGCTCGAGCGGATGCCGTTGTCTAACGGCTCGAACGGCACCTCCCGCTGCGTCAGCTGTCGTTTTAACCACTCGTGCCCATTCAGACAGAGCTTCGCCGGGTACGGGAAATAGGAGCAGAACTTGATGAAGAGCGGCCCGAAGTCCTTGTCGAGAATGTAGAGGTAGTAGTGATTGACCATGGCCGTCGATCGGATGATCCACGGATACTTGACGCCCTGCGCATCCGTGCGTTTTTCCGTGCGGAACACGCTCGCCTTCTCTTGGGCCTTGCCGATGAACAGCACGCCCTCGTCGCCTTCGAACGCCGCCAGATATTTCTGCGCGACATCGTCCTTCCGCTGGCCCTTTTCGAAGGTGACCAGGTCGAGCCCCTGCGTCGCGACGAAGCGCTCAATGGCGTCGACGAACCGCTGGCTCATCGGCGCCACGATCATCGTGGAGGGCACCCGCGCCCCCAGCTGCGTCTTCACGAACCAGACGAATCCGCCGCCGGTCTGCAGCGACGGCACGTAGGCATTGAGATACATCCGGTCGATGGCTTCCAGCTCGAAGGTCACGTGATTCGAGAGGATCTCTGCGACGTTTTTGCGTACCATGATGCTGGAGCTCCCGGAGAGCGCGGCCCATGTGGCCACCGACCCGAACAGGGTCTATTACGTAGGCGCAGGGTACAACCCCTGCCATGCTCCCGGGGCTCCTCTTTTTCTAACGAGGCCCTGCCTCAGACCGGCCGGCGCCTTCGGCGTACACCCCGACATGCTCGACGGTCTGAGGCAGGGCCTCGTTAGAACATCACATAAATGAATGGAGAAACCTCGCCGGACTGGTCGTCCACAGAATACAGACATCGAGCCAGATCGCCCTGACCCCGGGCGGTCGCCGCCAGCGAGCTCTGACCTTCGTGAGTCCACTGCACCTCAAGCGTCTCTCCTAAGCGCTCGAACGAGTCGAGACCGCCGAGCTCAAAGTTGCAAAGGGACATGCTTCGTTGTGAAGGCTTCACAAAATAGCTATTGCAGCCCCGTTCAAGAGTGGTGGGGAAGAAACCATATCCCCTGCTTCGCAATTCCTCCGCAATCGGCAGGAGGCAGCGTCTGCCGAATCGTCTCACGCGTCGGCTAATCAGGCTATGCTCAATCCAACTCATACTGACGCTTCCAATCGTCGGTTTCAACAAAGGGTGGTTGGTCGCTCTTCCATAACAGATAACTCTCCAGAACTAGAAGGTCTATCTCGGTGCGCATAAAGCATCTGTAAGCGTCTCGTGGAGAGCAGACGATTGGCTCCCCTCTGACGTTAAACGACGTGTTAACTAGAACCCCGTATCCGGTGAGTCGCTTGAACTCGCTGATCAGATCGTAGAAATCGGGGTTGACCTCACGCCTCACGGTTTGGATGCGAGCGCTGTGATCCACATGAGTCACGGCAGGCAAATCCGAGCGGGTCTGGTTGATGAGTGCCAAAAGATCCTCCCCTTGCGCAGCTCCCGGCCCGGAAGGCGCCGGAAGCCGGCGGCGATCCCCTCGCACGGGAGCCACCATCAGCATGTACGGACTTTCACCTTCGAAATCAAAATAGTCGCCGACATCCTCCACCAGGACCGCCGGCGCGAACGGTCGAAAAGACTCGCGGTGTTTGATCTTGAGGTTCATCACGGCCTGTGTCTCGGGTCGGCGAGGATCTCCCAAAATCGAGCGAGCCCCAAGAGCGCGGGGCCCAAACTCCATTCGGCCGGCAAAGTACCCAACCACCTTACCTTCCGCAAGCGCTGCCGCGATCTTGACGTTGCGCTCGTTCGCCAGCCTGCACGCAGTTCTTAATGACACGATCCCAGGTAAGAAGAGGATCATCGTAA
>JBIMKD010000073.1:0-2385 GCA_043673815.1 Chromatiales bacterium
CGACAGGAGAACAGAGTTGAGATGAGGGCTAAAGGGCGGCGGCCGATCAACCGCCGGTAAACCGCATTGCGACAGCCAACCTCAATGAACCAAATCTGCCGCGTAGCGGCTTACTTGAACCAGGCGCTCCAGCCGACGCCCGGGGATCGCCGTGGCCCTAGCCGAGGTCGGGGGCGGGCGCGGCTGACCTTGTGTCGTTAGGCGCGGAAGGGGGATCGTATGTCAAGGCTGATTGTGGATGCACGCGTCGCGCCCATTGAGCGCTTGGATCGCTCGAGAGCAGTCTTGGTAAGCGGGCACTCGTTGGAGGTCATCGCGACTCAGCTCGAGACCAGCGAGGTTCCATGGCTTACGCCAAGGCAGCTGGTCGAAGAACCGGGCGGACCACATCTCGCCAACGTCATCCAGACCATTGTTCTTCACGACGCGCTTCTCGTCGATTCCGTCCTATTCGACATCGGTACGGTCTCTCACGCGCATGAACTCTTCCCAGATGTCATCAAGGGTGTGTTCATTCGCGATTCAATGAGGGAGCAGGTCGGCGAGCGACTGGACGCAATGCCACTACCCGCGTGGCGCGACAAGCCGCCGGCCATGTCGCTGGATGACTGGCATCGATGGTTGCTGCTCGATTCCTCCGAAAAGCCGATGATGGATCGCATTGACAAGACGCCGCCACGCCTCATCCCTGCCGAGTACGCCTGCGACGCCGAGATAACGCGGGCTCTCGACCGTATCAAGCCAGTGTGGACCGGAATACCAAGTTTCCTCCTAAACAGCGGACTGACCGTTGCGCGGGCTCACTTCTACTTGGAGCTTGCCCGCGAGCTTCGCGTTCCGCTTAGCCTTGACCCAGTGCGGTCAACGTATCTTCGGCCGGTGATAGATGATCCAAGAATGGCTCTCGTGAGCCCGGTGCCCGAAGAGTTTATTAGCGATTTTGAAGCTCAGGTCTCCGATGAGAGTGAAGTACACCCGATTATCTTCGACGTTGACATACCTCCTGTCGCTGAGTACGTGCTTCATTATGCACAATGCCACCGCACTTCCCTACGCACAGCAACGCTTGAGGTCAGGGATTCGAAGAACGCCAGAAACTTTCGCGATTGGTGTGCACGGCTGTTCGCTCTTCGGGATGAGGGCGGCCTTCGAGCCAAGGTGGAATCGAAAAGAATAGTTAGCGACTTCAAGAAGGCCTGTGATGCATGGGCTTCGGACGTAGGAGAGGGTGTCGACTTTCAACGGCGAAAGCTAAAGCTAGGGGACATACCGCTTGTCGGGAAAGTCCTTTCGGCAGCGGGAATGGCCGAGCTGTGCGTAAAGGATCCGATACTTCGACCCAAATCTCGCTACCGCTATTTTCTCTTTCTCAATGACTTGCTACGTGCACCCGGACGCGCAGCCGGCGGGCTCGCGCCTCCGGCTGCACGCCGGTGAAGCGGAACGTTGGGCGTCGCTGCGCCGAATGTCATACTAGGTTCGCTGTGGTACCAGGAGAGTCAAATGGCGATCACGAACAAGCAGTCGGGAACTAATGTTCACGAGGTTGCCGATGGGATCTACCGCATTAGCACACCTGTAACCACGCCAGGCGGCGGCTTTTCATTCAACCAGTACCTCATTGATGACGATGAGCCACTGATCTTTCACACGGGGCCGCGGAAGATGTTTTCGCTCGTGCGCGAGGCGGTCGCAAGCATCCTTCCGCCCCAACGTCTTCGTCACATCGCCTTCTCACACGTCGAGGCCGACGAGTGCGGGTCGCTCAATGAATGGCTTGCCTCGGCTCCGCAGTCCGCGCCCCTGTGCGGAGCCGTCGCAGCACTCGTATCCATCAATGATCTTGCGGACCGGTCGCCTCGCGCGCTCGCTGACGGCGAGTCGCTGTCCCTCGGAAAACACTCCGTCCGGTGGTTTGACACACCCCACCTTCCGCACGCGTGGGAATGCGGCTTCCTGATGGAAGAACGGACCCGAACGCTTCTGTGCGGTGATCTGTTCACGCAGGGCGGCGCTGAAAATCCGCCCATTACCGAGTTGGACATTCTCGGACCAAGCGAGGCGTTCCGTCACGGAATGGACTATTTCTCTCACACAAAGAATGCGCGCCAGATGTTGGAGAGATTGGCCTCAACTGGTCCGACAACACTCGCGTGTATGCACGGCAGTGCGTGGCGCGGCGACGGCGCGAAGCTCTTGCGCGCGCTTGCTGATGCGATATGTGTGTAAACGACGCCCAACAACGCGTTGGGCATCTTGGACCTCAGAGGTTATGCTGGCGCTTTACAATACTAACGCTAGTCGTTAGTATAGTGCGTGGCCATCATATCCTTTGCCTGTGCTGACACAGAGAGTCTCTTCAATGGCAAGCGGGTCAGGCGTTTC
>JBIMKD010000074.1:0-15843 GCA_043673815.1 Chromatiales bacterium
ACCGTGAAATTCCATCTGCCACCCGTTACACTGTGTTTCCATAAGGCCGTCCTCGTCATTGCGCATAACATGCTGATCGCACACATATTATGCCACGAGATACGGCCTTTTTCTTGGCTATCGGTGAGAAATCCGGGCTAGCGGTTACCCAGGTGGGACTCACACCCACTAAAGTACACGGCATTGCCAAGCCGCAACTGTCCCCTAATTCCCCTTAATCCTCGGCTAATTCGGGAAACCGCTTGAATGCCTCCAGCGCCTCGGGATTCGCCAGGACCTCGAGATTTTCTATTGGCCGGTGATGAATGAGATCGCGTACCGCAAGCTCGACGATCTTGCCGCTGCGGGTGCGGGGGATGTCAGGGACTCGGATCACCTTGGCGGGTACATGACGCGGAGAAGCGTGTTCGCGGATGAGTTTCTTGATGCGAGTGATGAGCTCTTGGTCGAGCGTCAGGCCCTCGCGCAGCTTCACGAACAGAATGATGCGCACGTCGTTGTTCCATTCTTGGCCCACGGCCAGGCATTCGAGGATCTCGGGCATGGCCTCGATGGGGCGGTAGATCTCGGCGGTGCCGATGCGCACGCCGCTTGGATTGAGCGTGGCATCGGAGCGGCCGTATATAATCACAGTCTCGCGTTGGGTGATCTCGGCGTAATCCCCGTGGGCCCAGACATTCGGGAAGCGCTCAAAGTAGGCGCGGCGGTAAGCAGTCCCATCGGGATCGTTCCAAAAGCCTATCGGCATTGAGGGAAACGGGGCGGTGCATACAAGCTCACCTTTCGCACCCGCGATGGATCGCCCGGCCTGGTCGTAGACCTCGACTTTCATTCCCAGTCCGCGACACTGTAGCTCGCCGCGATAGACCGGCAGGCAGGGATGGCCCAAGGCGAAGCACGAGATGATGTCGGTGCCTCCGGAGATGGAAGCGAGCTGGAGGTCCTCGTTGATATCCCGATAGACGTAATCGAAGGATGCCGGGGCAAGCGGCGAGCCGGTGGACAGGATCGTCTTGAGCGCATCCAACCGATGCGTCGCGCGCGGCTTGACGCCGGCCTTCTCGAGGCTCGCGAGGTACTTGGCGCTGGTGCCGAAGACCGTCAGCCGTTCCTGCTCAGTGAGGTCGAATAAACTTTGGGGTTGGGGATGAACGGGCGAGCCATCGTAGAGAACTACGGTGGCGCCGAGCGCGAGACTCGACACGAGCCAATGCCACATCATCCATCCGCAGGTGGTGAAGTAAAATATCCGGTCCTCGGGCTTGAGGTCCGTGTGCAGCGCCAATTCCTTCAGGTGCTGGATGAGCGTGCCGCCGGTGCCGTGGACGATGCACTTGGGCTTCCCGGTCGTGCCCGAGGAGTACAGGATATAAAGTGGGTGGTCGAAGGACAGCGCCGCGAAAGGCGAATCGGGCAGCGGCTCTGGCCCTAAGAAATCCGCATAAAGAACACTCTGCGGTAGCGAGCGGCGGGTGGTTTCCCCCGCATCGAGATAGGGTACGGTGATCACGCGTTGCACCTCAGGCAGGTGTGGCAGAGCTTGCCTGACGCGTTCCAATGAATCGATGCGCTTGCCGCCGTAAAGATAACCATCGGCCGTGAATAACAGCTTGGGCTTGATTTGGCCGAAGCGATCCAAAAGGCCCGCGCTGCCGAAATCCGGTGAGCACGACGACCAGATGGCGCCTAAGCTGGCACTCGCCAGCATGGCCGTGACGGTCTGCGGGATATTGGGTAAAAAACCGGCGATCCGATCGCCTGCGACGACGCCCTCGGCCTGTAACGCGCGCGCGAGCCTTGCCACCTCGGAATAAAGCTCGGCGTAAGAGACGGCGCGGTAACGGCCGCGTTCGTTCCAGGCGATGAGCGCGGGATGCCGGTCGCGCCGCCGCAATAGATTTTCGGCGAAGTTGAGCCGCGCGCCGCTGAACCACCGCGCACCGGGCATGCGTGTTGGATGCTCCAGCACCGTATCCCAAGCGCGGGAATGCTTGATGTCGCAGAAGCGCCAAACCGCAGGCCAGAATTTTTCCGGTACGCCTATCGACCAGTGATACAACGACGCATGGTCCGTGACACTAGGCGCATACTCTCGTTGCACCATGGTCATGAAACGGGTCATGTTGGCCGCATCGACCCGCGGTGAGCTAGGCGTCCAGATCGGAAGTTGCATCGCGCTCAGAGCAGAATCTATGGCTATTCCGTTAACTCCCTCTCCCACCCGGGAGAGGGCGGGGGTGAGGGGATCTCCACCAAGGCAGCGCGAATACTCTCCAACACCGCCTCAGGATCTCCAAGCACGTCATGATTCCAAAATCGAC
Source organism: Chromatiales bacterium (assembly GCA_043673815.1). Classification (GTDB taxonomy): domain Bacteria; phylum Pseudomonadota; class Gammaproteobacteria; order JACCXJ01; family JACCXJ01; genus USCg-Taylor. Next base: position 2,322 of record JBIMKD010000074.1, read on the forward strand.
GCACGCGATAACCCGATGCCTTGAGATAGTCAGTCCTCTGCAAGCCGTTCGAGACCTGCTCGGCATGCTGGCCACCATCGACCTCGATGACGACTTTGGGCTCCAAGCAGAGGAAATCCACGATGTAGGGTCCCAGGACCTGTTGACGTCGAAACTTGACGCCCCGAGCCGTCGAGCGCGCAATCGACTCCACAAGCATCGCTCCGCCTCGGTCGAATTCTTCCGCAGCGCCCGCGCCAGACTGCTCATCGGTCTCTCTATCCCCTCACCCCCACCCGAAGGGAGAGGGAGTTAATCTTGGCGCACTTACCTTGCCTCGAAGTCTCGAACCCGAAAACTCGTGGCCAGGCTCAAATAAACACAGATTATCATACGATCGTTGCCAGACCGTCTCTGCACTGATCCACAAATTCTGCGGAAGCGCCTTATTCACAAGCTTTCACTTCGGTGGCATGCGTAGCGCGCCGTCCAAGCGTATTACCTCGCCGTTCAGCATCGGGTTTTCATAGATATGGCAAACGAGCGCGGCGAATTCGCCGGGACTGCCCAAGCGCTTGGGAAAAGGGACCTGGTCAGCCAAGCCGGCGCGCGCCTTTTGGGGTAAGCCCGCGAGCATCGGGGTATCGAAGAGGCCCGGCGCAATCGCCATGACGCGGATGCCGAGCGCGGCGAATTCGCGGGCGAGCGGCAGCGTGAGGCTGACGACGCCGCCTTTGGAGGCGGCGTAGGCGGCTTGGCCGATCTGGCCCTCGTAGGCGGCGATCGAGGCCGTGTTGATGATGAGCCCGCGTTCACCCTCGGCGTTCGGCGCATTGTGTTGCATGCAGTTGGCGGCAGCGCGGCAGACGGTGAAGGCGCCGATGAGATTGATGGCGATGACCCGCGCGAACTCCGCCTGATCGAGCAGGCGCTCGGCGCCGAGGACGCGTTGAGCCTGCACGATGCCGGCGCAGTTGACGGCCAAGCTGATCCCGCCGAGCTGTTCCGCGGCGACCTCAAACGCCCGGTCCACCGCGGCTTCCGAGGTGACGTCGGTTTCGAGAAAAAGAGGGCCATTCGAGCTGGGCTCGGCGAGCGGTTCGGCTGGAGCAGGCCGGATATCGAGGATAGCTACGCGCGCGCCGGCCTCGAGCAAGCGCCTTGCCGCCGCCCAGCCGAGGCCGGAGGCGCCGCCGGTGACGATCGCTGTCGCTTCACAAAGTCTCATCAGGCGATAGTATAAAGCATCAAACCGCCGCTGGCCGGCGGTTATAGCGAGGACGGGCGTCTTTGACAACTAACGAGCCACGCCATATGCTCCCTCGTGGCAAGAAAGGGCGTTTCTCGTTCTTACTATACTCACGCCGACGAACGAGCCAGCCGGTGGTCTCCGACTACGGAAACGATGTCATCCGCCTGCTAACCCACTAGAGCCGCACCATGAATCAACACGATGAGCAGGTCATCCTGGAGAAGCTGAAAACGCTGCCGCCGCAGCGCCTGGCGGAAGTGGAGGACTTCGTCGATTTTTTGAGAACCCGCGAGGAGGATCGCCGCTTGGTGCAGGCCGCCGCGAAGGCGGCCGAAGCGACTTTCGCCAAGGTGTGGGACAACGCCGACGATGCCGAGTATGACCGGCTATAGCTTCGGATGGCAGGCAGGGGGGTCTGCTCAAGCCCTCGATGATCAAGCCAGTCATCACCACCATCGAGCGCACGCTAGTGCGCAGGATGCTCGGGCGGCTCACGGATGAAGATCAGAACGCTCTGAAGCAGGCCATCCGCGCTATCGTGGCGTAAAAGATTTCCCGCATTGCGCTGCGCTCCATTGCGGGCTACGCTTGAAGAAACCCAGGGCGCGCGAGGTGAATACCGTGAGCATCCCCAACCCTCATATTCGGTTCAGCTACGAGGACTATCGGTCGCTCGTCGCCACGAGCGACAAGCGTTACGAGCTCTTCGATGGAGATATCGTCATGGTCCCCTCACCCACGACCGTACACCAGCAAATCTCCCGCAATCTGGAGTTCCTGCTCCTCGCCCATGTGCGGGCGCGCAAGCTCGGGACGATTTTAGATGCCCCGATGGATGTGGTGTTTGGAGCAGGCGCCAATCGCGAGGTGGCCCAGCCGGACCTCCTCTTCGTGCGCGCCGAGCGGCGCGCGATCATCGGCCATGACGCCGTCGGGGGTGCTCCCGATCTGGTGGTCGAGATCCTCTCACCGGGCACGGAAGCACGCGACTGCGGCTACAAAAAATCTCTCTATGCACGTTTTGGCGTCGCCGAGTACTGGATCGTGGATCCCAAGGCGCAGGCCATCGAAGTGCATGCCCTCGGCAGCGATGGATACGAGATGAAAGGGCGTTATCGAAAGGGCGATCGTTTCGCTACTTTGCTCTTTCCCGGCCTCACGCTGCCATTGGACGAGGTCTTCGAAGCCGAATAAGCGCACGCCGAGCCGCGTAATTTAACGCATACCCCGCGGTCTTGCCGCGGGTACCTTAGCGATGGGGTTTCCAAAGGGGAGAAGCGCAGCTCTCCCCTTTGGTCAAGGGCGGGGTTCATACCCCGCCCGCGAAGTATATTTCTTCGAGCGCGAAGCGTAGATCCCGACGCGCAACGCGTGTGTCGTCGGCTTTGCCGCAGGCACTGAGCACTTTCCAGGCCCCCGGCAGGGTTGCGGCAACTCCGTGCGCGGGGATGGTAGTCTGATGACCGTTTCACCAGCCGCCTTTGACAACTCACGAGCCACGCCATATGCTTCCTCGTGGCAAGAAAGCGCGTTTCTCGATCTTACTCTACTCATGCCGATGCCGATGGATGAGCCAGCCGAACCCAACGCGACGTTGAATGCGCCTGACGAGCAAGGGGCGGAAAGCCCTTTTTCCATCGTCGGGATCGGCGCTTCCGCCGGGGGCCTCGAAGCCCTCACCCAGTTTCTCACCCATCTGCCGGCAGAGACCGGGATGGCCTTCGTGATCATCCAACACCTCGATCCCCGCCACGAGAGCCGGCTGACCGATCTCCTGGCCCGGGCGACCCACATGTCGGTCGTCGAGGCGAGCCAGGGGCTTCGGGTCGAAGCCGATCACGTCTACATCATCCCGCCCAACACCACCATGGCGATCGCCCGAGGAGTGTTGCAGGTGACCCCGCGCGAAAAGACGTCCGGTCCGCACCTGCCGGTCGATCACTTCCTGCGCGCGCTCGCCCAGGAGCAGCAGGCCCAGGCGATCGGGGTGGTGTTCTCGGGCACGGGCTCGGACGGGACGCTCGGGCTCTTGGAGATCAAGTCGGTGGGCGGGATCACCATCGCCCAGGAGCCGGGCTCGGCGCGCCACGACGGCATGCCGCAAAGCGCCATCGGCAGCGGCGCGGTGGACTTCGTGTTGCCGCCCGAGGGGATCGCCCGGCGGCTCGGCGAGATCTGCGCCCACCCCGATCTCGCGCCGGGCTCGGTCGAGGCGCCGCCGCCCGCGAGCGAAAACCACTTCAGGCGCGTGCTCGGCGCGGTCAGGGCCGCCATCGGGGTCGATTTCAGCCAGTACCGCGACACCACGATCCGCCGGCGCATCCTGCGCCGCATGGCGCTCCATGGCGAGTCCTCGCTCGCGGCCTACGCCTGGCGGCTGCAACAGGATGCTCCCGAGGTCGAGGCGCTCTACCGGGATCTCTTGATCAACGTGACCAGCTTCTTTCGCGACCCCGCACTCTTCGAGGCCCTGAAAACCAGCGTCTTCCCCGAGATCCTCAAGGCCAAGCCCGCGGACACGCCGCTGCGCCTGTGGGTACCGGGGTGCTCCACGGGCCAGGAGGCCTATTCGCTCGCCATCGCGCTCTGGGAGTTCTTCGACGATAAGTCCCTGCGCCGTCCGTTCCAGATCTTCGCCACCGATCTCAGCGATCCCGGCTCGCTGGAGCGGGCCCGCGCCGGCCTCTATCCCGAGAGCATCGAGGCCGAGCTCACGCCCGAGCGGCTGCACCGCTTCTTCAAGAAGGAAGACCACCACTACCGCATCGACAAGTCGATCCGCGAGAGCTGCATCTTCGCGCGCCAGAACCTGACCGCCGATCCACCGTTCTCGCATGTGGATCTCATCAGTTGCCGCAATGTGCTCATCTACATGGCCCCGGCGCTGCAGCGGCGGATCCTGCCGACCTTCCACTACGCGCTCAACGTCCCGGGATTCCTGGTCTTGGGGTCCTCCGAGACGGTGGGGGAGCTCAACGGGCTCTTCGAGTCGATGGACCGGGCGAACAAGATCTATGCGAAGCAGATCACGGCCAGCCGGCCGCTCGTGCAGTTCGCGGTCGAGGACTACCAGGCGCCGGGCGCGGCCGGCCCGCGGGCACGCGCTCCGGGCTCGCCTCCGACGGACTTCCAGAAGGAAGCCGATCGGCTGCTCTTGAGCCGTTACGCCCCGCCCGGGGTGCTCGTCAACGAGCGTCTCGACGTCCTGCAGTTCCGGGGGCGGACCGGTCCCTACCTCGAGCCGCCGCCGGGGGAGCCGACCATGAACCTCTTGAAGATGGCCCGCCCGGGGCTGTTCGTGGAGCTCCGCAGCGCCTTGAACGAGGCCCTGGCGCGAGGCGAGTCAGTGCGCCGCGAGGGCCTGCACTTGCGCGACGAGCAGGGAGTGCGTGAGGTCGCGATCGAGGTCCTGCCGGTGCGGCCGCACGAGGCGCAAGCGCAATGCTGCCTCGTGCTCTTCGAGGAAGGCGGCGCATCCGAGGTGACCACCGGGCCCGAGCGGCCCTCCGGCTGGCGCGCGCGCCTCTTCGGGTGGCGGGCTGCGAGGGCTCATCCGCCGGCGGGGCGCGAGGGGCTCACCGAGCCGGAGGGCGAGACCGCGCAGCTCCGCCAGGAGCTATCCTCCACCCGCGAGTACCTGCAATCGCTGGTCGAGCAGCAGGACGCCGCCAATGAGGAGCTGCGCTCGGCCAACGAGGAGACCCTGTCCGCGAACGAGGAGCTGCAGAGCACCAACGAGGAGCTCGAGACCGCCAAGGAGGAGCTGCAGTCGACCAACGAGGAGCTGTCCACGGTCAACGAGCAGCTCCAGCACCGCAACCTGGAGCTCAACCAGACCACCAACGACCTCCAGAACCTGCTCGCGAGCACCGCCATCCCGGTGATCATGGTGGGGCCGGATCTGAGGATCCGGCGGCTGACCCCGGGGGCGCGCAAGATCATGAACCTCCTGCCCGCCGACCTCGGCCGGCCCATCGGGGATCTCAAGGCCAACGTGGACGTGCCCGATCTGGAGGCGCTGATCGGGGAGGTGATCGAGGAGGTCCAGGTCCGGGAACGGGACGTGCGGGGCCGCGACGGCCGCTGGTACACCATGCGCGTCCATCCCTACCGCACCGAGGACAACAGGATCGACGGGGCGGTGGTGGTGCTGCTCGACATCGACGAGATCAAGCGCTACCAGGAGCAGCTGCGCGAGGAGCGCGACTACCACCAGGCCATCGTGGAGACGATGCGCAAACCGCTCATCGTCCTCGACCGCGAGCTGCGGGTGGAGACGGCGAATGCGGCTTTCTACCGGACCTTCGGAGTCCAGCCGGCAGAAACGAGCGTCTGATCTATGATCTGGGCAACCGGCAGTGGGACATTCCTGCCCTGCGCAGACTGCTGGAAGAGGTGCTACTCCACGAGCAGGACTTCGAGGGCTTCGAGGTTCAGCATCACTTCCCCCAGATCGGCCAGAAAACCATGCTCCTCAACGCCCACAAGCTGTCCCGCGAAGACCGCCCAGCGTTGATCCTGCTCGCCATTGAGGACATCAGCGCGCGCCACCAAGCGGAAGCGGCCATGGGGCACCTGGCCGCTATTGTCACGTCTTCTGACGATGCCATCATGGGCGAGGACCTGGATGGCATTATCCAGAGCTGGAACAAGGGAGCGCGGTGTCTCTTCGGGTACACGGCGGAAGAAGCCATCGGAATGCCGGCCACGCTGCTGATCCCTCCGGACCGCGTCGATGAGGAGTCGCGCATTCTGGAGAACATTCAGCGTGGCGAAGCGTTCGTTCAATATGAAACCGTGTGCCGACGCAAGGATGGAAATCTCCTTGACATCTCGTTGACCATCTCGCCGGTTCGAGACGCCGCCGGACACATCATCGGGGCGGCGAAAATCGCCCGCGACATCACCGAGCGCAAGCGGGCCGAGGCCGCGCTGCGCGCGAGCGAGGAGCGGCTGAGCCTGGCCGTGCACGGCACCGGCATGGCCACCTGGGACGTGGACCTCCAGACGGGCAAGGCGATCTGGTCGGAGACCCACTTCCGGATCCTCGGTTACGATCCCGCGCCGGGCGGCAAAGCCACGGCGGACATGTGGCGCGAGCGCGTCCACCCCGACGATCGGGAGGGGGTTCGGCGGGCGATCGAGGAAGCAAAAAACAATCAGACGCGCTATGCCTCCGAACACCGCATCCTGCGCGCCGACGGCGAGACGCGCTGGCTGTCCGCCTTCGGCCGCTTCGTCTACGACGAGGCCGGCGAGGCGAGGCGGTTCGTCGGCATCTTCCACGACATCACCGAGCGCCGCGAGGCCACGGCACTCGGGCATCAAGCGAGCCATGACTCGCTCACCGGCCTCGTCAACCGGGCCGAGCTGGAGCGCCGCCTGGAAAGGGTGCTCGCGGGCGCCGACACAAAAGACCCGCACGCGCTTCTCTATCTCGACCTCGACCAGTTCAAGCTCGTGAACGACACCTGTGGTCATGCGGCCGGCGATGCCCTCCTGCGCCAGCTCCCGGCCGTGCTCGAGCGGCCATTGCGCAAGCGGGATACCTTGGCGCGCCTCGGTGGCGATGAGTTTGGCGTCCTGCTGGAGCACTGCCCGGAGGAGCACGCGGTCCGGATCGCGAAAGATCTGGTGCAGGCCATCCAGGAGTTTCCTTTCGCCTGGGAGGACAAGCGTTTTAGCGTCGGCGCCAGCATCGGGCTGGTCGCCATCCCCGAAGGCGGGGACACCCTCGCGGAGGTCATGAGCGCCGCCGATCGCGCCTGCTATGCGGCCAAGGACAAGGGCCGCAATCGCGTGCATGTCTACGCGGCGAGCGATGAGGAGCTCCGGCAGCGGCGGGGCGAGATGCAATGGATCCCGCGCCTGCACCGCGCCCTGGCGGAAGACCGTTTCCGCCTCTATGCGCAGCCGATCGTCGCGTTGAACGACCACGGCCGCGAGGTCGAGTACAGCGAGGTCTTGCTGCGGCTCGCCGATGAGCACGCGGGTCTCCTGCTGCCCAGTGTCTTCATCCCTGCCGCCGAGCGCTACCAGCAGATGCGGGCCGTGGACCGCTGGGTGGTGCGCGCGGCGCTGTCAAACCTCGCGGCGCGCGGCGATGTGATGCGCTACGGAATCAATGTCTCGGCGCAGTCGCTCTGCGATGCGGACTTCCTCGACTTCGTGCTGGGGCAACTGGATGCCGCCGGGGTGCCGCCGGGGCGGATCTGCTTCGAGATCACCGAGACCGCGGCCATCACCGATCTCAAGCACGCGCTCAGGTTCATGGGTGCCATCAAAGAACGTGGCTGCCGTTTCGCGCTCGATGACTTCGGCAGCGGCTTGGCCTCCTTCGGCTATCTCAAGACCCTGCCCGTCGATTATCTGAAGATCGATGGCCACTTCGTCAAGGACATCCCCGCGGACCCCTTCGATGACGCCGTGGTGCGGGCCATCCAAGGGATCGCAGAGACCCTGGGGCTTCGGACCATCGCGGAGTCGGTGGAGAGTGAAGCGATCCTGGAGCGGCTGCGGGTGATCGGCGTCGATTACGCCCAGGGCTACGCGATCGCCAGGCCCGCGCCGCTCCCGGCTTGATCCCGTGCGGAGCGGGGCATGGGCACGCCGCCATCAGGCCCTGGACCGTTACACGCCCGATGCGCTTTATTTCGGTGGACAGAGCTTGCCCAACGCGGCATGATGAGATGCGAACTTTCGCTTAAGCCCCTGTCCGAAATTCGGGGTCCATTTCTTTCTATGCTTGACGGGCTGCTGGCCCAGGCCAGCCGCTAAAGAGAAAGGTTGATATGGAAAGGATCGTCAATCTCCACATCGAGAAGCTGCCGGAAGGCGTCTACGTCGCCACGTCTGACGACGTTCAGGGCTTGATCGCCCAGGGCCGCACCATTGAGGAGACCATCGAGATCGCCCGCGATGTGGCCAAGAAACTGATCGAGGCACAGACCGGTGAGGCAGCCGACGTGCGACTGCCACTAGCGCGTGAAGCCTTCGACTATCCGCTGATCGTCAATGCTTGATGGGCCGGCTTGCCGGTTTCCGTTATCGCGAGATCGTGCAGGTTGAAGCAGCTGGGCTTTGAGTTTCATCGCCAAGCCGTCGGCTCTCACGAGAATTTGGTTTAATCCCGCCACGCGGCACTATACCGCCATTCCCAACCATCCCGGCGACATGCCGGAAGGGACATTGCGCGCCGTCCTCAAGCAGGCCGGCGTGGAGGTGGATGTGTTTTTGAAAATGTAACGGCCAAGCGCCCGGCGGCAGAAGAGCATCAGTGCAGCCCATCAATCGCGAATGATGGGCTTCGTGCCTCAGCCCATCCTGTCATAGCTTTGTCAAGGACATCCCCGCGGACCGTTTCCTCCTCGCCAATACCTTAACGGATGTAAACCATGTGCCCGGTTTGTTTTGTAAAGGATCATACCGGTTTGTACCCGTTAACTCCCTCTCCCACCGGGAGAGGGAGTTAACGGAATACCCCTAGATTTTGCCGAGGAGTCTGAAATATCAGCACGTACGCCGTCCATTACCTTACTGAGGTCATGAACGCGGCGGCGATACCGACGTCGCAACCCGCCTCCCGCAGACGCAGCGCAATCCGTCGCGGGAGCTGTGCATCGACAATGAATTTCACGCCGCGCGGGGCTGAATGCGCTTCACTTGCGCGAGGCGCGCCGCAAAGGCGAGGGCAGCGAGAATATCCTCGCGCTCCAGATCTTTGTAGTCCTCTAGAACCTCGTCGATGCTCATCCCAGAGCTCAAGAGCTCCAGGATCACCTCAACGGGATAACGCAAGCCCCGAATGCAGGGTCTGCCGTGGCAGATATCAGGGTCGATGGTGACGCGGGTTTCAATGTTCATAGATAACCGGTAATGTCACAACAGGATGCTTGTTCCAAGCATAACCCAATCCATCGTCAGGCCGACGCCACCCCTCATACCCGCCGCAAGCTCTGGCGCCAGTCAACCCATCCTGTGGCCTTCCGTCCGGGGAACGAGTCGACCGCTCAGGCGACAGGTGCTATACTCGTCCAGTGGGTTTCGAATGGGATGACGAGAAAGCGGCGGCCAATCTATCAAAGCACGGTGTCTCATTTGACGAAGCAAAGAGCGTTTTCAACGATCCGCTATATGTTGATTTCTTCGACCCCGATCATTCTCACGATGAGTATCGCTACCTTATCGTTGGGGAATCGTCGGGCGGTCGTCTGTTGATCGTGTCATACGCGGAGAGAGGTGATCTTGTTCGAGTTATTAGCGCGAGAGAGCTAACGTCAGCGGAGCAAAAGGAGTATGAAGAAGAAACGGACGATGAGCTTCGGCCGGAGTATGATTTAAGGAATCTGAGGGTAAGAAGATTTGGAGCAGGCCGGAAGAGTTTCGGTGGGTCCGTGGTCCGACTAGATTCGGATGTAGCAGCAGCGTTCCCTGATGCAGGGGCCGTGAATGAAGCACTGCGGTTCCTAATCAGGATCACCAGTGAGAATAAAACGCCTCTTCGGAAGAGGTGAGGTGACGCATAGCTTTCGCTGCCCAAAGTCTCATGTCCGCGATTCCAGGTGCTCGGTTGCCCGGCTCACGCGGCTTTGGTTTTCACGCCCGAGCATGGCGCAAATATAACGGCCTACCGCGATCAATTTATTGAGATCGACGCCGGTCTCGATCCCCATGCCGTGGAGCATATAGACCACATCTTCGGTAGCGACGTTACCGCTCGCGTTCGGGGCATAGGGACAGCCGCCGAGCCCGGCCACCGACGCATCGACCACTTCGGCGCCAAGCCCGAGACAGGCCAGAATGTTGGCGAGCGCTTGGCCACGAGTGTCGTGAAAATGTAGCGCGAGCCGCGCGGGCGGGACTTCCCCGGCGCAGGTGGCGAACACGTCCCTCGCTTGCAAGGGCGTCGCCAAGCCAACGGTGTCACCGAGGGCGATTTCCTCACAGCCGAGCCGATAAAAATCACCGGCGAGCTTGGCCACGGTCTCCGCGGCGACCGCACCCTCGTAGGGACAGCCGAACGCGCAAGAGACATAAGCACGAACCGCGATGCGCCGCTGGCGCGCCTCGGCGATGACCGGGGCCAGGCGTTCCATGGACCCCGCGATGCTGCAGCGGCTGTTCTTTTGGCTAAAGGTCTCCGTGGCGGCGGCGAACACGGCAATCGCCCGCGCGTTGACGGAGAGCGCCCGTTCCAGTCCTTTGTGGTTGGCCAAGAGCACAGGATACTGTACGGAATGCTTGCGCTCGATGCGGGAATACACCTCCTCGGCGTCGGCGAGTTGCGGCACCGCCTTGGGATTGACAAAACTCGCCGCCTCGATGACCGGGAGCCCCGTCGCCGACAGCCGATCGATGAATTCGACCTTGGTGCCGGTAGTGAGCATTGTGGGCTCATTCTGCAAGCCGTCGCGGGCGCCGACTTCCACCAGCTTGATTCGTTTTGGATAGCGGATGGTCATGCGATGTCTTGCCAGGACGGTTTGCGCTTCTCCACAAAAGCCGCGATCCCTTCGCGCGCCTCTGGCGAGCCGCGCAGCCGCGCGAGGAAGGCCTCAACCGTGTGTAAATCTCCGTGCGGTAGCGGCGAATAGCTCGTCGTCAAGCGCTTGAACTCGGCGATCCCCGCCGGCCCTGACTTGAGCACGCGCTCGATTTGGATATCCAGCGCGCGATCCAATTCGCTAGGCTTGACGACCTGGTGCACCAAGCCGATCCGCAGAGCTTCCTCGGCGCCGATGGCTTCAGCGGTAAAGGCCAGGCGGCGGGTCTCGCGCAGGCCGATGGCCTGAAGAATATAGGGCGCGATCATGGCCGGCAGCAGACCCAGCCTGAGCTCGGCAAGGGCAAAGCGGGCGCTGTCGCTGGCGATGGCCAGATCACAGCAAGCGATGAGACCCACGCCGCCGCCGTAGGCCGGGCCTTGGATACGCGCGATGCTCGGTTTGCTCAGTCCATGGAGGGTCTGTAACAGCGGGGCGAACGTTTTGATCTCATCATCATGCGATCCCGGTTCCTGGCCGGCGAGGGCTGTGAACCAATCCAGATCGCCGCCGCTGCAAAAGGATTCACCGCTCCCGGTCAGGATCAAGACGCGAACCGTGGGATCGCGTTCCAGCGCTTGCAAGTGGGACAGCAGGGCGCCGATGAGGTCGGCATCGAGGGCGTTGTGCCGTTCCGGGCGCTGTAGCGTTAAGGTACACACGCCGCGCCGGTCGGTGGTGACAGATAAAGAGTTTGTCGCGGGCATCGGCTCACATCCGAAAGATACCAAAGCGCGTGGCGCGTGTCGGCGCGTGCCTCACCGCGGCCAGGCCCAGTCCCAAGACCTCGCGTGTCTTAGCCGGGTCGATGATGCCGTCGTCCCAGAGCCGTGCCGTGGCGTAGTAGGGATGACCTTGCGCCTCGTATTGGCCCCGGATCTGCTCCTTGTAGGCGTGTTCCTCGTCCGCGCTCCAGCGTTCCCCGCGCCCTTCCGTGCCCTCACGCTTGACCGCGGCCAGGACCGAGGCGGCGATTTCACCGCCCATCACCGAGATGCGCGCGTTCGGCCACATCCACAAAAACCGCGGCCCGTAGGCGCGGCCGCACATGGCGTAGTTACCCGCCCCGAACGAACCGCCGATGATCACGGTCAGTTTCGGCACCGCCGCGCATGCGACCGCCGCGACCATCTTGGCGCCGTCCTTGGCGATCCCTTCGTGCTCGTACTTCTTGCCGACCATGAAACCGGTGATGTTTTGCAAGAAAACCAGCGGGATCTTGCGCTGGCAACAAAGCTCGATGAAGTGCGCTCCCTTGAGCGCCGATTCCGAAAACAAGATGCCGTTGTTGGCAAGGATACCGACGCGATAACCCTCGATATGCGCAAAGCCGCAGACCAAGGTCTTGCCGTAGAGGGCCTTGAATTCGTGAAACTCCGAGCCGTCAACGAGGCGCGCAATGACTTCGCGCACATCATACGTATAGCGCGGATCGCACGGGATCACGCCATAGATCGATTCGATCGCATAGCCGGGCGCGGACACTTGCCCTGGCGTCAAAGCGGATTCAGGCGGCTTCGAATACGCGAGCACATCGCGCGCTATGCGGAGCGCGTGCTCGTCGTTGTCGGCCAGGTGATCGGCGACGCCGGATAGCCGGCAGTGCACCTCACCTCCGCCGAGCGTCTCCGCATCGACGGTCTCGGCAGTCGCCGCTTTGACCAAGGGTGGCCCGCCCAGGAAGATCGTGCCTTGGTTCTTCACGATGATGGTCTCGTCCGACATCGCCGGAACATAGGCTCCGCCCGCGACACAGGTGCCCATCACTACGGCGATCTGGGGGATGCCGCGGGCCGAGAGCCGGGCCTGGTGGTAGAAAATACGGCCGAAGTGGTCGCGGTCGGGGAACACCTGGTCTTGCAGCGGTAGAAAAGCGCCGCCCGAATCCACGAGGTAAACGCAGGGCAGATGGTTTTCCGCCGCGATCTCCTGCGCCCGCAGATGTTTCTTAGCCGTCAGCGGATAGTAGGTTCCGCCTTTGACCGTGGCGTCATTGGCGATCACCATCACCTCGCGGCCGTGGATTTGGCCGATCCCGGTAATGATCCCGGCACAGGGGACCTCATCGTCATAGAGTCCCAGGGCGGCCAAGGGCGAAAGCTCAAAGAACGGACCGCTCGGGTCGAGCAGCGCGGCGATGCGTTCGCGCGGCAACAGCTTGCCGCGTTGCCGGTGCTTCTCGCGCGCGGCCGACGGACCGCCTTCCCGAGCCTTGGCGATCTTGACTCCAAGATCATCGACGAGGGCGAGCATATGCTCCGCGTTCTGCTGAAACGCGGGCGTGTTCGGATCGATCTTGGTCTCAAGGACAGGCATAAGAGGTTAGGCTCTTCGGCAGAATCTATGGGTATTCCGTTAGCTCCCTCTCCCACCGGGAGAAAGCCAGGGCCAGGGATGGGCCCTGTTTGGCGCGCCGAGGATGCAGGGCTGGGGTGAGGGGATCTCAACCAAGGCAGCGCGAATGCTCTCCAACACCGCCTCAGGATCTCCAAGCACTTCATGATTCCAAAATCGACGCACGCGATAACCCGATACCGTGGGATAGTCGGTCCTCTGCAAGTCGTTCAAGACCTGCTCGGCATGCTGGCCACCATCGACCTCGATGACAACTTTGGGCTCCACGCAGAGGAAATCCACGACGTAGGGTCCAAGGATCTGTTGACGTCGAAACTTGATGCCCTCGAGTCGTCGACCGCGCAGTCGACTCCACAAGCACCGCTCCGCTTCGGTCGAATTCTTCCGCAGCGCT
>JBIMKD010000075.1:0-33897 GCA_043673815.1 Chromatiales bacterium
CTGGACATCATGCTGCAAGGGCCCATCGGCGCCGCGGCGTTCAACAACGAGTTCGGAAGACCGGCCTTGTGCGGTTATTTCCGCACCTACGAGCAAGCCCTGCGCGGTGAGGTGAGGGGCTATCATAAACCGATCATGCTGGCCGGGGGGCTCGGGACCATCCGCCTGCTACATATCCACAAAGAAACCATCCCGGCCGGGGCCAAGATCGTCGTCCTCGGCGGACCCGCGATGCTCATCGGTCTCGGGGGCGGCGCCGCCTCCTCCCTGAGCGCGGGCCATGGGGATGAAGCGCTCGACTTCGGCTCGGTACAACGCGACAACGCCGAGATGGAGCGCCGCTGCCAGCAAGTCTTGGATAGCTGTTGCGCCCTCCGACCGCACAACCCTATCCTTGCCATCCATGATGTGGGCGCGGGCGGGCTCTCGAACGCGGTCCCCGAGCTCTTGGATCAAAGCGCTCGCGGCGGGCGTCTCGATCTACGCGCCATTCCGAGCGCCGATCCCAGCCTCTCGCCCTTGGAGCTTTGGTGTAACGAAGCCCAAGAGCGCTACGTGCTCGCGATCAATCCCGAGGATCTCGATCGCCTCGAAGCCCTCTGCACGCGCGAGCGCTGTCCCTACGCCGTCATCGGCGAGGCCACCGAAGCACGCGATCTGATCGTGCATGACGGCGGAGAGACACCCGTCAATCTCCCGCTGCGCGTGTTGCTGGGCAGCCCGCCCGGGATCACCCAACGGGCCGAGCGTTTAGAGCCCCCGTCCGTGCCGTTTTCGGCGCGGGATCTCGATCTCAGGGATGCGGTCGAACGCGTCCTGCGCTTACCCGCGGTCGCCGACAAGCGCTTCCTCATTACGATCGGCGACCGCACCGTGTCGGGGTTGGCGGTTCGCGATCAAATGGTAGGGCCCTGGCAGGTTCCGGTGGCTGACTGCGCGGTTACCGCCAGCTCGTTCTTGAGTTTTACCGGCGAGGCAATGGCCATCGGCGAACGCGCGCCGATCGCCTTGATCGATGCGCCGGCCGCGGCGCGCATGGCCGTCGCCGAGGCTGTTACCAACATCATCGCGGCACGTATTCCGCGGCTATCCGACGTCGCGCTTTCCGCCAACTGGATGGCGGCTTCAGGGCATCCGGGTGAAGACGCGCGCCTCTTTGAGGCCGTGCACGCCGTCGCGATGGAGCTTTGTCCGGCCCTCGGCGTCACTATTCCGGTCGGCAAGGATTCACTGTCCATGAAAACAGTCTGGCAGGAGGCCGACGGAGAGCGGTCGGTGACGGCGCCGCAGTCACTCATCGTCTCGGCCTTCGCGCCGGTCGCCGATGTAAGACTATCGCTCACGCCGCAAATCCAGTGTTGTGAAGAGCCGACGGTATTGCTCTTGGCGGATCTCGGCCGCGGCCGCAACCGGCTCGGAGGCTCGTGCCTGGCGCAAGTCTATGGCGCCTTGGGCGATACGCCTCCCGACCTCGACGACCCCGAGGATCTCAAGGCATTGTTTCAAGTGGTCCAAGTGCTCAATGAGATGGGGATCATCCTCGCCTACCACGACCGCTCCGATGGCGGTCTGTTCGTGACTCTCATGGAGATGGCGCTCGCGGGCCGTCGCGGCGTGCGCATCGAGATCGATGCGCTCGGAGGAGATCCGACGCCGATCCTCTTCAACGAAGAGTTAGGGGCGGTATTACAGGTGCGCCGCGAGGACCTCGAACGTGTGTCGGATGCCTTTCACGCAAACGGGACGCTGGCCGCGCATGTGCACGTGATCGGCACTCCCATCGATGCGCCGGCGTTTATTATCCGGCATGAAAGTCACGACATTTACCGATCTGATCTCGCCCGATTGCAGCGTCTATGGTCCGAGACCAGCTACCGGATGCAGGCGCTGCGCGACAACCCGATCTGTGCCTGTCAGGAATTCGATGGCCTCACGGATCTCGCGGACCCGGGCCTGAGTGTTCGAGTGGACTTCGATCCACGCGAGCATGCCCCGCCGATCGCGGCCGGGGCGCGCCCGGCGGTGGCTATTCTAAGAGAGCAAGGCGTGAATGGACACATCGAGATGGCCGCGGCGTTTGAGCGCGCCGGCTTTGATGCCGTCGATCTGCACATGAGCGATATTATTTCCGGCCGCCGAAGCCTCGCTCCGTTCCGCGGTCTCGCCGCCGGCGGCGGCTTCTCCTACGGCGATGTCCTGGGCGCGGGGCGCGGCTGGGCCAGCGCCATCGTGTACAACGAGCGGGTGCGGACGGAATTCGCGACCTTTTTTGAACGCCCCGATACGTTTGCGCTCGGCGTCTGTAACGGCTGTCAGATGATGTCGCACCTGCGCGATCTAGTCCCGGGCGCGGCCGATTGGCCGCGGTTTGCGCGCAATGTTTCCGAGCAGTTCGAGGCGCGCCTGGTGATGGTCGAGGTGCTGCCCTCGCCCTCGATCCTGTTCGACGGCATGGCTGGGTCCCTGATCCCGATCGCCGTGGCCCACGGCGAAGGCCGCGCGGATTTTTCGGCCGGTGGCGGCGCGCGACAAGCCTTGGACAATCAGACCGCGGCGCTGCGCTTTGTCGATCATCATGGCAAGCCGACCGAACTCTACCCTAACAATCCCAACGGGTCGCCCGGGGGATTGACCGGCTTCACCACCACCGACGGACGCTGCACGATCCTCATGCCGCACCCCGAGCGGGCTTTCTTGCGCTGGCAATATTCATGGTTGCCCAAAACGTGGCGGCACGAGACCGGGCCTTGGTTCCGATTGTTCGAGAATGCGCGGCGGTGGGTCGCTTGAGGCGAAGTCAAAGGTCCCCGCGGCAAGACCGCCGGGAATAGATTTTACGGAACCCCACGGTTTTCTCGCTGTCAATCCTCGTAGAAGATCACGGGGAGAACTACCGGTATCCGTTGGCTTGCGCTCTGATTTCGCGCAGAATGTCAGCCTCTTAATAGCGAAATGCGCCGCCGCCGTGGGCAAGTCTATGGTCAAGACCCCCTCCACCGAAGAGATCACCCTCTTCCGCGACGCCGTGGGAGAGGTGAAACCCATCGTCCATGACAGCGTCTTCCCCGACCGGCCGCGCCCCGAACCGATCCCGGAACAGGCGCGTCTCGAGACGCTGAGAGTCATGCAGGCCCTTTTGAGCGACGACTATGACTCTAGCGATCTCGAGACCGGCGAGGAGCTGCTCTTTCTCGCCCGCGGCGTGCGCCGAGAAGTCCTGCGGCGGCTGCGGCGGGGCGATTTTAGCATGCAGGCGCAACTCGATCTGCACGGCATGACGGTGCCCCTCGCGAAGGAAGCCTTGTCCCAGTTCTTGCGGTCCGCGACCATGGCAGGCCACCGTTGCGTGATCATTATCCATGGCAAGGGCCATGGATCGTTCCAGAAGCAGCCGGTGCTCAAAGGTAAATTGAACCTCTGGCTCCAGCGCCGCAAGGACATACTGGCGTTTTCATCAGCCCGCCCCGCGGACGGCGGGACCGGCGCCGTGTATGTCTTACTGCGGCGTTAGGGATTGGAAGCCTCCCCGCTGACGAAGCACACCAGGCGAAGCACCGCAAAAAGCTCGGGGCGAGTGGCGGTCACGGGCCGAAGTTACCAAAACGGAGGCGGTAAACGCCGGCATCAGGCGCCGCCGTAGGCTGTCGCCTGCATGATCGGTTTCCACAACGACGTCATCTTATCCCAGATAAATCGTTTGCTTCTGTTTCTCACCGCTTTGCGAAGCCACTCGACCTCTAACCTCTTAGTTCTCTCTAAGTGCGAAATGACCAAGTGCGTCGTGCCGTTTCGATAGGGTGTCTTCAGTGTGAGCACCACCTGCCCAGTACGTCCAGTTCCTTGGAGCTCCGATAGGCAAGAGTATTCGTGCGCCGCATGGTTGAGTCTGCAGTCCACGCTCGAAGCAACCGGCGTGGAAGCCGGGCTCCGCTGTGCGGACGTTTTGCGAAAATACGGAAGGTAATCTCCACCGGAGTTCGGAATTCACGCCTGGCGCGATAAGTTACGCTGTCAGGACGAGCCTCAATTTACCGTCAATCCTTTTTGCAGTTGTCCAGGGGATCTCTGCCATAGAAAACGTGCTTCCTAATTCCTTTCTCGACGAAGCATCCAGGTATTCTTTGATTCTTAGACCCGAGACGAACAGTGGAATTGAATTCGTCTTATCGTAGTACTTGTAGGTGATGTAGAGCGCGATCGTTCCATGCTCGTACATCATCTCCGAGGTGTAATAGTCACTTAAATCGCCCTCCTTGTCGCGCGGAGGCTCAAGATACATGCACATGAAGGTTCTTGCGGTATTTTCGTCGTAGAAGGTGAAGGTTGAGTCATGAAGCAACGTCATTATGCACAACTGGATGTCGTTCTTGTTGTCTTTGATCGCGGGGATCAAGCCACTGGGCAGCGCAAACACACTGGTCACTTTTCTAAGAGCTCGCTCAACCTCCCTATTCAGTTCAGTGGAGTCGAATACCGAGGAATATTCAATCGTTCCGCGAATGGCCCGTTGAAGCCGGTCTATTTCATGTTTGAATCGCTCTGCCTTTAGATAATAAAGGCCATCCTGCTTGACATAAGAGCTGCGCAAAAGTTTGATGGCTTGCTTGCGTTTCATGCCGCAGTACTTGATCAAATGTTTTTCCGAGATGTCTTGTATTCCATCGAAGTATAGGACTTCAAAAAGCTTCGCTTCGATCTTGTCTACTTGAACGCCTCCAAGCAGATACTCACTCAGCTCCTTTTCTGTCCTGATTCGTGTTAGTAGTTGGGCGGGATCGTCCAACTTGTGATATTGATCGTCAGCGAGCTTGAACTTGGCATAGCGGTTATTGACTTTGGCGTGGCAAATCCCCCTGTCCCTGATGGGGTGGGCAATGAAGTGTGCAAGTTCTTTTAGGACACCACTACTCTCGTCGAGGTATTCTCTTGAAACAATCAAGAGTGTCCTGATGGTGTCCTCGTCAAACGTCTTGTTCTTGATTTGGCCCACGCAATTTGCCAGTGCCTGCTTGATTTTTACTGACATTCAATCGACTTTGCCTGACGGAGCGCTGAAACAAGCCGCCGTGACGCGAGGCCTGTTGTCAGCAGAACGTTTTTCGGGTTCATAGAGGTTGGGACATCAACGCATTTACAGTGGGAATGATGTACCAAACACGAGGATAATCGGGGAATAGGAATTTCGAAAGCCATTTTTCTTCAAAGGGGAAAATACGGCCGAATTTATTAGCGGTCAAACAGCAGGCGTAGGGCGCGTCCTACCCAGTAAGCGTGTCCGCGCCCATTGGCTCGCCGAAGGTACCACCATCGGATAACGGCATCGTGCTTCCCCAATCGAGCGGCAACAAGCCCCGTTTCACATAGCGATGAAAACTCGAATACGGCCAATCCTTCACCTCTCGCACATAGCCGTGCTTCACCGGGTTCCAATGGAGGTAATCCACATGCCGGTTAAAGTCGTCCTCGTCCCGAATGAGATGTTCCCAAAACCGATGCTGCCAGAGCGTGCTCTGGTGGCGTTGCCGACGACGCTCCGTTGACCACTCCGGTCGGTGGAGCCGCGCTGCGCAAGTTTGGGTGACGAGGCGCTTGATGACTCGCCAGCGGTGGGAGAAATCGTGATCATCGGGAGGCAATGTCCAAAGGGCATGGAGATGATCAGGCAAGAGCACCCACGCATCGATGCGAAATGGATGCGTCTGGCGAACTGTCCCGATTGCCTCTCGCAGCGCGGTGCGCACGTCGGCGTCGGTTAAAAACGTCTGGCGACGATAGGTGTTGACGGTGAAGAAGTAGGTGCCGCCCGGCACGTTGGCACGTCGATAGTCCGGCATACCGATATCATATCGTCAACGAACGGCGCGGACACGCGCCCTACACTAGCTACACTAGCTAACGTCCTGTCAGGTGTTTCTTCTCGGACGGCGCAGCACGCCTACGCACGCTCATAGCCATAGGATCTTTATCTCGTTCTCGACCTGCCGGAATTCCTTGTCTCCGGTCACCAGGTCCGCTTTCCTGTCCTTGGCCAGCGCGGCGGCGAAGCAATCAGCATAGGACATCCGGCGCTTCGCCTTGAAAGCCCCGGCAAGGCGCACCATGTTCCAATCGGCATCGACGAGCTGGACACCCAGGTGGCCGAGCTCGGCCAGCGCTCGATCGGCCTCCGCTTCGGAAACCTGGCGGGCCAGGATGTACCAGACCTCTCCGGCGTTGACGACGCTCATCATCAGAGCGGTCGGGCGCTCCTGAGCGCCAGCGATGATGTCGGCGACTTTTGGGCCGGATGCCTCGTCCTCCAGATAGGCGAGCACAGCCCATGAATCGAGCACCAGCGCCTTGGGCCGGCGCGGCATCAGAGCTCTCGTTCGCGCTGCTTCTCGGCGGCCAGCGCATCGAGTAACCCCTTACCCTTGTACCGCCCTCGTCCCCGCTGCACGTAATCACGCGTGATGGGGGTCAATACGATCTGATGTGCCGCCTCGTCCACCTCGACCTCGATCCGCGTGCCTGCTTTGATGGCGAACTTCCGGCGTACTTTGGATGGAATGACAACCTGCCCCTTGGATGTAATGTACGTTTCCATGGTAATTCTTCTGGCCCGTATGAAGTATGACGTGCGAGATCATGTAAGTCAATATACTACCTACTTACTTATTCTGGTTTCGCCGGATTGCTTCGACCGCATGTTCCATGCGAGCAAGGTCATCAATGAGGTCCGCGCCCGAGAGAGCATGTTCGCCGCTAGGGGTTCGGCGCACGCCAAATTACCTACCCGCGAGATCGAATAGCGCCTCCGCCGCGGCATGGCTGGCTTGCCGTCGCAAACCCAGGCGGATCGCGGAAAACGCTTGCTTCAAAACCTCCACCGCGACCGGATCGTCAAGCCAACGCGACACTTCCCGCGCCAGGCGCCGCGGTTCGGCCTCGCCCTGGAGGATCTCGGGCACAAGACGCTTGCCGGCTAGCAGATTCGGCAGCGAAACATAAGGCGCGCGTACGAGCAACCGTGCGACGAGATAGCTCAACGCCGACATGCGATAGCTCACCACCATGGGCCGGCCGACGAGCAGCGTCTCGAGTGACGCCGTGCCGGACACGGTAAGCACCACGTCGGCGGCCGCGATCACCTCGCGCGTACGGTGCTCAAATATCTTAATCGGTATTTCCGGGTCGAGCCGTTGGAGAATGCCTTCGATGTATAAGCGGCCCTCGGGCCCCGAGGCGGCGAACGTGCACTGGAGATCGGGCCGCGCCGCGCACAGCTCAAGCGCGGATTGCAAAAACAGTTCGACGTGATACCGCAACTCGTTGTCCCGGCTACCGGGCAGCAGCGCGACCACCGGCCGATCCAGGGGCAAGCCCAAAGCGGCGCGAGCCGGTTCCTTATCGTTAGCATCGGGAATCTCATCGGCGAGCGGATGGCCGACCAACTTCACGGGGATGCCGTGCGATTGGTACAAATTTTCCTCGAAGGGAAACAACACCAGCATCAAGTCCACCGCACGGCCAATCCGCCCGATCCGCCAGGGCCTCCAGGCCCAAACCTGCGGGCTCACATAGTGCGCGGTGCGTACCCCGGCGGTCCGCAGGCGCTCTTCCAGGCCGAGATTGAACTCGGGCGCATCGATCCCAACGAAGAGATCCGGAGGGCTAGAGAGGAAATGTTCCGCAAGCCGAGAACGCGCCGCCGCTAACTCGCGAAAACGTCCCAAGACCTCGAAGACGCCCATGACGGCCAACCGGTCCATCGGGTAGAGCAGCTTGCATCCGACCTCCTCCATGCGCGCGCCCCCGATGCCCTCGACTTCAAGATGATCATCACGGCAACGCAGCGCCGCTATGAGACCCGCACCCAGGCGATCACCCGATGCCTCGCCCGCGACCATCCCGAGGCGCATTAGCCTCGTTGGCGCGCGAACCCGCGTGTCGAGCCCGCGATGAATTCACCCCACTCCCGTACCAGCGCGAAAGGTGAGCTTGCAAGCTCCGCGAGCGCATCGCGGGTGCCAATGCCGGACAAGAATAACAACTGGTAAGCGCGTTTCAGCGCTGAGATCTCTTGAGCGTTCACCCCCGCGCGCTGCAAACCGACACGGTTGAGCCCGATCACTCGCGCCGGGGCGCCGGTGGCTAGCGTGAACGGCAGACAATCCATATTGACACCCGCAAGACCCGAGATCATGGCGATGCGGCCGATCCGGCAGAATTGATGGACCGCCGCGTTCGCTGATATAAACGCGCGATCCCCAACGGAGACGTGGCCCCCGAGGGCGGCGCTATTGGCGAGGACGACGAAGTTACCCAAGGTGCAATCATGCGCTACATGAGCGTTGGCCATGAGAAAGTTTCCATCACCGAGTGAGGTGGCCGCACCCTCAAGGGTCGCGCGGTGTATGCTCACGCCTTCGCGGATCACGTTGTCATCGCCGATCGTGACATAGCTGGCGCAAGGCTTGAAAGACAGATCTTGCGGATCGCCTCCGATGATCGCGTGCTCGTGAATGGTATTAGCCCGACCGAGACGCGAATAACGATTAACGACCGCATGGGCGCCGATCCGGCACTCGGGCCCAATGCTGACATCATTTTCTATCACCGCGAACGGCCCGACCGCGACGCCTTCCGCAAGTTGGGCGCCGGGATCAATGAGCGCCGTCGGATGGATCCTCGACATGGCTCAGGTGGCTCCCGTGGCGCCGGAGGTTGCGTTTGGCCTCAGCAAGCGGTGCTCAATGGACCCGGTGATCGCGAGCGCGACGGCGAGCGCGCGCCGCCCGTCTTCTCCCGAGACGACAGGGGGCATCTTATTAATCACGGCTTGCACGAAGGCCTGTAGCTCGAGCAGTAGCGCATCGGCGCGCTCGATATTTTTTTCCTCGGAAACGATACGCATCGCGCCTGTCTCCGAAGCGCGATCCCGCTCGCGCCTGGCGATGGTGACCTTGTGTTCCAAGTAATCGATCGAAAGATAACAATCCCTTTGAAAGATCCGGATTTTTCGCAGCGGACTGTGGCTGACACGGCTGGCAGTCACGTTGGCCACGCAACCATCGGCGAACTCCAGCCGCGCGTTCGCGATATCCACCTCCGCCGTCAGGACGGAAAGCCCCATCGGGCGGATGACCGCGACCTCGCTCGCGACGATATTAAGAATGATGTCGATGTCGTGGATCATCAGATCCATCACCACGCTCACCCCCGCCCCGCGCGGTTGGAAGGAGGCGATGCGGTGGGATTCGATGAACATCGGTTGGTGCAGAATACCGCGTAAAGCGAGTAACGCGGGGTTAAACCGTTCGAGGTGCCCCACCTGCAATACCAATCCTTGACGCCGGGCCAATGCGATCAGCTCGTCGGCCTCGGCGAGCGTGCGCGTCATCGGTTTTTCCACGAGCACATGCACACCGGCCGCCAAGCAATCTTTCGCCACCGCGTAGTGCGACTCGGGCGGCACGACCACCGACACCACATCGACCATATCAAGTATGCGCCGATAATCGGTGAGCGCTTGGGCTCGATAGGGGGCCGCAACTTCCAACACCCGTTCTTCGATGAGGTCGACCACCGCGCACAGCTCGACATCAGGCAGTGCGGCATATTTCTGTGCGTGGAATCGACCGAGATAGCCCGCGCCGATGACGGCCGCTCGCAGCCTTTGCATGGTGGGAATCGCGGGTTACCGGCAACCGTAGTTATTCAAGATAGCGTGCCTACCGGCGAGCTTAGCGAATGATCCCACGGGTACATTTTCCTACGAAGTCGATCAAGCGCGCGACCTCCGGAGACTCGGGCGCGAGGGCCTTGAGCCGCTCGATCGATTCGGAGACGGTGAGATTCTCACGGTACAAAATGCGATACGCTCGCCGCAGGAGATTGATGGTTTCATCGCTCAAACCGTTGCGTTTGAGCCCTTCCCGATTCAGTCCGTGCACCTTCGCCGGCTTCTGGGATATCATCACGTAGGGAGGAACGTCTTTGACGACGATCGACGAGACGGCCGCGAAGCTATACGCACCGACGCGGCAAAACTGATGCACCAGCGTGAAGCCTCCGAGAATCGCGTAGTCTTCGACAATGACGTGACCCGCGAGCGAGGCGCCGTTCGCGAACACGGTATGACTGCCGACGATGCAGTCGTGGGCGATGTGCACGTAGGCCATGATCCAGTTGTCGTCCCCGATCCGCGTTACCCCCCCGCCTTGGACCGTACCGCGGTTCATGGTGCAGAATTCGCGTAGGGTATTGCGATCGCCGATCTCGAGACGGGTTTGATCGCGCTCTCCGCCGTACTTCTTATCCTGGGGATCCGCGCCCAGCGAGCAAAACTGGAAAATCCGATTGTTTCGGCCGATGCGCGCCGGTCCCTGGATCACGACATGCGGTCCAATCCAGGTGCCGTCCCCGATCTCCACATCGGGCCCGATGAGAGACCAGGGCCCAATCGTTACATCGCTTCCAAGCCTAACGCTGGGATCTACGATCGCCCGGGCGTCTATCAACGGTTAACAACCGAATGGGCTGCCATGATTTTGGCCGTGGCCACCGGTTTACCGTCCACGCGGGCGACGGCGTCGACGCGATAGATCCCGCGGATCTCGCGCTCCAACTGCACATATAACAGCAGTTGGTCGCCCGGAACCACCGGCTTTTTGAAGCGTGACTTATCGATACCGACGAGGTAATGAATCGCTTCGGGATCGGACTTGATCTGCCCGGAGCTCAAGGCCAGCAGCGCCGTCGCTTGCGCTAGCGCCTCCAGGATCAGCACGCCCGGCATGATCGGCCGATCGGGAAAATGACCGCGGAAAAAAGGTTCGTTAATAGTGACGTTTTTGACCGCGACCAGCGATTGACCATCCACGCACTCGATCACCCGATCGATAAGCAAGATCGGATAGCGGTGCGGTAACAGCCGCCGTATTTTCTGAATGTCGAGCACCATCTATTGCCTTCGCGGCGCCTGCTTATTCACAAGCTCTCGCCCTCGTTTCCGGCATTCGCGCCACCGCGCGCACTCTGCCGGCGTTGGATCGCCGCCTTATCGAGGCGATTAAAGCGGGCGACTTTCCGCCGCCATTCCTTGTCCTCTCGCGCCGGCCAAACCGAGGAATAAACACCCGCGACGGGGATGGATTTGGTGACCGCTGCGGCGCCCTTGATCACGACATCATCCGCAATCTCGATGTGTCCCGTGATGCCTGCGCCACCGCCTATCATGCAACGCTTACCGATCCGCGTGCTACCCGAGACGCCCACGCAGCCCGCGATCGCGGTGTGTGCGCCGATACGCACATTATGTCCGATCTGGATGAGATTATCGAGCTTAACGCCGTCTTCTATGACGGTATCCTTGAAAGTCCCGCGGTCGATGGTCGTATTCGCCCCAATCTCCACGTCATCGCCGATGCGCACGCTCGCGTTCTGCGGGATCTTCGTCCACACGCCTTGATCGCGGGCAAGACCGAATCCGTCCGCGCCGATCACCACCCCGGGGTGAATCAGGCAGCGCTGTCCGATGCTCGCACCACTGATGACCGTAACGCGTGCACTAAGGCGAGAGTGATCGCCTATCCGCACCGCGCCCCCGATAATACAGCCCGGACCGATGAAAGCCCGGGACCCGATCCGAGCGCCCTCTTCAACGACCGCGAAAGCCCCCACATGCGCGGCTGCATCCACGCTGGCCGTGGGAGCGATACATGCGCTAGGATGAATGCCGGGATCGAAAGCGGGGGGTGGGCTCAGCAAGCTGGAGGCGCGCGCATAGGCTAGATAAGGATCCGCGGTGACCAGCGCGGCGACAGGGCATGCGCTCAACTCGGCCGGATGCAATATCACCGCAGAGGCTGCGGTGAACTTCAGGAAATTCCGGTAACGCCGGTCGAACAAGAATGATACATCGCCCCCTTGGGCCGTATCGAGCGTCGCTATGTTCGCGACCAGACACCCCTCGTCACCGTGGAGCGTCGCTCCGATATGCCGTGCAAGATCGCCTAAGCGAACGGGCATCGCCGGCGCACTACTTGCCTTTGTAGCCTTTCTTCAAACGCTCGACGACCTTGCTCGTGACGTCCACCTTCTCATTCGCGTAGATCACGCCTTCTCCGACGATGACATCGAATCCTTCCTCCTTGGCAAGGATCTGGATCGCCTCGACCACTTGGCGCTGGATCTTGCCGAATTCTTCATTGCGGCGGATATTCAGGTCCTCTCTAAACTCATCTTGGTCGCGTTTGAGATCGCGTTTTACGCCGATGATGTCACGCTCGATCTTGCGGCGTTCGGTATCGCTCATCACCGGCGCATCCTTCGCCAGACGGTCTTCAAGCTGTTTAGCTTTTCTTTGAGCCGCGACCAGATTCTTATCGCGCGGGGCGAATTCACGCTCGAGCCGTTTCCGCGCTTCCTCGGCCTGTGGGGCAGCCTCCAGCACCTTGATGGGATTGACCACCCCGATCCGCAAATCCGCGGCCCCGGACGGCGTGCCCGCCACGACGCCGCATAAAACGATCAAACTCGAAAATAACTTAAGCGTCTTCAAGATCATTGCTCCAATTAAAACGACGTGCCAAACGTGAATTGAAAGGGTTGCGTGTCATCGCTGTCGCTATCGTTGAAAGGATACGCCACGCTGACTGTTAAAACCCCGAAGGGCGATACCCAAAGGCCCGAGAGTCCCGTGGAGAGCCGGATAGTGTCTACGTCAACATCTTCATCTTCGTTCTCGCCATAAACATTGCCCGCATCAACGAAGGCGGTAATTCGCACCGATTTCACGTCCGTTAGAAAGGGTACGGGGAGGATGAGCTCGGCGTTGGCGACCACCATGAAATTCCCCCCGAGCGCACGCCCGCTGGAATCCTTGGGCCCCAGGGTGTTCTCTTCGTAACCGCGCACGGTGCGAGGGCCGCCGGCATAGAAGTTCTCGAAGAACGGCAGGACTTCGGTTTCGCTGTATCCATCACCATAGCCGAGTTGTCCCTGCAGGGCGAGCACATAGTCCTCGGTAAAGGGATAAAACCAGCGGCCATCGTAATCGACTTTATAGTACTGAAGATCCCCGCCCGGCACCGCCACTTGGCCCCGGACGCGATGATACGTGCCGCGGTCCGGCAACAGCGCTTTGTTGCGCGTGTCGTAGGCAAAGCCGGAGCTTATCAGCAACGCATCGAATTGGTCGCCCTCCTGCTCAATAAAATCGCTCACCTGCTCGGCGGGAAAGTCCCCTTCGTTGATCTCCGTATTCTCATACTGGAAACCGAGATTGAGAAAATTAAACTCCGAGATCGGAATGCCGAAGTTCACCCCGGCGCTCAGGACCTTGGAATCAAACTGGGTAATGTTCGCATTCTCGGCGTCGGTCTCCCGGTAGGAGACATCGAAGCCTTGGCTGATGCCATCGATGGTAAAATACGGATTGGTGTAGCCTAAGGCGAATATCCGATTAACATCGCTATTGTTGAAGGCAAAGTTCACCCGTTTCCCGCTGCCGAGGAAGTTGTCTTGAACCACGCTGGTATTGAAGATCAACCCTTGTGTTTGCGAATACCCCAAACCTAGCAACAGATTTCCCGACGACCGTTCCACCACTGAATAGTTGACATCCACCTGATCGGGGGTGTCGGGAACGGCCGGCGTCTCAACGTTGACCTCCTCGAAATAACCGAGCTTTTGCAACCGGGTTTTGGAGCGGTTCACCTTTCCGGTCGAGAACCACGCGCCCTCCATCTGGCGCATCTCCCGCCGCAACACCTCGTCGCGGGTCTTGGCATTACCCGAAAAGTTGATCCTGCGCACGTACACCCTTTTGCCCGGGTCCACGAAATAGGTCAATGAGACGGTCTTGGATTTTTCATCGATTTGCGGCACCGGATTCACGTTGGCGAAAGCGTAGCCTTCATCGCCGAGCCGCTCGCTAATGTTGGTGCTCGTCTGAGTGACCTCTTTTCTCGAAAATATCTCGCCGCGCCCGGTGGTCACCAAGGGAAAAAGATCATCCGCCGGGACGATGAGATCGCCCGCGAGCTTCACATCGGAAATTTCGTAGCGTTCCCCTTCGCTCACGTTAATCGTGACATACACATCGCTCTTATCGGGCGTAATGGAAACCTGGGTCGAATCGATATTGAAATTGACAAACCCGCTGTCGAGGTAGTGCGAACGCAGGGCTTCGAGATCGGCCCCGAGCTTTTGCTTTGAGTACTGATCCGATTTGGTGAAAAACGAAATCAGGGTGGGCGTCGTTAGTTTAAAGCTTTTCAGCAGCTCGTCGTCATCGTACGCCTTGTTGCCGACGATATTGATTTGCTTAATACGCGCGGCGCGTCCCTCGGCAATGTGAATCGTCACCGCGACCCGGTTGCTTCCCAGCGACTTTACGTTCGAATCGATCTGAACCGCATACTTGCCTTGCCCGAAATACTGCCGTCTAAGCTCTTGTTCTACCTTGTCCAAGAGCGAACGATCGAAGACCTCTCCCTCGGCGAACCCGATCTGCTTCAGGGCATTGAATAGATCCTCGGTCTTGATGTCGCTATTGCCGGAGATGCCGATCGTCGAGATGGTCTCGCGCTCGCTGACCACCACGACCAGGGTGTCGCCCGCGCGCTCAATCCGGACATCCTTAAAAAAACCCGTCTTGAACAGCGCGCGAATCGCTTCCCCCGAACGGTTTTCGTCGAATTCGTCCCCGACTTTGACGGGAAGGTAGTTGAGAACCGTACCGGGCGCGATCCGCCGCAAGCCTTCGATACGGATGTCCTTGACGATAAACCGTTCCCCCCCGAGCGCCGGAAGAGCAGTCTGAATCACGAGCAACGCCAAGAGCCACCGCAGTAGAGTCCGACCGGTCACCGTCATATTCTTTGATTCTTTTTATTCTAATTGAGGATGCGCGCGACGTCGTTGTATATCGCAATGGCCATCAGGCTCCCGAGCAGCACGATCCCAATCTGCTGCGCAAAGCGTTGCGTCTCCACCGAGACCGGCTTGCGCTGCACGAACTCTATAAGGTAATACAATAAATGGCCTCCATCCAGTAGCGGGACCGGAAGCAAGTTGAGCACCCCGAGACTCACGCTTACGATCGCTAAAAACGATAAAAAGGCCGCCAGTCCGATACCGGCGGACTGCCCGGCATACTGCGCGATGCTGATCGGCCCGCTGAGATTCTGGACGGAGGCTTCGCCGAGTAACATCTTAAAGATTATCTTTAATGTGATGGCGGACATTTCCAGCGTCTTCGACACGGAGTGCCAAAAGGCATCCAAGAGCGCGTAACGCTGGGTAGCGACCAGCGCCGGGTCGAGATCTTTCGGCGGGGCCACGCCCGCACCGATGCGCCCGATTGCTCTGCCTTCGACTTCTGCCCGTTCCGGCCGCACCTCAAGGCTGATACGCGTCTCACCGCGCTCGACCCGGAGCTGAATCGTCTGCTCCGGCCGCTCCTGGACATAGTCGACCCATTGCTCCCAAGACTGCATCGGGCGCCCATCGGCCTGCAGGATCCGATCGCCCGCCCGGAGCCCGCTCCGCTCCGCCGCCCCGCCCGCAAGCACCTCCCCGATCACGGCCTCGAGGTGGGGCTGATAGGGTTGGATGCCGAGACGCCGCAAAAAGCTTCCGCGCGCGAGATCATCAATATGCACTCGGCCGAGATCGATCGTGACCTCGCGGGTGCGACCGTCCTCATCGCGTACCAAGAGATTTACCGTTTCGCCGTCGACGACCTTGGGAATCGTCTCGTTGATCACCGCATCCCAGGTTGGGGTCGGCTCCTCATCCACGGAAACGATTTCGACCCCTTGGCGGAGGCCCGCCTTGGCCGCAATCGAATCGGGGGCCACCGCGCCGATCTGCGGCTTGAGACCGGAGATCCCGATCACATACATGGCGCAATATGCGAGGATCGCAAATAAGAAATTAAACAGCGGTCCGGCCATCACCACGGCGGTTCGCGCCGCTAGCGGTTGGCGGTTGAATTCGCGCTTGACATCCTCGGGTGGCACCGGCCCTTCCCGGTCATCGAGCATCTTGACGTAGCCGCCCAAGGGGATGGCAGCGACGACGAACTCCGTTTGATCACGGCCGATCCTGCGCCCCCAGATGGGTTTTCCGAATCCCACCGAGAAGCGCAGCACCTTGATGCCGACGCCGCGCGCGACACAGAAGTGACCGAACTCGTGGACCACCACCAGGACCCCGACGGCCGCGATGAAGCCCAGGACTGAAAAAATGACATCCATCATTGGCGCCTCGCAGAAACGACCCGTGCGGCATGCGCTCTAGCCGCAGCATCCGTGGCCAAGATCGCTTCGAGCGAGTCGGCTCCCGCGCTTGGGACGCTCGCTAAGGTGTCCGCAACCACGGCGGGGATATCGCTGAATCGCAGACTGCCATTGAGAAACGAATCCACCGCGACCTCGTTACCCGCATTTAATACCGCGGTGGCCGTGCCCCCTGCTTCCATCGCCTGGCGCGCCAAGCGCAAACACGGGAAACGCTCGAGATCCGGAGGTTCAAAGTCCAGCCGCCCCACTTCCAGAAGATTGAGCGGCGCGACCCCTGAGGGGATGCGATCGGGCCAGGCCAGGGCATGGGCAATCGGCGTTCGCATATCCGGATTCCCCAACTGCGCTAGCACCGAGCCGTCGATAAACTCCACTAGCGAGTGAATCACGCTCTGCGGGTGCAGCACGACTTCGACGTGTGGCGGCGTGGTTGCAAATAACCAGCAGGCTTCGATGAGCTCGAGCCCCTTATTCATCAGGGTCGCGGAGTCCACGGATATTTTGCGTCCCATGACCCAGTTGGGATGGGCGCAAGCCTGATCGGGGGTCACGGCGTGGAGGTCGGAAAGCGGCGTCTTGCGAAACGGACCCCCCGATCCGGTAAGGAGTATACGTCGGACGCCCACCCGTTTCAGTCCCGCGGGAAAGGAGGGGGGCAGACATTGAAAGATTGCGTTATGTTCGCTATCGATGGGCAAAAGCTCGGCGCCGCCAGTCTTGACCGCTTCCATGAAGATGCGCCCCGACATGACCAGCGCTTCCTTGTTCGCCAAGAGAACGCGTTTGCCGGCGCGTGCTGCGGCGAGCGTGGGCAGCAGCCCCGCCGCGCCGACGATTCCGGCCATCACATAATCCGCCTCTGGGGTGCTCGCGACCGCTTCCAAGCCGGCGCATCCGGAAAGCACGCGAACGCCGGGCGCGCTCGTGGCCAAGCGGCGCTCAAGCTCCAATGCCTTGGTTTCATCCACCATCACGGCATAGGGCGGATGCCAGGCCTCGCATTGACTCGTCAGCCGCTCGAGATCGCGATGGGCGGTCAGCGCGATGATCCGGAAACGCTCGCGATGGCGGGCGACGACATCGAGCGTGTTAACGCCGATAGTGCCCGTCGAGCCCAAGATTGTCAGACCAATCACAACGGCAACCCAACGGCACTGCCGAGCGCGAACACCGGCGCGGCGGCCATCAAACTATCGATGCGGTCAAGGATCCCGCCGTGCCCGGGCAACAGCCTACCGCTATCTTTTACCCCCGCTTGCCGTTTCACCAAGCTCTCGAACAAGTCTCCGAGCACGGAGAACATGACCGTGGCGAGACAGAGGGTCGTAAACCCCACGCGGTCCGCAAAACGTAAGGGGATCCACCCTGAACATAGCCACCCG
Organism: Chromatiales bacterium; assembly: GCA_043673815.1. Taxonomy (GTDB): domain Bacteria; phylum Pseudomonadota; class Gammaproteobacteria; order JACCXJ01; family JACCXJ01; genus USCg-Taylor. The sequence continues at coordinate 17,675 of JBIMKD010000075.1, forward strand.
ACCGCTCCCGAGGCAGCCAATCCACCCCATAATCCCTCCCAGGTCTTGCCGGGGCTGACCTTATCCGCGAGCCGATGCTTCCCCCAGCGCTTGCCGGCGAAAAAGGCCCCGATGTCCGCCGACCAAATCACCAGCATAAGCACGACCACCAAGAATACCCCGCCATCGGAACGGCCATGCAAACCGATGAGCGCCGCCCAGCCGGGGACCACGACAAACAAACCGGCCGCGCACAGTAACGGCCGCGACTTCGGAATACCGATCCCGCGACGCTGATAATCGAGCAGCCAATAGAAAGCGGCGCACCACCCGCCCAGCAAGAGCAGGGCGGCGCTGGCCATCTGATCCTTAACCCACGACAAGCTCAAGAGCCAGTAAGCCGCGGCCATACAGACAGACGTCGCAATCGTATAGTAAACACGCGGCTGGAACGCCGACCAACCGGCGAGGTAACTCCACTCCCACGCGCCCAACGCGATGAAGGCGCCGAAAACAACCGCTACGCCCGCGGTCGGCAAAAAAAACAAGGTCCCGAGCACCAGCGGGATGAGAATGACGGCGGTGACAACGCGGCGCCTAAGCGCCGCGAACGCATTCGACCTGCTCGCTTGTCTTGCCGAATCGCCGCTGTCGCATTGCATAGGAGTTAAGCGCCATTTCCAGGTGAGCCGGCGTGAAGTCCGGCCACAGAGAGTCGGTAAAAAAAAACTCGGTGTACGCCAATTGCCACAGTAAATAATTGCTGATGCGCTGCTCGCCGCCGGTGCGAATTATAAGGTCGGGATCGGGGAGATCGCCGAGGCTAAGGTGTGCTTCCACCGCGGCTTCCGTAATCTCCTCGGCCCCCATGAAACCGGCCGCGACCCGCCTCGCGAGCGCTCTCGCGGCCTGGGTAATATCCCAACGCCCCCCATAGTTCGCCGCGATGACCAAAATAAGCCCGCTGTTTTCTCGGGTTAATTTCTGTACCTCATCGATGCTCCCCCGCAGCTTTGCCGGAAATGCGGAATCGTCGCCAATCACCCGCAGCCGGACGTTGTTTTCGCGAAGTTTCATGGCCTCTTCCTGCAGCGAGGTAAAGAATAGCTCCATGAGTAGCGCGACCTCTCGCTTGGGCCGGCTCCAGTTCTCGCTGCTAAACGCAAACAGCGTCAGAACCTCGATGCCCATCTCCGCGCAGGGCGCGACCACCCGGCGCACCGCCTCGACACCCGCCCGGTGACCGGCAACGCGCGGTAATCTCCGGCGTTTTGCCCAGCGGCCATTACCGTCCATGATGATGGCCAGGTGGCGGGGGATGGTGGCGCGCTGCCTGTACCGATCATCGCCGCCCTCCTGGTTCGCTGGGCGTGAGCTGGCGCCAGCCAAGGTTAGACTTCCAATAGATCCTTCTCCTTGGCGGCCAAAACCTCCTCGATACGCGCGATATTATCATCGGTCAAACGCTGTATCTTCTCCTCGGCCCGGCGCTCGTCGTCTTCGGAAATGTCCTTCTTTTTCACCAGTTCCTTCAGATGGTGGTTCGCATCGCGACGAATGTTTCTGACAGCGACCCGGGCCTGTTCGGCCTCGGTCTTGACGACGCGAACGAGATCGCGCCGCCGTTCCTCGGTCAAGGCCGGCAAGGGCACGCGAATGAGATCGCCCACTGTTGCGGGATTGAGTCCAAGGTCGGAATTCAGGATCGCCTTCTCGACGGTCTTCACCATGCTCTTGTCCCAAGGCGTCACCCCTAGGGTGCGCGGATCGATCACCGTGACCGTCGCCGCCTGACTGATCGGAACGTCCGATCCGTAATAATCGACCCGGATGTGATCGAGCAAGCTGGTATGCGCCCGTCCCGTGCGGACCTTCGCTAGTTCGTGCTGCAAGGACTCTATGGCCTTGTGCATGCGCGAATCGGCAGCCCGGGTAATCGTGTCGATCATGGTCTCGCCCCGGCGCTCGCTCCACTGGTCACGAGCGTTCCTTCCTTGCAACCCATCACGACTCGCAGCAGCGCGCCCGGTTTGCTCATATCAAGCACGCGCAGCGGCAGGGCGTGGTCCCGGCAGAGCACGACCGCGGTTGCATCCATGACTCCCAGTTTATCGACAAGCACCTGGTCATAATCTAACTCATCATAGCGGCGCGCATCCCGAACCTTGCGGGGATCGGCCGAATAGACCCCATCGACTTTCGTTGCTTTGATCATAAGCTCGGCGTTGATCTCGATCGCACGCAAGCTCGCCGCGGAATCCGTGGTAAAAAAAGGGTTGCCCGTTCCGGCCGCGAAGATCACCACCCGGCCCTTTTCCAGATGTCGGACCGCGCGGCGGCGGATATAGTCCTCACAGATTTGATTCACGCGGATCGCCGACATCACCCGGGCGAACAAACCGATACGCTCCAAGGCATCCTGCAAGGCCAAGGCATTAATCACGGTCCCGAGCATACCCATGTGATCGGCCGTGACCCGGTCTATTCCTTTGGCCGCCAACCCTTGGCCGCGCAGTATATTGCCGCCGCCGATGACAATCGCCACCTGGGCGCCACAGGCCGCCAGTTCTTTGATTTCGCCGGCTAGACGGTGTATCACCTCGGGATCGATGCCGTAATCGCTCTTTCCCATGAGCGCCTCACCGCTCATCTTAACCAGGATGCGGCGGTATTTCGGGGTCCCGGTGCTCACTGCGAGCTAACCCCCACGTGCTTGGGCCATAACCTCCGCCGCAAAATTCTCGACGCGCTTCTCGAGGCCCTCCCCAACCGCGAATCTTTGGAAGGCGCGTACGCTCGCCCCCGCCCCCGCCAACAGCTTTCCCACCGTCACCTCGGGGTTCTTGACAAACGCCTGGCTTAAGAGGGCGACTTCACTCTTATATTTCTGGAGCTTACCGGCCACGATCTTCTCCACCACCGCCGGCGGCTTTCCGGTTTTCGCCGCTTGCGCCGCGAAGATCTCTTTCTCGCGCGCCAAGAGATCCGCAGGGACCTCAGACTCATGTACGCAGAGGGGACGGCTGGCCGCGATGTGCATCGCGATATCTTTCGCTATCGCAGCATTCCCTCCGGCCATGCTGACCAAGACGCCGATCTTGGTGCCGTGGCGGTAGATCCCGAGGACGCCGCTTCCCGCGTCGAGCCAAGTAAAGCGCCGCACCTCTATCTTCTCCCCGATCTTGGCGACCAGTTGTTCGCAGCAGGCGGCCACCGTCCCCTGCCCGTCCACCAAGGGTAGGCGCAACAAAGCGTCGGTATCGAGAGGCCGTTGGGTGAGGACACAGCCGCCCACCGCTTCCGCGAATGCCTTGAAATCATCGGCACGCGTCACGAAATCCGTCTCGCAGTTAACCTCCACCATCGCCGCCGTCGCCGCGCCGGGCGCCACGCTGATTACGATAACGCCTTCGGCGGCTACTCGTGCGGCTTTCTTCGCCGCTTTCGCAGCCCCGGATTTACGCAGGATATCGATAGCCTGCTCAAGATCGCCCGCCGCGGCCACCAACGCTTTCTTGCAGTCTAATATCCCGGCCCCGGTGCGTTCCCGAAGCTCTTTTACCGTCGCGGCGGTGATCTCCATTCTCATCCCCTGTGCATCATGACGTTATCTATTGAAACCCCGGCTTTGTGGCCCGACTCAGAGCTAGCCAAAAATATTTGACATTTAAGTATTTTCGCTAAACTCCCTCTCCCACCGGGAGAGGGTTGGGGTGAGGGGATTAGACTAAGGATAACTCATTGTTTCATATCCCCTCATCCTAACCTTCTCCCGGAGGGAGAAGGGACTTATCATTTTGCCGTAGTGGTTTTGTTCAACATTGGGCGGTAAGAATCTAGTCGCATCACGGTGCGGACGGTTCCGGCGAATCGGCCGCCGCTTCCTCGGCCGCCGGGGCCGCATCGGCGTCCTCCACCCCTCGGGCAGCCCTCGTAGAGCCCGCCGCTCGCTTCCTAATCGGTACTTTTTTCTTTGCCGTTTTCTTACGCGGTACGGCATTCTTTCTCAGCGCGGCCCGCTCATCTCCTTCCTTGGAGGATGGGCGTATCGGTGCGCCCGAAGCGTCAAGCTCCACAAACTCGTCCCCTCCCACCACCGCCGCTTCAGGCATAGTCACGTGCCCTTGCGCGATGGCATCCGCGGCAGTCTTAAGATAAAGCTCGATCGAACGGATAGCATCGTCATTGCCGGGAATCATATAGTCGATCCCATCGGGGCAATGATTGCTATCGACCACGGCGACAATGGGGATATTCAGTTTCCTTGCTTCCGCCACGGCATTTTTTTCATGCCCGACATCGATGATATACAGCGCATCGGGAAGACCTTCCATGTCCTTGATGCCTCCAAGGCTGCGCTCGAGCTTCTCGTGCTCGCGACGGTAGCGGAGCGCCTCCTTCTTACTCAGGCGCTCGGCGAGACCACCTTCCTCCGAGATGGCCGCGACCTCTTTCAAACGGTTGATGGAACGCCTGATGGTCCGGAAGTTGGTGAGCGTACCCCCCATCCAGCGGCGGTTCACGTAAGGCATCCCACAGCGGCTCGCCTCGGTTTTTACCACCTCTTGCGCGGCCCGCTTCGTTCCGACCACCAGGATGGTGCCGTTGCGCGCCGCCAGCTTCTGCAGAAAAGCCATGGCTTCATTGAACAAGGGCAACGTTTTTTCGAGGTTGATGATATGGATTTTATTGCGTTCTCCGAAAATAAAGGGGGCCATCTTCGGGTGCCAGTAACGGGTCTGGTGGCCAAAATGGACACCAGCCTCGAGCATCTGGCGCATGCTTACCTCGACCATGGAATCACTCCTAATAGGGTTAGACCTCCACACTCCATGCATCGACCCTGTAACCGGGCACCCTAATGCAGCTTACCGTGTGTGAGTAGTTTGCTATGAAAGCCCGCGCTTTATACCATAGTTGATGTAGGGCAACAATCGGATGCCAGCGCGCGCAGTCCCTCTATCCCATGCCGGTCACGATTAAGACACCTCAGGAGATCGAAAAGATGCGGGTCGCGGGCCGGCTCGCGGCGCAAGTGCTGGCGATGATTAGCCCCCACGTTGTCGAAGGCGTCACCACCGGCGAACTGGATCGCCTCTGCCACGATTATATCGTCAATACGCTGGACGCGATCCCGGCGCCGCTCAATTACCGCGGATTCCCGAAATCCATTTGCACCTCGGTCAACCATGTCGTCTGTCACGGTATCCCAGGCGAAAAGCGGCTTAAAGACGGTGACATTATCAATATCGATGTCACCGTCATCAAAGAGGGTTACCACGGCGATACCAGCAGAATGTTTTTTGTCGGCACGCCGGCCTTGCGCGCTAAACGGCTGGTCGAGGTGTGCCAGGAATGCTTGCATATAGGGATCGGAGCCGTCCGGCCGGGCGCTCGGCTCGGGGACGTGGGGTCCGCGATTCAGCGGCACGCGGAAACGCATGGATTTTCCGTCGTGCGCGAATACTGCGGGCATGGGATCGGCCAGGTATTTCACGAGGAGCCCCAGGTACTGCACTACGGGAGCCGGGACACCGGTTTGCGCCTGGAGCCGGGTATGACTATTACCATCGAACCGATGATTAATGCCGGGAAACGCCACGTTAAGCTGTTACCCGATGAGTGGACCGTCGTCACCAAGGATCGGGCTCTTTCCGCGCAATGGGAGCATACGGTGCTCGTAACCGGCGACGGCTGCGAAATCTTGACCTTGCCGCCCGGCGATCCGCTAGAGCCCTTATGAGCTACCCGCGGGAGTCTTTCGATCCGCCGAGCTTCGAGCACGACTTAAAACGCGCGGCCGAGCCGCTCGCGGTCTATAAGGCCGCGCTTGCGGCCGGAGCGGCTTACCTCGAGCAGCGCTTCGCGATGGGCACGCCGATCACCGAGCTGGTCGCCCAGCGCACCTGGCTCGTGGACGAGCTGGTCACGCGCGCCTGGCGGCAATGGGGGCTCGCGGGAAGACCGTTTGGCCTGATCGCCGCCGGAGGTTACGGACGCCGCGAGCTGCATCCGGGTTCGGACGTCGATATCTTAGTGCTGACGGGGCCCCGGGTGGCGGGCAAGGACCGTGAACGCATGGAATCTTTTCTGCGCTTCCTCTGGGACATGGGTCTCGAGGTCGGGCACAGCGTCCGTACGGTGGCGCAATGCCGGGACGTGGCGGCCGGGGATCTCACTATCGTGACGAATCTCATGGAAGCACGCTTGCTTGCCGGTGACATCGCCCTTTATGAGGCTATGCGCACCGCGACCGGACCGGCGACTATCTGGCCCCCCGCCGCCTTTTTCGAGGCCAAGCTCGACGAGCAGGCCGGGCGCCATCGTAAGTTCCACGATACGGCCCAAAATCTCGAACCCAACATCAAGGAAGCGCCGGGGGGGCTACGCGATATCCATACGATCGCCTGGGTCGCTAAACGTCATTTCGGCGCCGACTCCTTAACGGGCTTGCTCGATCACGGTTTTCTAACGCCGGACGAATACCGGACTTTGAACAGCGGTCAGTCGTTTTTATGGCGCATTCGCTTCGCCCTCCACACCCTCGCGGGGCGGCGCGAGGATCGTTTGTTTTTCGACTATCAGCGGCGCGTGGCGGCCCAGTTCGGATATCTGAGCGACGATCAGGACCAGCTCGCCGTCGAGCGCTTCATGAAGCACTATTATCGCATCGTGATGGAGCTTAGCCGGCTCAACGAGATGCTGCTGCAACTTTTTCAAGAAGCGATCCTCGAGCACGATCATGCCGTCGAGATACAACCCTTGAATAAGCGCTTCCAGATCCGGAACGCTTACATCGAGGCCTGCGACGAGCACGTGTTCAAAGGTTATCCGTTCGCCCTTTTGGAGATCTTTCTACTGTTGCAGCAAAACCCGCACATCGAGGGTGTACGCGCGAGCACCATCCGTTTAATCCGCGATCACCGCCACCTTATCAACGATAAGTTCCGCAGCGATCTCAAGGTGCGCAGCCTTTTTATGGAGATCGTCCGCCAGCCGCGGCGCCTAGGCCACGAGCTCCAGCGCATGCACCGCTATGGCGTCCTCGAGGCCTACCTGCCGGACTTCGGCGCGGTCGCCGGACTCATGCAGTTCGATCTCTTCCACGTCTATACCGTCGACGTGCACACCCTTTTCGTCGTACAGAACATGCGCCGCTACACCAACCCCGAGAATAAGGACGCGCTGCCCATGTGCGCTCGCCTCATGGCGCAAATCCCGAAGCCCGAGATCCTCTACATCGCGGGCTTATTTCACGACCTTGCCAAGGGCCGCGGCGTGGACCACTCGCAAGTGGGCGCGACGATCGCCGCCGAGTTCTGCCAGCACCACGGGCTTGGGCGCTTCGACACGAGACTCGTGGCCTGGCTGGTAGAACATCATCTGCGGATGTCGACGACGGCGCAGCGGCGCGACGTCTCCGATCCTGAGGTGGTCAATGAATTCGCCCGACTGGTCAGCAATCGGGTCCGTCTGGACTATTTGTACCTGCTCACGGTGGCCGATATCCGCGGCACCAACCCCGCGCTCTGGAACAGCTGGAAAGACGCCTTATTGACCGAGCTCTATGAGAACACCTTACGGGCGCTCCGCCGAGGGGTGCGAAACCCCATCGAAAAAGAAGAATGGATCGCCGAGATCAAAGGCGAGGCCTTGGCGATCTTGCTGCCGTCGAGCCTCAGCAAGGAGGCCATTCTTTCGGTATGGCAGGATCTCGGGGAAGAGTATTTTTTACGCCACGCGCCGGATGAAATCGCCTGGCACACCCAGGCCATCGTCGGCGCCCGCACGGAAGAGCTGCCGCTGGTGCTCATCCGCCCCGAAACGGGCCGCGGCGGTACAGAAATCTTCGTCTACGGGCACGACCAAGACCATCTTTTCGCGGCCGCGACCCATGCGCTCGATCGGCTTGGGCTCACCATCATGGACGCTCGCATCATCTCTTCCCCCAAGGGTTTTACCCTGGACACCTACATCGTACTCGAAGCCGCAACCCATAAGATGATTCAAAGCGACGCCCGCGCCCAGGAGATCGCCGCCGCCTTAGAGGCAAAGCTCGGTTCGGCGGAACCCCTATCCGTTAAAACGAATAGGCGGCCGGCGCCCGAGCTCAAATATTTTAAACTCCCCACGGAGGTGTCCTTTAGCGCCGATAACGCCAACGCGCGCACGCTTATGGAGGTCGTTTCCACGGATCGCCCGGGAGTGTTGTCGCAAATCGCGATGGCCATGCGCTTTTGCGGTGTCCGCCTCCAAAATGCGAAAATCGCAACCTTTGGTGAGCGCGTCGAAGACATCTTTTACATTACCGACACCGAGAACCGCCCGATCCGAGACCCCCTGAAATTCGAATGTCTCAGAAACTCGATCACCGCGGCGCTCGAGCCCTAGGGCGTCACCCCGTGGCGGGCCACCGTGGGCCAATAGGGCTTGCGAGCCGCGATGAGATCTCTTAGTCTGGCGCCTTGGTCTATAACCATGCAGGATTGTTAGGCGCTTACAAGAACAACATCGACGAAATTTTGTCGATTTGTACTGCCCCGATAGGGGCCACATTTTCGGAGCGCAGTCTCCGAAAAAGCGTCGATTCTTACCGCCAAAATGATGAACAAAACCATTACGACACAATCCCTTCTCTCTCCGGGAGAAGGTTAGGATGAGGGGATATAAGACGATGAATTATTCTTGTTTCTAATCCCCTCACCCCAACCCTCTCCCGATGGGAGAGGGAGTTCTTAAAATTTATTTCCCGCGGTCTTGCCGCGGGGACCTTAGCAATGGGATTTCCAAAGGGGAGAGGCGCAGCTCTCCCCTTTGGTCGCCCCACGGGTTGCATACCCCGTGGTGGCGAAATCAAATTGATTTTCAAATATTTTTGGCTAGCTCTATGCTCGCGCGACTCTTCGGCAGAAATACGACGGATGGCGATCCGCACGAGGACCGTCTCTCGCTCGTCGGGCAAGTAACGGTGGTCCTCGTATCCGTCACCGCAATCGTCCTGCTGGGATTGAGCTATTATTGGGACGTTGATGCGACGTTTCTAGATCCGCCGCGCTTTGATGTGCGCGAGGCGGCCTTGAAGCGCGTGGCTGAAGATCCGAAGAAGCTCGTGGCTGGCGCGGTCACGAGCTCGGCGCTCATCGAAGTCGCGTCGTTTTTGATCGATAAACCCGGCGGGTATATAGCCAATGATATTACCCCTCCGGGTTTGCTCATGGACAACACGCCGAGTTGGGAGTATGGCGTGGTGGTGCAATTGCGGGATTTGACCCGTGTGCTGCGCAACGACATTAGCCGCTCGCAGACCCAATCGACCGAAGACGCTGACCTATCCATCGCCGATCCCTATTTTCACAACGACACCGATGCCTGGTTGTTTCCGTCCTTCGAGGGTCAAGTGAAAGTGGCTATCGCGGCACTGGAACGCTATTTTTCGAGGCTAACGAACGCGAATCCGCCCGCGGCCCGGTTTTACGCGCGCGCCGATAACCTGGTCGCGTATCTGTCGCTGGTCGCGGCGCGCTTAGGGGACCAGTCCCACCGCCTGAGCGCCAGCGTCGGGAAGGCGCCCGTGCCTATTACCAGCACCAACCCGGCCGCTGCGCAGGACACATTGCACTCCGCGGCCCCCATGGTAAAAACCCCTTGGATGGAGCTCGACGATGTCTTCTATGAAGCCCGCGGCGCCGCTTGGGCTCTTGCGCACTTCCTGCGGGCCATCGAGATCGATTTCGAATCGGTGCTCGACAAAAAGAACGCACTCGTCAGCTTGCGCCAGGCCGTACGCGATTTGGAAAGCACCCAGGACGCGCTGATGAGCCCGATGGTTCTCACCGGGGGCGGCTTCGCGATCTTCGCCAATCACTCCTTGGTCTTGGCCTCTTATATCGCGCGCGCCGATTCCGCCACGATCGATCTTATAAAACTGCTCCAGCAAGGGTAGGGTGTACCTACGGGGAGACGCCGTTCCATGCGTGCAGGAAGGCTTGCAGATGTGGCCGCGATTCCTGCTCCAAGGCCTGCCGCAAGGCTTGACACCCCGCTTCATAGCCTTCCGCGGTTTGCTTGCCGCGCATCAGCTCGTAGCGCAGATAAATCAGATAGGTGTTCAACGCATCGGTTTCACAATAGTTGCGGATGGCCTCGATATCGCCCGCACGAAAGCGCTCCCACACATCGGCGCCGCTCATCCCGCGCTTCCCTGGAAATCCCAACAGGCTCGCGACATCGTGCAAGGACGCAAAAGCACGCGGTTCGTAGCCCGCGATGACGTCCATGAGATCGGTATGACGCTCGTGAAAACGATTGAGATAATTGTTCCAACGAAAGCCCTGGTCGTTGCCGCCGGTTTCCCAGTAGCGGCCCGCGTTGACTCCGTGCAGAAGCCCGCGGTAATGCAGCACCGGAAGGTCGAATCCCCGCCCGTTCCACGAAACGAGCAGGGGGCTATAACGCTCGATGCCATCGAAGAACCGCTGGATCAGCTCCGCCTCCGGCGAGCCGGGCTCCCCGATCGACCAGACATGTAAGCGCGTCGGTGTGCGTAAGACGAGGGAAATCGCGACCACGCGCTGCACCGGGTGACGCAGGAACTCGCTCTTTCCCTCGGTCTCCTGCATACGCTTACTGTGCATGACCTGTGCAACTTCTTTATCCGTCAGGTCAGTGAGCTCATACAAACGGCGGCCTGTGTCCACGTCCGGGACCGTCTCGATGTCAAACACCAGCACGTTCACGGCCGACCCGATGCGCGCTTATTTCTTCGGGAAAAGCTGCGTGGACAAATAGCGATCCCCGCGATCGCAGATGACGGTGACGATCACGGCATGCTGCAGCTCGCGCGCCAGGCGTAATGCGGCGGCAACCGCTCCGCCCGATGAGATCCCTGCAAAAATGCCCTCTTTCGCCGCCAAGCTCCGGGTCAGGGAATCGGCCTCTTCCTGGCTCACGTCGATGATCCGGTCTACGCGCGAGGGTTCGTAGATCTTGGGCAGATACTCCGGCGGCCAACGGCGGATCCCCGGGATGCAGGCTCCGGCCCGAGGTTGCACTCCGACGATCTGGACCTCGGGGTTCTTTTCTTTGAGGAAGCGGGACGTTCCCATTATCGTTCCCGTCGTACCCATGGAGCTCACGAAATGCGTGACACGGCCCTCGGTCGCACGCCAAATTTCGGGCCCCGTGCCTTCGTAATGGGCGCGCGGATTGTCGGGATTGGAAAATTGGTCAAGAACTTTCCCGCGGCCTTCGCGCTCCATCTCGCGCGCCAAGTCAATCGCGGCCTCCATGCTCCCTTCCGCCGGCGTCAGAATAATCTCGGCCCCGTAGGCCCGCATGGCCGCGCAACGCTCGACGCTCATGTGCTCGGGCATGATCAACACCATTCGGTAGCCCTTGATGGCGGCCACCAAGGCCAGCGCGATCCCGGTGTTCCCGCTGGTGGCTTCAATAAGTGTATCGCTCGGCGTGATTTCCCCGCGCTCCTCCGCGCGCCGGATCATGCTCAGGGCCGGACGATCCTTCACGGAACCGGCGGGATTGTCGCCTTCGAGCTTAGCCAAGATCACGTTCGTGGTCTCGCCCGGCAATCGCTGCAGGCGTACCAACGGCGTGTTGCCTACAAAAGACTCGATGGTGGGGAACGGCATAAATTGATTTTACTGGAATGCGTACGAAAAAACCCGGCAGACCACGTATAGCCGTCTGCCGGGCTCTATGCATCGCTGAGGTTCCCACGGCAAGACCGCGGGAAATAGATTTAATGAGCGCTTGCGGCCTTGCGATCCTCGAACTGAGCTTCTTCCGTTGAGCCCTTGAGGGCGGTGATCGAAGAGTTTCCTCCGGTAATGGCTTGGGTCACCGCATCGAAATAGCCGGTGCCCACTTCGCGTTGGTGTTTGACGGCGGTGAACCCCTTGGATACCGCCGCGAACTCCGCTTCCTGCAATTCCACGAAGGCGCTCATCTGCTGGTGCGCGTAACCATAAGCGAGATTGAACATGCTGTAGTTCAAGGCATGGAAGCCGGCCAAGGTAATGAACTGAAACTTATAGCCCATGGCGCCCATCTCGCGCTGGAACTTCGCGATCGTGGCCTCGTCGAGGTTCTTCTTCCAATTGAACGAGGGCGAACAGTTGTACGCAAAGAGCTGATTCGGATGATGCTTGCGAACGCCCTCGACGAACTTCTTCGCGAACGCGAGATCCGGCGTCTGCGTCTCGCACCAGATGAGATCGGCGTAGGGCGCATACGCGATCCCCCTGGCAATCGCTTGATCCAGCCCTTTCTTGGTGACGTAAAAACCCTCGACCGTGCGCTCGCCGGTACAGAATGCCCGATCGCGCTCGTCGACGTCCGAGGTTATGAGATTCGCGCCCTCGGCGTCGGTGCGGGCGATGATCAATGTCGGCACCCCCATCGTGTCCGCTGCCAGGCGCGCGGCCGTGAGCTTCTGCACCGCCTCCTGGGTCGGCACGAGCACCTTGCCGCCCATGTGTCCGCATTTCTTGGCCGAGGCGAGTTGATCCTCGAAGTGCACCGCGGCGGCGCCGGCTTCGATCATATGTTTCATGAGCTCGAAGGCGTTGAGCACGCCGCCGAATCCCGCTTCGGCGTCGGCGAGTATCGGCAGGAAATAGTCGATGCTGTCATCCCCCTCCGCGTGCGCGATCTGGTCGGCCCGGGTCAAGGCGTTGCTGATGCGCCGGATCACGGTCGGCACGCTGTCGACCGGATAAAGCGATTGGTCGGGATACATCGTGAAAGCAGTGTTGGCATCCGCCGCCACCTGCCAGCCGCTGAGATAGATGGCTTTTAAGCCAGCTTTCGCCTGCTGCACCGCTTGATTTCCTGTGAGCGCCCCGAGCGCGTTGACGAAATCCTCGCTATGGATCAGGCGCCAGAGCTTCTCCGCGCCCCGCTTGGCCAGGGTATGCTCGATAGGCACGCTTCCCCGTAGCTTGACAACATCTTCGGCGCGATAATCGCGCTTGCGGTCCTTCCAGCGGGGGTTCGTCGACCATTCCTGTTCTAGTTTTTTCGCTTCACTTTCGGACGCCATCGCTCTCTCCTGCCGTTCAACACGATCGAGCCTCCGGCGATTAGGAACGCCGGCGGGCTTAGACCCATGGTATGTTTTCCATACGCGCCGCTGCTTCGCTAGGCTTGCGCGACCGAAACCGCTGACCGTGCATGTGCTCCCGAACTAACTCGCGCGCGTGCGCCTCCGGAACGGGACCGATTGTAACCTTAGGGCCATCCTGAAGTACACTCCACTAGCCACCCTAAATGCGAACATCGCGTTGCACAAACGTTTAAGCGTTGCATGCTAAGCGCGCCGCTTTAGAATTGCGGCTTGGGAATGGGCAGGCTTTTTGCCCATCTAAACTCCGAGCGCGGGCTTTCTCATCGTTCACGAAAATATCTGATCGGCGGCGGAAGATCATGAAATATCGCTCTTGGGTCCGTATAATTTATGTGGCAACGACTGGAACACCTGGGTCATGGCACAGAAATCCCAAACTGATCACGACGGCGGATTGGCGCTTCAAGAAGCCCGGCCAAAGCTCAAACGTCCGCCCTTGTACCGGGTGATCTTGCTGAATGACGATTACACCCCGATGGATTTCGTCGTGCATATCTTGGAACAGTTTTTTTCCAAGAACCGGCAAGATGCGACCCTCATCATGCTTGAGGTACACACGCGCGGCCGCGGCGTGTGCGGGCTGTTCACTCATGAAATCGCAGAGACGAAAGCCGCGCAGGTCAACGCCTATGCGCGCGAACATCAACACCCGCTGCTCTGTACCATGGAGCGCGAATAAGCAGGAACGGCCATGTTAAACAAAGAGCTGGAGATCACGCTTAACCACACCTACAAAGACGCGCGGGTGCAGCGGCATGAATTCCTTACGGTCGAGCACTTGTTGCTAGCCCTGATCGACAATGGTGCCGCGGTCAGGGTGTTGCGCGCTTGCGGTGCGGACTGCCACCAATTGCGCGGCGAGTTGGAGCTATTCATTCAAGAAACGGCCCCTGTGCTACCCCTCACCGACGATCGGGACACGCAGCCCACGCTCGGATTCCAACGCGTCTTGCAGCGCGCGGTTTTCCACGTTCAGTCTTCGGGCAAACGGGAAGTCACCGGCGCCAATGTGCTGGTGGCGCTATTCGGCGAGCGCGAGTCCCAGGCCGTCTTCCTGCTCAACAAATACCACGTCACACGCCTGGACGTGGTCAATTTCATTTCCCACGGGATCACCAAGACCAGCGAGGATGAACCAGCCGAGGGTAACGGTGCCGCAGATCCTGCGCCCGAGTCGGCGGAAGGCGGCAAATCCCCTTTAGAGGCCTTCACGAGCCATCTGAATAGGCTGGCGCGAAAAGGGAAGATCGACCCCTTGATCGGCCGCCGCCAAGAGATAGAACGTACGATTCAGATCCTGTGCCGGCGGCGCAAGAACAATCCCCTCTACGTCGGCGAAGCGGGTGTGGGGAAAACCGCGATTGCCGAAGGACTGGCCAAGATGATCGTCGATGGCGAGGTCCCCGAGGTCCTGGCCGAGAGCAACATTTACGCACTCGACCTCGGCGCCTTGCTCGCTGGGACCAAATACCGCGGCGATTTCGAAAAGCGCTTGAAAAGCGTCCTCGGCCAGTTACAAAAGGAACCGGGCGCCATCCTTTTCATCGACGAGATCCATACCATCATCGGGGCGGGAGCGGCGTCCGGCGGCGTGATGGATGCCTCCAATCTCATCAAACCGATGCTCGCCTCAGGGGAACTCAAGTGCATCGGATCGACGACCTATCAGGAATACCGCGGGATCTTCGAGAAGGACCGGGCGCTCTCCCGGCGTTTCCAGAAGATCGATATCACCGCGCCCTCGGTCGAGGACACGGTGAAGATCCTCCACGGCCTCAAGTCCCGATTCGAACGGCATCACGGGGTCAAATACACCCATCAAGCCTTGCGAGCGGCCGCCGAACTGACCGACCGTTACATCAACGATCGCCATCTGCCGGACAAGGCCATCGACATCATCGACGAGGTGGGCGCGAGCCAGCAACTCGTCGCGCCCTCGCGCCGGCGCAAGATCATCAACGTAGCCGATATCGAGAACATCGTCGCCAAGGTCGCCCGCATCCCGCCCAAAACCGTCTCGACCTCGGATAAGGACGTGCTGCGGTATCTGGAACGCGATCTCAAGCTCGTCGTCTTCGGCCAGGAACAAGCCATCGCCACGATGGCCGCCGCGATCAAGATGTCGCGCTCGGGCCTCGGCGATACACGGCGGCCGATCGGTTCCTTTCTTTTCGCCGGACCGACGGGCGTAGGCAAAACCGAAGTGAGCCGGCAACTCGCGCGCATCATGGGCATTGAGCTGGTGCGCTTCGATATGTCGGAATACATGGAGCGGCATACCGTCTCACGCCTCATCGGCGCCCCGCCCGGTTACGTGGGCTTCGACCAGGGCGGGCTTTTGACCGAGGCCATCACTAAACATCCTCACTGTGTGTTGCTATTGGATGAGATCGAAAAAGCGCATCCCGACGTGTACAACCTGTTGCTGCAGATCATGGACCACGGCGCGCTGACCGATACGAACGGCCGCGAAAGCGACTTCCGCAACGTCATCATCATCATGACCACCAACGCCGGCGCCGAGCGCATCAACCGGGCCTCGGTCGGATTTACCCATCAAGACCATACGGGCGACGCCATGGAAGTCATCAAACGCGCGTTCAGCCCGGAGTTCCGCAATCGCCTGGACGCGATCGTCCAATTCAATGCGCTCGATGAACGCACCGTGCAGCAAGTCGTCGACAAGTTCCTCGTCGAGCTCGAATCCCAACTAGACACCAAGAACGTGAGCGTCGATGTCGACGAAGCGGCGCGAGCTTGGCTCTCCGAGCACGGCCACGATCCCTTGATGGGCGCCCGGCCGATGAGCCGCCTCATCCAAGACAAGATCAAGCGACCTCTCGCCGAAGAGCTGCTGTTTGGCACGCTTGAACACGGCGGCCATGTCGACATCACCGTCAAGGACGGCGAACTATCCCTCACTGTGGAGACTAAAGAGACCGCAGCCGCAGTTTAATTCTAAGTGGGTATCCACTTCGCGCAAGTGACCCCAAGATGTAGTATGGGGAGGTGGACGAGGGACATCGACCTGAACCTGGCATTGACTACCCGCGGACGTTTCAAGAGTTCGAGGCGTGGTTCGCCAGCGAGGCTCATTGTC
>JBIMKD010000076.1:0-6287 GCA_043673815.1 Chromatiales bacterium
TAATATGGGGACACCCCTGCTCGCGGACGACTTCCATCAGAACCGCATGGACTATGTCTACACCCAACAGAACGGCGGCGACACTCGGGCCGAGCGACGGGTATCTTTATCTTTCGCGAATGATCACCTGGCTCGCATCGGCGGCGATGTGAAGGCCGCGCGCGCCCCGCTTATCTATACGCCGCCCCAAGAGGTAACCATTCAAGTGCCCGACGAGCGGAAACGGGGCTTGTTCGAGCGCTTGCTGGCGGGCATCGGTTTTGGCGAGGACGACTCGGAGCGGGTCGCGGACCAGGTCAAGAAAAAAGACGATATCGAGCTCGCCACGCATCAAAACCGCCCTGGCCTGCCGTCATCAGAATGATTTAAATCTATTCCCCGCGGCGGCGAAATCTAAATTGACTTCTTCCTCTTCCGGCGCGCTTCTTTAGGATCAAGCACCAAGGGGCGGTAAATCTCGATCCGATCTCCGGTTCGAGGACAATAGTCCAAGGTACGGGCTTGGCCGAAGACACCTACCCCTTGGCGCCGCAGATCGATATCGGGATAGCGATTCAGGATACCCGATCGTTCGATAGCTTCCCGTATCGTTGTGCCATCCGGTACGGATAACTTTACGATGACTTGCTCCTCGCGCGTGGCATAGGCCACTCGGATCGCGATCGCGGCGCTAGCGTTGCCGCCTGGTTCCATAGCGTTCCTCGGCACGGCGGCAAAAAGCGTCCACGAGTGAATTGGCCAATTGCTTGAAGATTTGGCCGAAGGCGAGGCCGAGTACGCCTTTCGTCAGCTCGAAGTGCAGGTGCAAGGAGACCTCGCATCCTTGGGTCCCGAGGGCCTGGAACAGCCAGGTTCCGTTGAGGTATTGAAACGGCCCCGCTTCTAATCGCATATCGATGCGACGGCCCGCTTGCAGAGTGTTCCGGGTGGTAAAACTCTGCTGAAGAGCGCCCTTGGTCAAACACAAGGTGGCGCGCACTGCGTGTGGATCGCGGGCAAGCACTGTCGCGGCGGTACACCAAGGCAGGAATTCCGGGTAAGCTTCGATGTCATTGACCAGATCATACATCTGCTCGGCTGTATAGGGGACCAAGGCGCTTCGATTAATACTGCTCATCGCCGCTCATCAAGCCGTTCATGCATGAGTGATATTAATACGAATGCAGACGGGTTAATAAGTACGCGGTGGTCCCAACACGGTGCCCGCAGTCATGCCGAATCGCGACCGCGGTGCTAATTTTTGACGCCTGGCCGCAATGGCGGCTCACCGTTATGAAGAAAGCAAAAATTCCTGAAAGTACGATCACCCTCAACAAGAAGGCCAAGCACGACTACTCCATCGAGGAGCGATTCGAAGGCGGACTCGTGCTCGAGGGCTGGGAAGTCAAAAGCTTGCGCGCCGGACGCATCCAGATCCGCGATAGCTACGTCTTGCTGAAAGATGGCGAAGCCTGGTTATTCGGGGCCCTCATCACGCCCTTACCCACGGCTTCGACGCACATTCACCCCGATCCCCAGCGAACCCGCAAGGTATTATTGAATCGCAGCGAGATCAACCGCTTGATCGGCGCCGTGGAACGCAAAGGCTACACGGCCGTCGCGACCGCCATGTACTGGAAGCGCGGGAGAGCCAAACTGGAGATCGGACTGGCAAAAGGTAAAAAGGAACACGACAAGCGGGCCGCCGAAAGAGACCGGGATTGGCGGCGCGAGCAAGAACGCGTTTTGAAAGCACGGGCGTAACTTCGAACATTGTCGTGCGTATAATGTAAACTTGTAGTCATTGAGATGGTCTTAGTGGAGAAATCCCTTCTCGCTTCGGGAGAAGGTTAGGATGAGGGAATACAATCAATGGATTTCGTCGATTTGATCCCCTCACCCGAACCCTCTCCCTGGGGGAGAGGGAACAAGTAGTCAAGGTTCGGTGAATTTCACATAACTTTGGCGAGTTATCCATGGGGGCGACCTGGCTTCGACGCGGGTCACAAAACCTAAGGAGCATGCCGAGGCGCAGCACACCTCGTAAATCCAACTGCAAACCAATATAGTTGCCAACGACGACAACTACGCCCTAGCGGCTTAATCCCCGCTAGCCTCTGACTGAGTCCCGTGCTTGTGCGCTCAACTCAGAGGCCGACTCTCACAAGCTCGCGATGAAACCCGCCCGAGGCGGATTCGCTAAAACCTAATCGGGCCCGCCGCAGGTCATTCCTGCCACTCGGAAGACCGGCGGTTAAATTGAAGAGCTGGCTACGCATGTAGAACCGAGGGCGGAGGACTTGCGGACGCGGGTTCGATTCCCGCCGCCTCCACCAATAAATCAATAAGTTAGATTATTTAATGACTAAATCCTGCTCCTGTTTGCCCCATGGTTCCCCTGTGATTTAGCAGGATTTGGTCAGGATCTGAGCTGGTAGCGCCACGTGCTGACCGGCCGCGAGGCCGGGCAGCGCTAGCGCATTCGAGGGGGCTGGCTCCCGCCTACCACGAGAAGCGCCAGCGCGCGCGCCTGGAGCGGGCGCAGAACAAGGCTCCGCTGGCGGGATGTGTATCCGAGGAATCTACCCGAATCATCTCCACCAACCGCGATCCAGGGTCTAAAGCTATGAAGCCAAACTGTCCGATTTTTGTCCCGATTTGGGTGCCGAAAAATGCCGACCTGTGCGTTAACAGGCATTTCGCGCAAACGTAATTCATTGTCCCCAAGGGGATTCGAACCCTTGTTTCCACGGCGAAAGGGTGCAGCAAACTAAATTAAAGCAATGTGTTACTGGGCATGTTGTCCGATTTATGGGCGATAGTGCTTGATCGTGACACCCTAGCTTAGCTAAGCTAGGGCGTTTTGAGGGTCAAATCGTGGCGCTGAGGGACGCACGATGATGGCCGGGACGGTAGAGCGGAGAGCTAATGCGAAGCATCCAGCGGGCTCCGCACTCCGCGGCCACCGCGATTCAGCACGTGCGTGTAGATCATCGTCGTCGATACATCCTGATGCGGGCGCCCCCATGTCCGCCGGATGTCGTTTCCCGTAGAAGAGGATGAAGCGCCGGATCCAATCGACGTAAGCCTGCTCGGTGCGGATGCTGTAGTGCAGCCGCCAGATGATGTCGCGGACCTGATCGAGCAGCCTGGGTAGGCCCCGAGCCGGGGCCGGATTCTGATGCCTGTCCATGCCGTGTTTCCCTACGGTGGGGCTCGCGGCCCCTTCTATTATCCCCTTCATCGTCAAGGCCTTGTCAGCCTTGCCGACGCCCCGCCAGGATATAATACGGCGCCGAGGCGGCGCGCCGCAACCGCCTACGGTCTCGCAGCCTATCCCGGGGCAAGACCGGGACGAAGCCGGTGCTAAGTGCTTGACGCGGCGTGTGCTACACTTTGCGAACGGGGCGCCCGCCGTTTACCAAGACGACGGATCGGCCTTCCATTTCATGTTGGGGTTCAAAAAGCATCAAAGCAGAAACAGCAAAAGCATTGTCGGAGTCGTCAATGGGCAACAGGAACTGGATAGCTGATGGGCTTCGACCAAAGCTACAATGAAAGCGGCCATGCGGAGGCCCTGCCGGTGAATGCCGCTTTAATATTCTGGCTTATACGGCATTGGGACATGGCTGCTCTATTGACCAATTGGCAGCCCCACACGAATCCAGAGACCAAGCTATGAACCTGAGTGGAGTCCGACTCTGTTTCACCAGGCATAATTAGTTAGCGCAGCTTGGTCGTTAGCCCGAAGAGGGGTCGATATGAGTGCGATAGATGAGAAATATGCGTCACTCGGAGGTGCCGGGGGCTTCCTTGGCGCACCAATCGGTCCCGAGACACCTACGCCTGATGGGGTCGGCCGCTTCAGGCACTTCCAAGGGGGCTCGATCTACTCGGACGATAAGATGATCCCACCGGCACCCAACGCTTCATGTCCAAGCGCGCGGGTTCGACAGTCGTCGAGGTCGCGGGCAGTCACGCGATCTACGTGTCGCAGCCTAATGCGGTGGCCGCGCTCATCGAAAAGGCCGCCAGTGAAGTGAGAGCGGCCGCGAACTAAGCCTGGCGAACATGGGGAAGGCCACTTGTCTGGTGACACGTGGCATCAAATCCTCGGTAGGTTGAATGGTTCCTCACAGCGATGCCCAACAAGCGGCTCAAGCTGACCCCGCCCACGCGTTCTTTTTGGAAACAGCAGTAGAATCTTCCAAAACGCAGCCCGAGCCACCTCCAAGTGGGCGCGTGTCGTCTGTTCCAGCCAAACCAGTAGGTCCTCATCGGATGCTGCTGTGACGCCTTCCTCGATGCCCCTTTTGAATATCGTAGCCGGCGCCGCCGCTGAGCCTGGGCCAAGGATAAGGCCCCGCAGCTCGAGCTGGAGTTTCTCTACCGCCACGTCTGTGCAAGCTTTGGAGAACGCGATGCAGGCGTCCAAGATCGCGGGCCTCCTGGAATCTGCCTCTGAGCCTTTTAGCAGTTTATCCAAGATCGCGGCCCATTTGGACTGGTCGCACATCGAGGCCAGTTCCTCGTGGTGCTCTCGATATTTCAGCGCCGCGCACTCGCTCGCATGCGCGAGCAGCCCAAACACTAGCCGCTTAGCTGTATCACCTTCACGCTTGTAGGTGGTGCACATCGCCCTGTAGATGGCCGCTCTTTCCGTCGCTGCGAACCCCTTCCTCTTGGCCATCGTTAGGTGCTTATAGTCCGTGCAATCCACGCGTGGGTGCCAGTCAGTAACGCCTCGAATTGGACTTGCCCCGGTTTTGTGGACACTTCAATCTGCACCTTTGGAGGGTTCACGATGGGTAAGTCCAGATCGAAGTTTGCAATGCGTTATACGCCGGAGTTCCGGCGCCAGATGGTTGAACTGATTCGCGCCGGTCGCACTATGGCGGAGCTTGCGCGGGAGTTTGGATGTACGGCCTGGTCGATCAGACGTTGGGTGTCACAAGCCGAGCGCGATGCTGGGCGCGGGGACGGCGGGCTCAGCAGCAACGAGCGGGAAGAGTTGGGACGGCTACGGCGGGAGAACCGGCAATTGAAGATTGAGCGGGAAATCTTGTCAAAAGCCGCGGCCTGGTTCGCACAGGAGACCACCGCGGGGCGGAAGAGCTCTTCCGGTTCGTGAGCGCGAATCAGGCCAACTATCCGGTACACACGATGGGTCGTGTTCTTCAGGTTTCCGCGAGCGGGTATTATGCGTGGGCACAACGTCCGCCTTCGGTGCGCGCGCTGGCCAATCGGGTACTGACCGAGCAGATCCGGGCGGTCCATACCCATTCGTATGGCACTTACGGCGCGCCCCGGGTGCACGCGGAGCTGCGGGCGCAGGGTGTGGCGGCGGGTTACCACCGGGTGGCGCGGCTGATGCGCGCTGCGAAACTGGCGGGGGTGAGCCGGCGGCGGTTCACGGTCACCACACAACGCGATACGCAAGCCCGTGCGGCGCCCGATCGGGTCGAGCGTAATTTCACGGCGCACGCGCCGGACCGGTTGTGGGTCGCTGACATCACGTATATTCCGACGTGGGAAGGGTTTTTGTATCTGGCGGTGGTGCTCGATGTGTTCAGTCGCCGAGTGGTGGGCTGGGCGATGGCGGTGCATCTGCGCACTGAGCTGGTGTTGGCGGCGCTGGAGATGGCGCTGATGCAACGCGGGCCGAGCAATGTCATTCATCACTCCGACCAGGGCACGCAGTACACCGCCCTGGGGTTTGGGCATCGCTGCGAGGAAGCGGGGATACGTCCGTCGATGGGCTCGGTCGCTTCGACAACGCGATGGCGGAGAGTTTTTTCGCGACGCTAGAGTGCGAGTTGTTGATGCGCAGCCGATTCAAGACCGTCGCCGAGGCGCAGCGGGCGGTGTTTTCCTTCATCGAGGGTTGGTACAACCCGCGGCGGCGTCATTCGGCGCTGGGTTATTTTATCTCAGTCCGGCGGAGTTTGAGCGTCGTGCGGCGACACAGGGAGGTGTACCTTGATCGAGGTTCTGACGACATTTCGGGGGTACCTGTGAGGTATGGGTCGGATGCGTTGCGTGGCTCCTGGGGCTTCTACGGCGGTCGGTTTTTCCCTGATCGGCGAAAAATCCTTCCCCTCGGTCATCCACGCATTTCTAATCCAGTTTTTCGGTCGCGGCGCTCCACCACCCCCGCTGCGATCATCACCGATGTCATGGATGTGAGATATTCCGAATGCACGGCATTGAGACCACACCGACCGAGATGGATTTCCTCATCATGGAAACACGGTACCTATCCCTGCATTCGCACACTCAAAACTGTCCACCAAACCGGGGTAACTCCA
>JBIMKD010000077.1:0-12881 GCA_043673815.1 Chromatiales bacterium
CACCGCCTCGGTGCGGACGAAATTATCGTCGAATTCATGATCAACGCGCTGCGGCTTCGAGGCGGATTCCCCTCGACACTTTTCAACCAGCACACGGGCTTGCCCATCGAGCTCATCGAACCTTCCTTGATCGACGCCGCTCAACGGGGCCTCGTCGATTACAGCGCTGCGCATATCCAACCCACAGCGCTCGGTCTCCGCTACCTGAACGAGTTAGTGTATTTGTTCTACGATCACGGCACGAATTTCAAGCGGGCCGTGTAAGCTTGCAAGAAAGCAAAACTACTACTTCGCCAATCCCGGCCTCCACTCGTTGCCCGCGCTCGCTGCCGGTGCCGCCCCGCTCCGCGCCAACTCAATCATGTCGTGGAGCACATAGGCGGTCTCGTACAGCGTCACCTGGCCGATGTCGATGGGTTTATCGGCAATAGCAGCGCTCGAATCGCTTGCTTTCTGGTAAGGCGTCGGCGTTGCCTTAAAAACTTCGCGATAACGCTTTTCCAATTCGCGTTGCCAGCGCTCCTCCGCCTCCTGCCGTTCCCGGCGCTTACGCTCGAGGAGACTGACGCGATTGCGCACCTCCTCCTGCCGCTGGCGTTGCGCTTCATGAATCAACAGCGAAAAGATAGGCGCCTGGCTGACCCGGGAGTTGTGGCGCCATCGGGCTTGCTGAAGCGTGTGCATCGGCGCGCTCAATGGGGCGTACTTCGCCGCTCCGATCCGATCCCAGGGCAAGGCGTTGTCGAATGTTCGTTCGCCCAGATCGGTGCTGTTTAATACCGCCGGGAACGCGATATCCGGGACCACACCGCGGTGCTGCGTACTGCTGCCGTTGATACGGAAGAATTGGGCCACCGTGGCCTTGAGTTGGCCGAGATCCTCGTCCTCAGTGCTATCGATTTGATCGAGGTCTATTAGATTCTGCACGGTGCCCTTGCCGAACGTGGGCTGGCCGACCACGATCCCGCGCCGGTAATCCTGGATCGCGGCCGCAAAGATCTCCGAGGCGGAGGCGCTCTGCCGGTCCACCAAGACGGCAAGCGGCCCTTTATACATAACGGCGGGGTCCGGATCTTCATTCACATCGATCGCGCCTGAGGCGTCCCGCACTTGCACGATCGGCCCCTCGGGAATAAACAAGCCCGTAAGCTCGGTGGCCTCGACTAAGGATCCGCCTCCGTTACCGCGCAAATCCATGACGATTCCATCCACCTTGGCTTGCATCAGCTTGACGATCAATGCCCGCACATCGCGGGTGGTACTGCGATAATCTTTCTCGCCCCGCGCCCGCGCGGCAAAGTCGATATAAAACGCGGGTAGCGCGATCACGCCGATGCGCATGGAGGGCTTCTCCCGTGGCACCTCGATCACGGCTTGCTTCGCGGCTTGATCTTCCAGTTCTATCTTCTCGCGCGTCAGGACGATGACCGTCGGCGTGCTCGTGGCCGCACCCTTCGGAATGAGCTGTAGTCTAACGACGGTGCCGCGCGGCCCGCGAATGAGGTCCACGACTTTTTCCAGGCGCCATCCGATGATATCGGCCCAAGAACCCGCCGATCCCTGTGCGACGGCGACGATCCGATCCTCCGGCTTGAGCCGCCCGCTCTTGGCCGCGGGCCCGCCGGCAACCACCTGCTGTACGATCGTGTACTCGTTCTCATTGCGCAACACCGCGCCCACGCCTTCCAGCGATAGGCTCATGCGGATCTTGAAGTCCTCGGAGTTGCGCGCTGAAAAATACGTTGTATGCGGTTCCACACTCGCCGTGTAGGAGTTGATGAAGATCTCGAAGACGTCATCGGCTGACATTTGATAAGTATGGCGCGCAAGCACCTGATATCGGTCGGAGATGGTGCTTACGGCCTTCTTTTGATCCTGGCCGGTGGTCACGAGGTTCAACACGTCATTCTTGACGCGCTTGCGCCAGAGTTCTTCAAGCTCGCCGCGGTCGCGCGCCCACGGGGCGCGGCTGCGGTCGAGCACGAACTCCTCATCAACGGTGAAATCAAGCGCCTGCGCGAGCAATTCGCGGGCGTAGGTGACCCGCTCCTCGAGCCTCCGGCGGAACACCTTGAAGATCTCGAACGCCGGCCCAAGCTTAGCCTCCTTCACGGCCTCGTCTAATTGGTCTCGATAGACCGCGAAGCGGTTCATGTCTTCGAGCAGGAAATAACTGCGATTCGGATCCAAGGACTCGACGAAGCGTTTCAACACCTCGGCCGACATGGCATCATCGAAGCTCACCTTCTTGTAATGGTAATTGGCGAGGTAATGCGCGATGAGTTTGGTGGCGCGCCGATGCTCGGGTGTCGCCGTCAGCTCGGCATCGTCGACACGCGGTGAGGCGCCCCAGCCCCCTTGCGTAAGAGCGGCCAGGAACGCAATCAGTAGCCATCTAATTTTGGGCATCATGAACGCGCCTGCGTCACGACGGTAGGCGGTTGTAGGATTCTAAGCGGGAGCACGCTATCGCGGTATGGCAAAGCTTAAAGCCTCAGAGCTCGTGGGCAGGGTAAAAGATACCACGTTATTCGCTATTAGATAAACGGCTTGTGCGGGCGGTAGGCGGGGATCTCGCCAGCGCCGGGTTTAGGGAAATGCAAAACGTGTGCCGCATCATCTATGATAAAGTCTAGCCATGCAATGGAATTCTCAAATAATTGTCACCGCCATCAGCGAGCGCGACGGCCGTTTTCCGCTCGATCGTATCGCGGAACGCGGCGCATGAGCGGGACGCACCCCTTCGACGCGACGGTGTGCCGAGACCAACGCATCATCGTTGCCCTCTCGGGCGGCGTAGACTCCGCCGTCGCAGCCCTGCTCATGAAACGTCAAGGCTATGTTGTCAGCAGCGTGTTCATGAAAAATTGGGAGGACGAGGAGACGGAAAGCGACTGTCCGAGCCGCGAGGATCTCATCGACGCCGTGGCGGTCGCCGAGCGCGTCGGCATCGATATCGAAGTCGTCAACTTCGCCGCCGAGTATCGCCAGCGCGTATTCAGCCGTTTTCTCGCTGAACTTCAGGCGGGACGGACGCCCAACCCGGACGTGCTTTGCAACCGCGAGGTCAAATTTAAGGCCTGCCTCGACCACGCGCTGGCGTCGGGTGGTGACTCCATGGCCACGGGACACCACGCAAGGACCGCGCATCGGGATGGGCAGTTGCAACTGTTGCGAGGGAGCGACCCGACCAAGGATCAGAGCTATTTCCTCTATATGCTCGGTCAGGCACAGTTAGCTCATAGTGTATTTCCGGTCGGGTCCATGCGTAAATCAGAAGTACGCGCGGCGGCCGCCGAGGCAGGGCTCTCGGTACACGACAAACGCGACAGCACCGGGATCTGCTTTATCGGCGAGCGCCGCTTTCGGCCGTTTCTCAGCCGCTACCTTCCCATCACCCCGGGTGAGATCCGTAGCCCCGACGGCGAGGTGATCGGTGAGCACCCCGGCGTCGTCTATTACACGCTTGGCCAGCGCGAGGGGCTCGGGATCGGCGGCGTCAAGGGAGCCTTGGAAGCGCCCTGGTACGTCTTGGAGAAGGACCTGAAAAACAACATGCTCGTGGTGGGGCAGGGACATGAGCACCCACGGCTTCTCTGCCAGTCATTGGAAGCGTCGTCTCTGCACTGGGTGGCCGCTCGTGCCCCGATGCTCCCATTGCGATGCACCGTGAAGACCCGCTACCGCCAAGCCGACCAGCCCGCTACGATTACGGCGATCGACGCTGGCCGCTGCCGGCTCGTATTCGAGGCACCACAATGGGCGGTCACGCCCGGCCAAGCCGCGGTGTTCTACCAGGAGGAAGTGTGTTTAGGCGGCGCGACTATCGATCACGTATTCCACGGCGCCCCCTGAAGCCTATCGGTTCACCGCCGGATAGCGGATAATTAATAAATATCGCCTGTGGGGAAGGTACCGCGCAGGCGACCAAAGGGGAGAGGTGCACTACTCCCCTCTGGAAACCCCAATGCTAAAGTGCTGCAAACCGGGGGTAGTAGTGAATTATGCGATTCCTCGTTAGCTGGGGGAGATGATGAACGACAGTTTTAACACGCGGGAGATTATGGAGGCCGCTAACGCGCCTTATCAAATCCACAATCTCACCGCCCTTGAGCGCCGTTATCCCACGGCGATGCTCCCCTACTCCCTCAAGATCCTCTTGGAAAACCTCTTGCGCCATGAGGACGGCATTAATGTTACTAAAGCAGACATCGAGGCGCTTGCCACCTGGGATCCAAAGGCCGAGCCCAGTAAAGAGATCGCCTTCACGCCGGCGCGCGTCCTGATGCAAGACTTCACGGGCGTGCCGGCGGTAGTCGATCTCGCCGCGATGCGGGAAGCCATGCAGCGCCTCGGAGGCGACCCCGCCAAGATCAATCCCTTGTCTCCCGCCGAGCTGGTCATCGACCACTCCGTTCAGGTCGATGTCTTCGGTAGCACGGATGCCGTGGAAAAAAACGCGGCGATCGAGTTCGAGCGCAATCAAGAGCGCTATGCGTTTCTGCGCTGGGGGCAACAGGCCTTCTCGAACTTCAAGGTCGTGCCGCCCGACACGGGCATCGTCCATCAGGTCAATCTCGAATATCTCGCCCGTGCCGTCTACTCTCAGGGGGTCAACGGAACCGCCCAAGCCTATCCGGACACCGTGGTCGGAACCGACTCGCACACGACGATGATCAATGGGCTCGGGGTGCTTGGGTGGGGCGTCGGGGGGATCGAGGCCGAGGCGGCGATGTTAGGACAACCGATCACGATGCTGATCCCGCAAGTGGTCGGATTTCGCCTCACCGGCCGTCTACCGGAGGGGGCGACCGCGACCGATCTCGTGCTCACGGTCACGCATATACTCAGGAAAAAGGGCGTGGTCGGTAAGTTCGTCGAATTCTTCGGCGAGGGACTCGACCACCTCCCCTTGGCCGATCGCGCAACGATCGCCAACATGGCGCCCGAGTACGGCGCGACCTGCGGTATTTTCCCCATCGATCAGGAAACCATCAACTACCTGCAGCTCTCCGGCCGCGCCCTCGAACAGGTCGCTTTGGTGGAGACCTACGCGCGCACACAAGGGTTTTGGCGTGACGCTAAGAGCCCCACCGCTCGTTACACCGAGGTGCTCGCGCTCGACATGGGCAGCGTCGAACCGTCGCTTGCCGGACCCAAGCGACCGCAGGATCGGATCGCGCTCAAGAACGCCAAGGAGGTGGTGAGGAAGGTGCTACGCGTCTACCAGGAAGAGCGCTCCGGCTCGGCCGGAAAGGACCGGGACATGGCGCGCTTTCACGATGAGGGCGGCGGGACCGCGGTGGGGAGCGAGGAAGCCCATCATACGGGTGTGGAAATGATCAAAATCAACGGGCGCAACGCGGCGCTCAAGGACGGCGCCATCGTGATCGGGGCGATCACCTCTTGCACGAACACCTCGAATCCGAGCGTGATGATTGCTGCCGGTGTGCTGGCAAAGAAAGCGTGCGAGCGCGGCCTGCGGGTCATGCCCTGGGTCAAGACCAGTCTCGCCCCCGGTTCGCAGGTTGTGAGCGCCTACTTGCGGAAGGCGGGACTCATGCGTTACCTCGAAGAGCTTGGCTTTCACGTCATCGGCTACGGTTGTACGACCTGCATCGGGAACTCGGGGCCCTTGCCCGATGTGGTCAGTCAAGGCATCACGACAGGCAGCCTGGCCGTATGCTCAGTGCTGTCGGGAAACCGGAATTTCGAGGGCCGCGTCCACCCCGAGGTCAAAATGAACTTCTTGGCCTCGCCGCCGCTGGTCGTTGCCTATGCCATCGCCGGCACCATGAACATCGACCTCTATAGCGATGCGTTGGGAACGGACCAGTCCGGTGCGCCGGTCTATCTCAAGGACATTTGGCCCACCCAACGGGAAATCAATGATACGGTCCTGCGCACACTCGACTCGGCGATGTTCTCGGCGAGTTACTACGGTGTATTTACGGGGGATGCGCGCTGGGCCCGCATGAACGTGCCCACCGGCACGCTGTACCGATGGGACCCGGCATCGACGTACATCAAGAATCCCCCCTACTTCGACGGCATGGGAAGGGAGCCACCGGATATACATCCAGTCAGCCGGGCGCGGGTGTTGGCCCTCTTGGGCGATTCCATCACCACCGATCATATCTCTCCTGCGGGTTCGATCAAGGTCGATAGTCCGGCGGGGCGCTATCTGATCGAGCGCGGAGTGCGATCCAGGGATTTCAATTCTTATGGAGCGCGCCGCGGCAATCATGAGGTCATGATGCGCGGGACCTTCGCCAATATACGCTTGCGCAACCGCCTGGCGCCCGGAACCGAGGGCGGATGGACCCGGTATCAACCCTCTGGCGAGCAGCTTAGCATTTACGACGCCGCCGTGCGTTATAAAGAAGAAGATATCCCGTTATTGATCATTGGCGGTAAGGAATACGGGACCGGCTCTTCCCGTGACTGGGCCGCGAAGGGCACCCGGCTGCTCGGGGTCCGCGCGGTGCTCGCCGAGAGCTTCGAGCGGATCCATCGCTCAAACCTGGTCGGCATGGGGGTCCTACCCTTGACCTTCAAGGACGGGCAGAACGTCGACACCTTGGGGCTCACCGGCACGGAGAGTTACGACATCGAGGAGATCGAAGCCGGCGCGCGCGAAGTCGCGGTCGTGGCTTTGGGGGCGGGTGGCCGCACGCAGCGTTTTGCCGCCGATGTGCGCATCGATACGCCGAAGGAGTGGGAGTATTACCGGCACAGCGGGATCCTGCCCTACGTGCTGCGGCAGCTTGCCGGTTGAGCCTTCGAAAGCACCACCGTGACCACGGAATGCGGCCATGACCGACAGCGCACCCGATCTCGGGCTAATATCGCTCTTTGTCAGCGCTTTCATTTCGGCAACGATCGCGCCCGGCGGCTCGGAGGCGGTCCTGGCCTGGCTCGCACTGCGCTCGGAAACGGCGCCCGGTCTATTGCTATCGGTCGCAACCGCCGGCAACACCCTCGGTGCACTGACGACCTGGCTCCTTGGTTATTTCGCCGCCCGCGGCTACCCCATCGAACGATTGACGCAGGGTAAGCGCGTGCGGGCACTCCTGATGGTGCGCCGCTGGGGCACACCGGTGTTGTTACTGTCCTGGCTGCCTCTCATCGGCGATGCGTTGTGCCTGGCCGCGGGATGGTTGCGGCTTCCCTTCTTGAGATCGTTGACGGCGATCGCCATCGGCAAGGCCGCGCGCTATGCGGTTATTTTGTACACCCTAGCCTAAAGGAAGCTCTGAAAAGTGTCGCGAGCAAGCCCAGATGCGCGAAGCCGCGGAGCGAGTCGCGAGACATATCAGTTTGATAGGCGAGCGAGGAGCGAGCACGCGACAAAGCAGATGGGCTGCGCAGTAACTTTTGCGGAGCTTCCCTAAGTGTCCACGATCTTTGACACCCGCCTGCGGCGCCTCGCGGACCTCGCACTCGGCCGGTTGCTTGCCCGAGGACTGAAGGGCCTTGAAAGGGAATGTTTGCGCGTGACTCCCGGCGGGCAGATCGCGCAGACGCCGCATCCGGCCGCGCTCGGCTCCGCGCTGACACACCCCTATATCACGACCGACTATTCGGAAGCCCTGCTCGAGTTTCGCACCCCCCCTTGCAAGGACGCGCAGGAGACCTTGGATTTTCTTACCGAGCTGCACCAGTTCGCGGTGCGGCGCCTCGGCGACGAGCTGCTGTGGGCATCGAGCATGCCCTGTGAGCTGCAAGGCGACGAGAGCATTCCTATCGCACAGTACGGAAGTTCCAATGTCGGCCGCATGAAACACGTCTATCGCCGTGGCCTCGCGTATCGCTATGGGCGCGCGATGCAGGCGATCGCCGGGGTGCATTTCAACTATTCGCTACCCGAGGAGTTCTGGCCGATCTATAAGGATCTCGAAGGGGATCGGCAACCCCTTCAGGACTTCATCTCTAGTTGCTATTTCGCCTTGGTTCGAAACCTGCGGCGCTGGGGCTGGATCATTCCTTATTTGTTCGGCGCTTCACCGGCCTTTTCCAAATCATTCTTGACAGGACCTAGCCGGGAGTTCGAGCAACTCGACGCTACCTTGTTCCGGCCGGATGCCACCTCCTTGCGCATGAGCGATATTGGTTATAAGAACGCCACCCAGTCCGGCCTGAATATCTCCTATAACCGCCTGGCGGAATACGTCGCCGGACTCGCTCATGCGATCGACACGCCTTATCCGAACTACGAACGCATCGGCACCAAAGTCGATGGCGAGTACCGGCAACTCAACACCCACATTCTCCAAATAGAGAACGAATATTACAGCTTTGTGCGGCCCAAGCAGATTGCGGCGTCCGGTGAACGCCCAACCGTCGCGCTGACGAGGCGCGGCGTGAAGTACGTGGAAGTTCGCGCGCTCGATGTCCAAACTTACGATCCGATCGGTGTGAATCTGCCGCAACTCCGATTCCTCGAGGGCTTCTTGCTCATGTGCTTGTTCTCCGAAAGCCCGCCCCTTAGCGCGAACGACCGCCGTGAATTCGAACGCAATGAGCTGCTGGTCGCGGCCCGCGGACGGGAACCCGGATTGATACTCCGTGATCATGACCAGGCGCGCGTACTCACCGATTGGGCGGCCGACATCCTCGCCCAGACCGGGGCGGTGTGCGAGATCCTTGATGATGCCGATCCCGAACGTCCTTATACTGCGGCGCTCGATGCGCAGTATCAAGCCGCGGCGTCGCCCGGCGTGCTCCCCTCCGCGCGCATGCTCGCCGAGATGCGGCACAAGCACGAGTCTTTCCTGGAATTCTCCCTGCGCCTGTCAAATCAACACACCCAATACTTCAAACAAACAACCCTACCCGAAGATCGCTCGAACGCGCTTACCGAAGCGGCACGGCAATCTTTACTGAAACAGCAGCAGATCGAAGCGGCCGATCGCATTTCATTCGACGAGTACTTAAAGCGGTATTTTGCGCGCTAACTTCAAATCGTTATGTCCGCGCCCCACGAGCCCCGATAGGTCACAGGCCCAACGTCGATGCCACTCTCACGCACCCTAACCGGCACCACGGCGGAGGGGCTCGAGCCGTTCGAGCTCCTCCGCCGCCTGGAGCTGCTCCGCTCTCTTGACGACGCCACTCTAGAGGCCGTGATCGAAGGAATCGAGCCGGTCCGACTTCAGGAGGGTCAGGTGCTCGTCCGGCAGGGGGAGTCGGACGACGCTCTGTACGCCGTGGCTTCGGGCACCCTGCGGACGGTCACGGTGCCCCCGAGCAGGGACGAACGGGACTTCAAGCGCTATGGACCGGGCGGCGTGCTCGGAGAGATCCAACTGGTGCTCGGCGGGGCGTGGACGGCGACCATCGAAGCCGAGTCCCCCTGTTTACTCTACCGGCTCAGCCGTGCCGTGCTCGACGGGCTCTCGGACCGGGAGGGCGAGATCCTTGAGCCCCTGGTGTGGGTCATCCGGAGCCGCATGGGGCGCGCGCAACTGGCCGATGTGCTTCCGGGCTTCCTCGGCTCGCTGGGCCCACAAAAGCTCGACGAGTTAGAAAAGCAGGTGCAGTGGGTGACGGTGCGGCGAGGCGAGGCGTTGTTCCGCCAGGGCGATCCCGCGGACGGCTGGTACATCGTCATGAGCGGACGGCTGCAGGTCCTGCGGCGGGACGAGCTCGGCGATCTCAAGACCCTGGGCCAGATCGGCCGTGGCGAGGGCGTGGGGGAGTTATCGTTGATTAGCGGCCAGCCTCGCGTCGCTACGCCCTATGCCCTGCGGGACACCGAGCTCATTCACTTTTCCCCGGAGAGTTTCCACGCGCTCATCGAGCGCTACCCCCAGGCGCTCAAGACGCTCATGCGGACACTCATCGAGAAGAGCATCGTCGCGCCACACGCCTCGGCCCAGCGGAGGGCGAGCACCCGTTACTTCACCCTCGTCCCGACGGGCCCGAGCGCACCGGCGGCGGCGTTTGCGCGGGTGTTGAAGCAGCAGCTCTCGAGGTTCGGGCCGACGCTGTATCTCAATGCACAGGAGCTGTCCACTTTCGGCGTCCTGCACGACGTGGCGCGTCTGCCGGAGGGCCACCCGCGGTGGCTCCGGTTCACCGCCTGGATGGAGGAGGAGGGCCCGCGCTACGCCTATGTCGTCATCGAGACCGACGCTACGCTCACCCCTTGGACGCGGCGCGCCGTCCGGCTCGCCGATCACGTCGTCCTCGTCGCGGACGCGACGGCGACGCCCGACCCCGGACCTATCGAGGTCGGGCTCTTGGCCGCCCACGACCACGACCGCGTGCGCGCCCGCCGCTCGCTCGTCTTGGTTCACCCAGAAGTCACCCGGCTCCCGAGTGGGACGCAGGCGTGGCTGTCGCGCCGGCAAATCGACAGCTACCACCACGTCCGCCTCGGCGATCCCGTGGATCTCGCCCGCCTCGCCGGTATCCTCTCCGGGCGCGCCGTCGGGCTGACACTCGGTGGGGGTGGTGCGCGCGGCTACGCTCACATCGGGGTCGTCGCCGCCCTGCGCGAGCTTGGCATCCCCATCGACATGGTTGGCGGCACCAGCATGGGCGCCGTCATCGCCGCGCAGGTGGCACTCGGCCTCTCGCGGGAGGACATGATCGAACTCAACCTGCGGTTTATGAGCCGCAAGCCGTTCGCCCAGTACACCGTTCCTATGGTCGCCATGCTCAACGCCAAACGCCTCCAAGATGGGATGCAGATGGCGCTCGGCGACACCCGCATCGAGGACCTCTGGATCAACACCTTCGCGGTCTCAGTCAACCTCACGACGACCGAGATGGTCGTGCTTGACCGCGGTCCCGCCTGGGAGGCCGTGCGGGCCAGCGTCTCACTTCCGGGGATCCTGCCGCCCTTCGTTCGGGGGCTGCACCTGCTCGTCGACGGCGGCGTCATCAATAACCTGCCGGGCGACGTCATGCGCCAGCGCGGCGCGGGATCCGTCATCGCCGTCAACGTAAGCGCGGCCGATGACCTCCGCTTTCCGCCTTCAGGCATCCCCTCCGAGTGGCGGATCTTCTGGAACAAGCTGCTCCCCTTTACACGGCCTATCCCGGTCCCGGGTCTTGCGGCCATCGTGATGCGGACGCTGTTGCTCGCGAGCGCCAACCGTACTGCTCTTGTGGAGCGCGACGCCGACCTGGTGCTCAAGCCGCCCCTGGACGCTTACGGCCTATTGGAGTTCAAGAAGATCCACGCCATCGTCGAGGTCGGCTACCGCTACACGCTCGAAGCCGCCTCCCGCTGGAGCGGGCCGCGGGGCTGGGTGTGATGCAGGCGGTCTACTTCGTCCTGTGTCTTGTCTTGCGGACACGAGTTTTGGCATGGGCCACGGCTTTACCCACATCGGTTGGCATAATGCCTTTCCCGGACAGCTTGCTGCGCACGCGACTCGCGGGACTTTCGGTGAGTGCGGTCATTCCTTTAGCCGACCATACAACGACGCTCAGATCCGGTACCTGAGCAAATGCCCGATCAGCGGTGACCAAGGGGCAGCCGACTGCCAGGGCATGGGCGGCGATTAGCAAATCCATGGGCGCCAGGGATTTGCCCAGGGTTTCGAGCTGGACTCGCAAGCTGCCGTAGGTGGCGGCGCAGGCGGAGTCCCATGGCAAATTCTCGACCGTTGCAAGCAAGCCTTCGACCACGCGGCGCAGCGCCACGCCCACCGGCCGTCGGGCCAGGCCATAGAGAACTTCTGCCTCCGTTACCACCGAAATGCACACGGCCCGACCAAGTAAGTAGGCTTCCAGTGCTGGCGACCCGGCCTTGACCAATGCGGCGACGGCATTGGTATCGAGCATTACACGAACGCTCACGGCCAGTCGCGCTCGATGTGCTTGCCTTGGTCACGCTCGCTCAGGAAGTTGGCGAATTCCTCGGGCGACTGTTTCAGCAAGCGGTCACGCAGGCAGAAAAAGGCGTCCAGGGACGCTGGCTTGGGGCTTAGCACAATGTCGCCACTGACAGGGTCGCGACGAATCAGCACTTCGTCCCCCCCGAAGCGGAACTCGGCGGGAAGGCGCACGGCTTGGCTGCGACCATTCTTGAAGATCTTAGCGGTTCGCATGGCAGGGCCTCCTCATAGGCAAGACGCCCGCGGCGAGAGTCAGCATAGCGGGTCGTGGTATATATCGTGATTTATACCATACATCGCCGAACGGTTCAAGACGTAGACTCCTCCCACATGACGTCATTGAAGATCTCGGGCACCTGTTGGGGCTGGCCGGGGAAAATCCGATCGAGCCGGGCAAAGCGGCCGCCTTCGCGCTTGACGACGAGATCGGGGTCATTGAGGGCGTCGCAATCGACGACCACATTGGCCTTGGTCTGGGCCGCGATCTTCTGGAGCCACTGGCGCTGCGGTGTGGTCCAACTGCGCGACGCGAGCAACTCTTGCGGCGCATGGTCCACACGTTGCTCAGTCATGGCGGGCATCCGCCCTACGAGCTACGAGCTGCCCATGGGCTACCGCTTGCCGATCCGGCGTATGATTTGATCGACGACAGCGTCGATCCCATCCTTGCTCTGAGCGGCAACTCGGTCAGCTAGAGGCAGGGAGTACGCAGCTACTTCGGACCGATTTATTTGATGCCAGACGGGGAGCACGACGACGTCGCCGTCCCCAAGTTCGCGAGTTGTGAGCGCATTTAGTTCACGCTGAGGCCACTGTTTAGCCAAGAAATTCGGGCTCAAAATGACTATGCCATAGTGGCTGCGAGCCAGTCCTTCGTCGATTCGACGAAAGGGGGTATGCACTTCGCTCTCGTAATGGCAATATGTGGGAGTGGCCGAGCCCCCACCATCGCGTCCAGTCGGCGGCGTGGACTATCCTCGCACGCTTCAGGAGTTCGACGCCTGGTTCTCCTCGGAAGCCCGGTGTCTG
>JBIMKD010000078.1:0-13125 GCA_043673815.1 Chromatiales bacterium
TAATATGAACGTTCGCGGCAAGACCTTGAACGTCGCCTACTCGCCGAGAGGCGAGCCTGGGGCGCCGGTGTCGA
Source organism: Chromatiales bacterium (assembly GCA_043673815.1). Taxonomy (GTDB): domain Bacteria; phylum Pseudomonadota; class Gammaproteobacteria; order JACCXJ01; family JACCXJ01; genus USCg-Taylor. Next base: position 75 of record JBIMKD010000078.1, read on the forward strand.
TGCCGCTGAGCTGGGAGGAACACGAACGCGGCGGAGCGCCTGATGGAGGCGGGCGATCGCTGGCGCGACGCTCTGACCCGCAAACAACGCCTTGAGCAGGCGCTGAAGCGCGCGAAGGTCTGACGAAATCGGAGGTAAACATGGCTGCACGATCGATTGGCTCGTTGACCATTTCGTTCGGACTCGTATCCATTCCGGTGAAGCTTTATACCGCCACCGAGGCGAGCCGCGCGATCTCTTTCAATCTCCTGCACAAGGGCTGCGGGTCGCGCCTCAAGCAGCAGTACGTCTGCCTGAAGGAAGAAGTGCCGGTGCCGCGCGAGGACATCGTGAAGGGCTATGAATTCGCCAAGGACAAGTACGTGATGTTCACGCCCGAGGAGCTGAAGGCCCTCGAGGAGGCAGGTACGCACAGCGCCGAGATCTCCGAATTCGTGCCGATCGAGGCGATCGATCCAGTGTACTTCGACAAAGCCTACTATCTCGCGCCGGACAAGGGCGGCCCGAAGCCCTACGCGCTCTTCACCCGGGCGCTGCGTGAGTCGAAGCGCTGCGCGCTCGGCCGCTGGGCGGCGCGCGGCAAGCAATACATCGTGATGATCCGCCCGGTCGAAGATGGTCTCATCATGCAGCAACTGCTTTACGCCGCCGAGGTGAGATCGATCAAGGACATCGAGATCCCGAAGACCGAGGTGAAGGACGCCGAGCTCAAGCTCGCGGAGCAGCTGATCGAGCAGCAGGCCTCCGACAAGTTCGATCCCGGTGCGTACACCGACGAGGTGCGCGGCCGCATCGAGGCGGTCGTGCAGAAAAAGGTCGAGGGCCAGGAGATCACTCTAGCCGAGGCGCCCGAGGGCGGCGCACAGGTCATCGATCTGATGGAAGCGCTGCGCGCCAGCCTCGAGAAAAAGGCGCCCGCCAGGGCGCGAGCGCCGCAGGCCCAAGCTCAGCCTGATACCCAAGCTGCTACGCGCAAACCGCCCAAGCGCGCGCAAGCGGCGCAGCCTACAGCGCGCAAGGCGACCAAGAAATAGCGCCAGCCAGCAATCAAGCGGGTCTCATGCACCAATACGGCGTCCGTGACGTCGAGAAACTGCTGGGCCTGCCGCGCAGCACCATTCGCGCGCTGATCGCAGCCGGCTTTGTATCCCCGACGCGCGGGCCGCGCAGGAGCTGGCTCTTTTCCTTCCAGGATCTGATCGTCCTGCGCACCGCCCAGACGCTGGTCGCCGCGAATGTGCCGCGCCGGCGGATCACCCGGTCGGTCGAACAGTTGCGCCGGCATCTCCCCGATACCATACCGCTGTCCGGGCTGAGCATCTCCGCGGTCGGCGACCGCGTCGTGGTCAGGGAAGGCGGTAGCCGCTGGCAGGCGGAATCCGGACAGTATCTCCTAGCGTTCGACGGCGATCCCGCCGACGGTTCACTGAGCGTGATCGAACGCAAGCCGGCATCGCCGGCGGTCGCGGAGGATTGGTTCGCCAAGGGCGTCGCGCTGGAGCACGAGGACGCCGAAGCCGCGATCAAAGCATACCAGAAGGCCGTGATCGCTGACCCGTCGAGCCTGGATGCGCGCATCAATCTCGGCCGGCTCCTGCATGAAACCGGGCGTCTTCCCAAGGCCGAGCAGGTTTACCGCGAGGCGATGAAAGCCTGCGGCAGTGATCCGCTGCTGCTCTACAACCTCGGCGTGGTCCTGGACGACATGGATCGCAACTTAGAAGCGATAGAGACCTATCGGGCCGCGCTGCGCGGCGATCCCACTCTCGCCGACTGTCACTATAACCTGGCGCTGCTGTGCGAAAAGCTCCAGAAGCCGCGGGAAGCCATCCGGCACATGTCGCAATATCGCCGGCTGATTGCGAGCCAATCGGAATAGTTGACTACCTCAGGGCCCCGAGCGCGACCGATTTCCCGACGTAGATCGGGAGTTGTGCCGCGTCGACGAGGAAGACGAGGGTGCAGCGACCTGAGAGAGCCAATGACCTATGGCATAGAGATCGAGGATCTGCGCAAGACCTACCGGACCAAAGGCGGCACTCCGGTGCTGGCCCTAGATGGTGTGTCGTTCCAGGTGCCGCAGGGCCGCATCTACGGCCTGTTGGGGCCGAATGGCGCGGGCAAGTCCACGCTGGTCAAGATCATCAGCACGATTACCCCCTCAAGCTCGGGACGCGCCGCCGTGCGCGGATTCGATGTGGCGCGTCAGCCGCTGGAAGCGCGCCGGCAGATGGCGGTGGTGCTGCAACAGGCGGCGGCGGAGAACCTGCTCACGGTCCGTGACAACCTGCTGATCTATGCGTATCTGCACGGCATGGCACGGAGCATCGCGGAGAAGCGCATGAGGACAGTGGCCGAAGAGTTCGAGCTGGGCGGGCAGCTGCACGACACGGTGCAGGACCTGAGCATCGGCACCAAGCGCCGCATCCAGGTGGCGAAAATCTTCATGCTCGAGGCGCCTATCATTATCCTCGACGAAGCCACCACCGGTATGGACCCGCTCATGAAGCGGCGCGTGATGGACCGGCTGCGCGCCGAGGCACACAAGGGGCGAACCATCCTGCTGACCACGCAGGCGCTCAGCGAGGCTGAGGAGCTGTGCGAGACTATCATGATCATTAACCGAGGATGCACGATGGCAGCGGGCACACTGCTGGAGTTGCGCAAACGCGCCGCACACACCTTCCGCGTGAGCCTATCGTTTGCGCAGACCAACGGTGAGCTGATCGGCAGGCTCGAAGCGCTCAAGCCGCTCGAACTGCAGGTGAACGGCAATGCGGCCGAGCTGTTGTTTCACGGCGAGGAGGCGTCTCTTCTCGGGAAGCTAGCCGACATCTCGCGCGACACACCGATCCTGCAGTTCGAGGTCCGCGGTCCGACGCTGGAGGAAATTTTCGTGAGCCTCATGAGGGATTCGCCATGAGGCCGATCACGGCGGTCTTCTACCGGGACTACCGTCAGCGGATGACGAACATCGGGTTGGTGTTCTGGGACCTGTGCGTGCCGCTGGCCTACCTGATGTTGTTCGGCCTGGGCTTCGAGCGGATGATGGCCGGTTCGTCTGCCATCGGCGACCAGATCTCCGGTTACACAGCATTCCTGCTGCCCGGTGTTCTCGCGATGGTGACCTTCTCCGTCGCGATGAACACGTCCTGGGGGTTCTTCATGGACAAGGATTCCGGGATATTCTACGAGCTGCTGACCTATCCGATCACCCGGCCGCAATTCCTGATGGGCAAGATCGTTTTCAGCGTCCTGCTGAGCGTGATCGGCTCGCTGCTCGCGATAGTTCTTGGCGTCGTGGCGATGGATATCGGCATCCGCTGGGATCTGCTGCCGCTCACGGTCGTGATCGTGGTGGCTGGTACCGCGAGCTGGTTTTTTCTCTTCAGCATGGTCGCGATCCGCCTGCAGAGGATGGACGCCTTCAATACGGTGACGAGCGCGGCCTATATCCTGCTCATGTTCATCAGCCCGATGTTCTACCCTCTTGTCGATCTGCCAGCCTGGTTCCGCGCCGCGGCCTGGCTCAATCCGATGACCTGGCAGGTGGATCTGTTGCGGTTCAGCATGCTCGGCATAGGATCCGCAGCAACGCTATGGCTCGAAGCTGCGGGGTTGGTCGGCTTTACACTGGTTTTTCTGGCCTTGGCTTCGCGCGCCTTGAACCGAGCAGACTAGCTAGATGGCCGGCTGGTGGTCTCCGCATTGCGGAGATCTCGATGGTCGGTTGTTGGCCGCGGGCCGCTTGATAGACAGCGCGAGAATCGCCTGCCATGAGTCAGTTCGCTCGGGCTAGTACCGTAAGGTCGCGAGCAGGCAATAGACGAGTGAAGTCGCGATCGAAGGTGACGAGATGTTCCTCACCGCATCCTACGGGCCACGCCATGCCGCGCGCATAACGGGGATCGGTGCAGGGCAGCTAGCCATTGGTTAAATGATTTGATATCACAGAGCTTGTCTCGTGACAATAAGGCCTTGTTTTGGCGAGCATCGTCCACCTGTATATCATCGCTAATAACAAGATATCAAGGCTAGGGTGCCCGTGACATGCTGACTCTCCCGGCTGAAGTGTCTGGCCGCTATGAGCGCTCAAGGAGGAGAGAGTCCGCTAAACTTTTGTGAAGGCGAATGATCGGTCATGGCTGCATTCTCCCATCGGGCACAGCGCGACCCGTACCGACCACTCGCCTCAATAGAGCCTGGGAATCAGCCGTGACGTCCGGGCGCAATAGGCATCGTACTCGGCACCGAACTGCGTGCGTAGCAGCCTCTCTTCCGCGCGGATGCGCGCGAGGAGTGGCGGGATAAGGAGCGCCGTTAGCAGCAAACCGACCCCCGAACGAAAGGCGAGGCCCCACCCCAGCAAGTTGACGAGCAACCCCAGATAGCTGGGATGGCGGATGACTCCGTAGACACCGCTCGTGACCAGCGTGTGCCCGGGTTGGATGGCCACTAACCCGCTGAACCGACGGCCGAGCACAAAGACTGGCCAGATCCGAAGCGCACCACCAGCGGCGAAGAGAACGACACCAAGCCAGCGAATGGCGTCGCCGTCGAGGGTCCAGAACCCAATCCGGTCTGTGTAGGCCGGCAGATAGGCGGACAGCAGCCCGATCAGCCCGATAGGTACGAGGACCCAACGGTTGGTACGATCCTCGCGCTCGCCCGGGCTCAGGTTTCCGCCACTGAAGAGCGCTACGCCGGACAGCACGAAGAGCGCGATCGCAAGGGCGATCCGGGCCGGGTGCGAGAAGAAGGCGGCAAACCCACCCCAGCCGAGGATGGCGAGCCCAAGATAGACAAAGGTCGCCACGATGATGATGAACGCTAATCTGGGTGTGGGCGTCATGGCCGTCTCGCTTAGATGATCCCTCTTTATACCAGAGACCTTGCCCAATGGCCGCTCTCCAGAACGTCGCCTTCTGGTCGGCAAGCGAGCGCACTGGGCGGTCGCTTGCCGGTTTCAATGGTTTCAGACTTCGGTCTGCTCCGACATCTCCAGGACATCATCGACCTCGATCCCCAGGTACCCGACCGTGCTCTCCAGCTTGGTACGACCGAGTAATAGTTGAACCGCTCGGAGATTCTTGGTGCGCCGGTAGATCAGCGTCGCCTTGGTGCGGCGCATCGAGTGGGTTCCGTAATCGCCGGGGTCCAATCCGATGCGAGCGACCCACGATTTCACAATCCGCGCATACTGCCGTGTCGAAATGTTCGGTGACCGAGTCATGCGGCTGGGAAATAGAAACTGAGCCTCGACCGCTTCTCGCGTTTGCTCGGTCAATTCGTGAGAGTTACAGAGAGCGTCCGTCGAAGTGCTGCGCGGGAACCGAGTCGAAATCGATGCCTTCCAGGCAACGGATATTGATCGCCGCCATACGGTTGCCCTGCGGATCGACGCCTTCTGCATAAGGATGGATGCCGCAGACCGGGCAGAAGCGATGCTTGATGACCTGCTTGTTGAACGTGTAGGTCGCCGCGTTTTCTTCGGGAGTCAGCAGTTTGAATTTGTCGCGTGGCATGAACCACAATAGCGACCCCTTGCGCGAGCAGATCGAGCAGTTGCACGCCATCGCGCCCGACAGCTCGCCGTCGACTTCGAATGCGACATTACCGCAGTGACAGCTCCCGCGATATTGCATGGCGTCCTCCTCAGAGTTCGACGATGGTCTTGAAGCCGCCCCAGAACATGCGCTTGCATGGACATCTTCGGGTTTTGGATGCGCCCGCCGGCTTTCTCCGCTTTCGCGGCCTCGACGGCGCGGTCCGCGCAACTGAAGTACACGAGCACACGGTTGGCGCCCGAGTCGAAACCCGGCATCTGCGCCAGCGCGCGCCATTGCCGTTCTGCTGCATGGGGAAGGCCTATAATTCCATTCCGGGTTCTATCCCCGGATTCTCCAGCTTCGTGAATTGCCTTCCGAGCACCGATTCATAGAAGACTTTGGCCCGCCCCATGTCCTGCACGTAAATCTCGAACCAGTCTACGGGCTTGTTGCGAGAGTCGCTCATGGCGGTCTGCTTTCGATCAATCGGGGATCTCGGGCTCCACGAGCCGCGCCAGATGATCGAGCGACTCCTGCCAGCCGAGGTAGCAGAGCTCCAGTGGAATCGCTTCGGGGATCCCCTCCTGCACCACGTTCAGCTCCGTGCCGCAGCTGACTGCGCGTAGCGAGACCGTTGTCAGCATCTCGCCAGGCAGGTTCGCGTCGTCAAACGTGTCCGTGTAACGGATGCGCTCGCCCGCCACGAGTTCGAGATAGGTGCCGCCGAAGGAATGGCCGTTGCCCGTGCTGAAATTGCGGAACGACATCCTGAATGTGCCGCCGACCTTGGCATCGAGCTGATCGACCGTGCAGGTAAAGCCGTTGGGCGGCAGCCATCGGGCGACGGCTTCGGCATCGAGAAAGGCGCGATAGACCTTCTCGGGCTTCGCGCGCAGCACGCGGTGCAGGCGGACGGTTCTGGTCGGCATGGTGAGTCTCCTTTCGTTGGGGTCCGGTTTCGATCTTTCCGTCGATTAGTCGAACGGCGGAGCGACAAATCGACAGGCAGCATGCTAAAACTTGTAGCCCTCTGGCTGTGCTTAGGCTAGCTCAGAATTTGGTCGGCGACCGCCTCTTGGAAGCCAGGGCCGAGACCACGCGTCCGCGGCGGTCAATCTCTCGGTACAACAACGCAAGTTCAACCGCTTCCGGCAGGGACCTCTATCCTAACCGTCAGAACGAAGCCCTCGATTAGCCGCCGGATCCCCGATCATTCGATCACCCGCGTCTGCCCGTGGCGGAGGACGAAAAACTCCTCCTCCGTCACAGCGCGGGCCCGCCGTGCCGCGGCAAGATCGCGCAGCGGCTGGTCCAGGGGCTCGGGCGTCAGGCGCTCGAAGGTCCCCCAATGGATGCCGAGCGAGCGGCGCGCGCCGATCTCGCCGTGGATGCGCACCGCCTCCTCCGGATTGACGTGGTTTTGGCGCATGAACCAACGCGGCTCGTAGTGGCCGATGGCGATGGCGGCGAGGTCGAACGGGCCGAGCCGGTGGCCGACCTCGGGGAAATCTTGCGAGTATGCGGTATCGCCGGAGAAGAAGAAACGGAAGCCCGCGCGCTCCGCGGCCCAGCCGCCCCAGAGGTTGCTGTTGCCGTCCCAGGGGGTGCGCGCGCTCCAGTGGTGCACCGGCACCAAGGTCACCGTCACGTCCGCCACCACGCGGCTCTCCCACCAGTCGAGCGCCACGACCTTCGCAGCGGGCAGCCGGCGGCGGAACCAGCGCTCCAGCCCGAGCGGAACAGTGAAGCTGGGCGGTCCGCCGCGCTGGCGCGAAAGCGCCCGCACGCTGGGCAGGTCCAGGTGATCGTAGTGGCTGTGGGAGATCAGCACCAGATCGATGGGCGGCAGATCGCGCAGCGCGATGCCGGGCGGCTGATGGCGCCGCGGACCGGTGAAGGGCAGGGGCGAGGCGCGCCGCGAGAACATCGGATCGGTGATGAGGTTGCGCCCGCCCGTCTGCACGAGCACGGTGGAATGCCCGATCCAGGTGACCGTGTGCCGCGTGCGGTTCGTCTGCAGGAACCCCAGATCCGGCGCCACCGGTGAGAGATCGACCCGCGGCGGGCTCGGCGGCGCCTGCGCTCCGAGATCGCGGTGCAGGCGTGCCAACTCCTCCTGCGTGGGCGGTACACGGGGATGATTGTTGCGGAAGCCGATCGGGGTGTGATGGCCTTTCGCCGCGTCGAAGTACGGGTTGTGCGGTTTCGGTCCCGGAAGCATGCGCAGCAGACGCAATACCGACCAGTGGTTCATACACCGCCCCCCTCGCGGCGGTGCCCCGGCTTGGGTGATGTGCTGTGACGAGTCTGCATGGTTGCGAGCGCTTTGGCAGCTTGTGCGGTTATTCGCCGATGATTTTCACCAGCACGCGCTTCTTGCGGCGACCGTCGAACTCCCCGTAAAAAAGCTGTTCCCAGGGGCCCAGATCGAGCCGGCCGCTCGTTATCGCTACCACCACCTCGCGACCCATGATTTGGCGCTTCATGTGCGCATCGGCGTTGTCTTCACCCGTGTCGTTATGGCGATACTGATTGACCGGCGCATGTGGCGCGAGCTTCTCTAACCAGGCTTGGTAATCATGATGCAGGCCCCGTTCATCGTCGTTGATGAACACACTCGCGGTGATATGCATCGCATTGACGAGAACCAGACCCTCTTGGACGCCACTTTCCACGACGCACTGCTCCACGTCCGGTGTGAGGTTCACGAATCCGACCCGAGTCGGAAGATTGAACCAGAGTTCTTTGCGGTAGCTTTTCATTACGGTCGAGGACACCGGGTCGCGTGATCCTGGATCCTGCACTCTGGATCTCCACGACCCATTACTCTCGTTGGCCTTGCCTGGCGAATCGCTCTGGACGTAAATGGTGAGCGAGCCGTCGGCGCCGGACTTGAGCGCCTTGTTCCTGGTGCCGATCGAATAGCGTTAGAGTGGGACGCGCCGGTTCAGCGAGCGCCTTTTCTCGCCCAGGGATTCATGTCTGGGTCTGGGGTTTCGCCGCATTCAAAGCCGCCTGAAGCTTCGCCTCATCCTCGTGCGAGAGCGAGGTCTTGAGAACCTTGCCGCCCGTGCCTTGCAACTCCGCCAGCACCTTGTCCGGCGTCGCCTTGTGCACGAGGACAAACAGCACGGAACTGCCCGGCGTTATCGTGGCCGCCAGCTCTTTCATGAAGTTGTCGTTAATACCAATGTCGGTGAGCGCGCCCGAGGCCGTGCCCGCTGCCGCACCAACCGCCAGGCCAAGCAGCGGATTCAGGAAGATCAGACCGATGAGCGAGCCCCAGAAGCCGCCGCTCACCGCCCCGGCCGCGGTCAGGTTCACCGCCTGGTGCAGTTTGACCTTGCCCTTGGCATCCTTGACCGCAACGACCGCGTCCTCCAGCTCGACCAAATAATCGCGCTGCAGCTTGCGCAGGGTGAGCCGGACCTCCTCCGCCTTGTTAACATCGTTGTAACCGACGACGACTAATGTGCTCATGGGTTTGTCTCCTGGTTTAATTGTTAGGTTTATCCTTCGGTCGAGGTCGCAGGTTCCCGTCGATTGGTCGCAAGTATCTCCGGAGTTTGCGCCACGCAGTCTCGCTCGTGCACTCGTTGACTGCCGTGAACCTAGTCACCGTCTTTGCTCTCCACTCCTGTATCCGAACCGCGGTGAAGTACTATAGAGTCGGCCCCCCCGGCGGTCAATAACGTGGCGCGCAGTGGCGCCTTTCCTGGACCCAGGACTCGCGTGTTTGACAGCCAACAGGTCCAGTCGTATCTTCCCTTTTTAAGAACAAGGCCTTTTATTATTTTCCCAGATTAACTGGACGGCGGCCAAGGGCACGGTGGCTTGCTGGACCTACTGCGACAACTCGCGGCCCATACTGCCGCAAAAAAAGACGATTAGCGGAGGCGACATGGCATATGCTCGACTGATGATGACCAACCGAGGGATCTCGGGGGATGGGCTCGGCGATCGCCTCGCCGAGATGCGTTACTTCGAGAACAAGACCGGTTCGATGACAACCCTCGCAAGCTGGCAGAGGCTCACCAAAAAACAGTTCGTGGAACGTCTGATCGAGATCGCGAGCCAGTTTCCCCTCATCCCCGACGACAAAAACGAAGACCAGCAGCACGTCAGCGTATTCGTCCACGGCTACAACAACTCGTGGCAGGCCGCGGTGACGCGCTATGAACAGCTCCAAACCGAGCTGTATGACAGGCAGCAGCTCGGCCAACTCGTGCTTTTCACCTGGCCTTCCAACGGCAGCCCGGCCGACTACCTGCCTGATCGGGAGGACGCGCGCGAGAGTGCGAGCGCGTTCGCCCAGGAACTGGTCGATCTGCACGACCACCTGGTCACGATGCAGCGAGCGGCGGCGCGACTCAAAGACCCTCCGAAGGGCTGCCGAGCGAAGGTCTCCATCATCGCCCACAGCTTGGGCAATTACGTCGTTCAAAAGGCGCTGGCCGTTGCTGCTCGGACGATGAACAGCCCCCAGCTGATGACGCTGATCACGCAGCTCGCGATGGTCGCGGCCGACGTCGATAACGATCTTTTCCAGCGCAATAAGCCCCTCGACAGCGATGGTAGTCTGATCGCGAATGTGTGCTATCGCGTCGGTGCCCTGTACACGGGGCTCGATCAGGTGCTGGGTGCATCCGCGGGCCTCAAGCATTTTGGGACGCGGCGTTTGGGGCGCAGCGGCCTCGCCGATCGGGATACCGTATGGGATAACGTGTTCGACATCGATGTGTCAAATCTGATTAAAAAGGAGAACGCGCACTCGGCCGTATTCGAGTCGCCGCAGTCTTTGAAGCTCTTGGAGCAGGTCCTTCGAGGCGTCGATCGAGCTCATTTGCCCTGATCGGATCGACGGCATATGCACACGATGTGGGAAGAATCACGGCGGTGATTCCAATCATCTCCGTCTCGAAACTTTCCAAAACCTATGCCTCCGGATTCCAGGCTCTGAAGAGCATCAACCTGGACATTCGCCGCGCCGAGATTTTCGCCCTGCTCGGTCCAAACGGTGCCGGCAAGACGACACTGATCAGCATCATCTGCGGCATCGTGAACCCAAGCGAGGGCGCGGTCTCGGTCGATGGTCACGACATTGTCGCCGCGTACCGAACGGTGCGATCGATGATCGGTCTGGTTCCTCAGGAACTGACGACGGACGCATTCGAGAGCGTTTGGGCGACCGTCACATTCAGCCGGGGATTGTTTGGCAAGCCGGCGAAGCCCGGCTACATCGAAAAGGTGCTCAAAGACCTGTCCTTGTGGGACAAGAAGGACAGCAAGATCATGACCCTGTCCGGCGGGATGAAGCGCCGGCTCTTGATTGCGAAGGCTCTCTCGCACGAGCCGCAGATTCTGTTCCTTGACGAGCCAACGGCCGGCGTCGATGTCGAGCTGCGCAAGGACATGTGGCAGGTCGTGCGAACGCTCCGCGCGTCCGGCGTGACAATCATCTTGACCACCCACTACATCGAAGAAGCCGAAGAGATGGCTGATCGAATCGGGGTCATGGCAAAGGGTGAGCTCATCCTGGTCGAACGGAAAGACGAGCTGATGCGCAAGCTCGGCAAGAAGCAGCTCGTGCTCCAGCTGCACAGCCGGCTCACCCGCATTCCGCCGAATCTCGCGGTCTATGGCCTGGAAGTGAATGCAGACGGCAGCGAGCTTATGTATACCTACGATACGCGGGCCGAGCGCACCGGCATCAGCGCACTCCTCAAGGACCTGAGCACGGCAGGGATTGTATTCACCGACCTCAACACGACGCAGAGCTCGCTTGAGGACATCTTCGTCGATCTGGTGAGAAAATCGAAATGAACTTTCCGGCGGTCCGCGCGATCTACTTGTTCGAGATGGCGCGCACATGGCGCACCTTGATGCAAAGCATCGTCTCTCCGGTGATTTCGACTTCACTGTATTTCGTGGTTTTCGGAGCCGCCATTGGCTCACGCATTGCCGAGATCGACGGGGTGAGTTATGGGGCGTTTATCGTACCGGGTCTGATCATGCTTTCGCTGCTGACGCAGAGCATCGCCAATGCTTCGTTCGGGATCTACTTCCCCCGGTTTACGGGTACTATCTATGAGCTTCTGTCGGCACCCGTCTCCCCTTTCGAGATCATAGTTGGCTATGTCGGCGCGGCAGCCACCAAGTCCGTTGTGTTGGGTTTGATCATACTGGCCACCGCGGGCTTGTTTGTGCCCCTGCGCATCGCTCACCCCGTATGGATGCTCAGCTTCCTCGTGTTGACGGCGGTTACGTTCAGCCTGCTCGGGTTCATCATTGGTATTTGGGCGGATGGCTTTGAGAAGTTGCAGGTCGTGCCCTTGCTCGTCATCACCCCGCTGACCTTCCTCGGCGGTACGTTTTACTCCGTGAGCATGCTGCCTCCATTCTGGCAGACCGTAACGCTGGTTAATCCTGTCGTCTATTTGATCAGCGGTTTCCGCTGGAGCTTCTACGAGATTGCCGACGTGAGCGTCGGTGTAAGCGTGACAGTAACGCTCGGGTTCCTTGCCCTGTGTCTAGGTGTTGTGTGGTGGATCTTCAATACCGGATACCGGCTTAAGGCGTGAGCCGCTTTGGTGTGCGGGTTTCTCTAACTATGCCAAGATTACTGGACGCCATCGAGATTGAGACCGGGCAGAACCCCTCGGCCAGCGTCATTTGGATGCACGGCTTGGGCGCCGACGGCGGCGATTTCGTGCCTATCGTGGACGAGCTCGGACTCGACGCGATGCCGGCGCTCCGTTTCGTGTTCCCGCACGCGCCGATGCGGCCGGTGACGATTAACGGGGGCGCCGTCATGCGCGCCTGGTACGACGTCTCCTTCGGCGAGCTCGAAGGCTCCTCGCGCCGCACCGACGAGCGGGGCGTCCGCGAATCGCAAACCCAGATCAACGCCCTGATCGATCGCGAAGGAGGGCGCGGGGTCGCCGCGTCGCGGATCGTGCTCGCCGGATTCTCGCAGGGCGGCGCGATCGCGCTGCAGACCGGGCTACGCCACCCCGATACGCTCGCGGGCATGATGGCGCTGTCGGCCTACCTGCCGCTCGCGGAGTCGTTGCCGCAGGAAGCCACGGCGGCCAACAAAGAAACGCCCATCTTCATGGCCCACGGCCTCTACGATACGGTCGTGCCACTGACGATGGGCGCGGGTTCGAAGACCTTTCTGGCCGGGCTAGGCTATTCCATGGAATTGCACCAGTATCCGATGCCGCACTCGGTCTGCGCGCAGGAAATCCGCGATATTGGCACCTGGCTGCGGAAAATACTAAACGCGTGACGTTGTCAAGCGTGCCGTGTCGTTCGCAATCGGAATGGCTCAGCGGGTAAGCGGGGCATGCCATAATGTTGCTCATACGTTAGTTCTTAAGAAGCACCGTAAACGTGCTGCAAACCGAGTTTAAGGCGTCCTGAGCGCTGGTCTCTCTTGGGATGGGCGCGCCGTGCGTTGAGAGATAGATAGTGCAAAGCGCGCTGGAGGGTTTTCTGCA
>JBIMKD010000079.1:0-7150 GCA_043673815.1 Chromatiales bacterium
ACTTTTTTTTACCCCCTAAACCGCGTCAATCTAACTGACCGAAAATCGACACCACCACCACATTATCAGACAGTTGCGCTAATGACTGCCATTAGAAAGCACGCCCAAAAACCTGCTCAATGGAAAATCCGGGTTAAAAGCAGCTTCGCCTCGGTCGGCGAGCCGCGCGAGCGACCCCGCTTTATTCGGGGGCGCCGATCGGGGCGGCGAGTGTCTCGAGGTAGGCTTGGTGGATCGCTGCACCGAAGCAGGCAACGTAGACCTTGCGCACGGCATCGGAGCGGCCAAAGAAGTTCCTGATCTCGCGTACGCCGATCGCGGCGGCCTCACATATCGGATACCCGTAGACCCCGCAGCTGATCGCGGGAAACGCGATCGTCGCGAGGCCGTATTGGGCGGCGAGATCGAGGCTCTGCTGGTAGCACGAGGCCAATAAGTCCGCCTCGCCGTGGTGACCGCCTCGCCAGACCGGACCGACGGTGTGAATAACGAAACGCGCCGGCAAGCGGTAAGCGCGGGTGATCTTGGCCGAGCCTGCCGCGCATCCCCCGAGGGTCCGGCACTCGGCGAGCAACTCGGGTCCCGCCGCCCGGTGAATCGCGCCGTCCACACCGCCGCCGCCGAGGAGCGAGGTGTTGGCCGCATTGACGATGACATCCACCTTGAGGGTGGTGATGTCGGCGGTAACGGCCTCGATGGTAGTCATCGTTGCACCCTATGCGCAACGCATCCCAGCAGGCGTCCGAATGGCGCGACCACGCTCGGCTGTTGGCCCCAAGCGGGCGATATGAAACAGCGCCTCGCCTTCGTTGACGAGCGGTAATTTAGTGCACCCTACGATGATGCCGACGGCAGGTGTTTTAACCGCAGCTTCGCGTTCACCGAAGGGATCGGCCACGATCCCGAGATGCTGATCCTTTTTGACACGCGCGCCGAGACAGGCCACGGTGCGCAGGATACCGCTATGGGGCGCGCGCACCCAGACGCTTGATTCGGCCGTGTACTGCTTTGGCCGACCGCCGCCTTGACGCCGCCCGGATAACATACCGAGGGCCCGCATCACGGCGAGCACGCCTTCAAATCCCGTTTGGATTGCGGTCTCGTCGAAGCGCAAGGCTTCGCCTGCTTCGTACACGATGACCGGGATCCCGCGGCTCGCCAGCGCCTTACGAATGGAGCCTTGCACCAGAGCCGTATTGACGATGACCGGCGATGCAAAGGCACGCGCCATCCGCAAGGTTTCAGGATCGCCGATACAAGCGCGAATTTGCGGGAGGTTATCGCGGTGAATGGCGCCGCTGTGGAGATCGATACCGTGGGTGCAGAGCGCGGCGATTTCGCGGAAAAAGACATCGGCGAGCCGCGCCGCCAAGGATCCCTGCTCCGAACCCGGAAAACACCGGTTGAGATCGCGTCGATCCGGCAGGTAACGCGATTGATTGATGAACCCATAGATGTTCACGACGGGCACGGCCAGCAGGGTTCCTTTCAAGTGCATCAGGTCTGGAACGTCCAGGATCCGCCGGATGATCTCCACGCCGTTGATCTCGTCCCCATGGATCGCCGCGCACACGAAGAGCCTGGGACCGCTTTGGCGGCCGTGGATGACTCGGACCGGAATCGTCAGCGCGGTATGGGTATAGAGACGCGGGATCGGCAGATCGATGATCTGGCGCTGACCGGCGGCCACCTCGATTCCGCCGCAACGGATGGGTGCTTGCGCCATGACTTACCCGCTGCCTCGGGTGCGGGTCCTTCCGCTGCGGGCGTTTTTCTCGATGAACTCGATGATCGCGCCCGCGATGTCGTTGCCGGTCGCAACTTCGATGCCTTCGAGTCCGGGGGAGGAGTTCACTTCGAGCACCAGCGGACCATGATTAGAGCGCAGGATATCCACCCCCGCGACGTTCAGACCCATTGTTTGCGCGGCGCGAACGGCCGTGGAGCGTTCCTCGGGTGTGATCTTGATCAAGCTGGCCGCGCCGCCCCGGTGTAGGTTGGAGCGGAAGTCGCCGCCGCGGCTTTGGCGTTTCATTGCCGCGACCACCTTGTCGCCAATCACCATACAGCGTAGATCGCTGCCCCCGGCCTCCTTGATGTACTCCTGTACCAAAACGCTTACCTTCAATCCTAAAAACGACTCGATCACGCTTTTCGCAGCATTATGCGTTTCCGCAAGCACGACCCCCATGCCTTGGGTACCTTCGAGGAGCTTGATGACAAGCGGCGGGCCGCCGACCATCTGGATCAGATCCTCGATATCGTCGGGTTTATGCGCAAATCCCGTGACCGGCAGGCCGATACCCTTGCGCGAGAGCAACTGCAAGGCGCGCAGTTTATCCCGGGAGCGGCTGATCGCGACCGATTCGTTGAGCGGGTAAACGCCCATCATTTCAAACTGCCGCAGCACCGCCGTGCCGTAGGAGGTTACCGACGCGCCGATGCGGGGGATCACGGCATCGAACTCTTCATGGCGCCGTCCTTTGTAGTGGATGCTCGGGCGATGGGAGGTGATATTCATGTAGCAGCGCAGTACATCGAGGGTCCGCACTTCATGGTGGCGTAGCTTGGCGGCTTCCAGGAGCCGGCGCGTGGAGTAGAGTTTAGGATTGCGCGACAGAATGGCGATCTTCATGGGGGCGGCTCGACAGCCGGTAAGCCCTGGCTCGATAGGAGATAAACACGGCGTAAAGCGCGGCCGCCGGTGAAAGATTTCCCGGGATCCACGATCAATCCCCCGGCGGCCATAGCCGTGCGCCCAAGCAGCAGACGGAATAGCATGTCCTCGCGATTGGTGAGCGTGATTTCTATCGGCCAGGCTCTGTCCATGAAGCGCACGATGGAGCGAATGACAAAGCGTTCCTCGCGGTGTCCTCCCGAATCGCACACGGTGCGACTATCCACGACGTCCGCGGTGCACACCCGCGTGATATCGGTCCGGCATTGCAAGGGATGGAGCCAGAATTTAATCTTGAGGTGTCCAGCGGTTTCATAGGTGTGCAGTTTGAACGTATGCAACGCCGAGGTGCGTGCGCCGCTGTCCATCTTGGCCTTGATGGCGGGGAGGCGGAGATCGGGAAACGCAACCCACTCCCGCCACCCGACGCGGATCGGAGGATCGGCCGGGCCGGGATACGGCTCGGCGAGGGCGCTGGTTTTCTCTGCCATGGGACGTGCTGTCAAACGCGGATTGCGGGTGGAGTTTATTCTTGCACGGTTTTTTTAATCTTTGCGGTTTCTTCCCCGCGACGTGGGTGCATCTCGATGGCCGCAGCATGCGACCTGAACTGGAGCCGGTGCAGCCGGGCATAGGTTCCATGGCGCCGGAGAAGCTCGTCGTGGGTGCCGATCTCAGCTATTTTTCCGTGCTTCAGCACAATGATGCGATCCGCGTTTTCTATCGTCGATAAACGGTGCGCGATGATGATGCACGTGCGTCCACGGCGCAGGGTATCCAGTGCCGCCTGGATGCGCTGCTCGGAGATGGAATCCAACGAGGATGTTGCTTCATCCAGGATCAAGAGGGGGGCATCTTTGAGGATGGCGCGCGCGATGGCAAGCCGCTGACGTTGACCGCCGGAGAGCCGGACGCCATTTTCGCCGATCAAGGTGTCCAGCCCCTCCGGCATCGTCGCGATGAAGTCGTTGACATGCGCCGCCTCGACCGCTCTCAGGATGGCCGCCGCGCTCGCCTTGCGCATCGCGCCGTAAGCGATGTTGTTGCGGACCGTGTCATTGAATAACAGCACCTCTTGGGTCACGAGGGCGATATTTCCTCTGAGAGCGTGCAAGCTCAGATCGGCAATGTCCACGCCATCGAGCAGGATGCGTCCCCCGCTCGGGTGATAAAACCGCGGCAGCAGATTGGCGAAGCTTGACTTCCCGCTGCCCGAGGGGCCCACCAACGCTATGGTCTCGCCCGCTTCGATCTTGACAGAGATCCCGTGCAGCGCGGGACGGAGGCGTGGCTCGTAGACGAGGCTGACGTTTTCATATTCGACGTCCCCGTGTGCCCGTTGGCAATCCCTCGCTCCGCTGTCTGGTTCCGGCGCTTCATCAATCAGGCTGAACACGCTTTGCGCTGCCGCCAAACCGCGTTGCAGATGCTCGTTGATCCCGGTGATGCGCTTAATGGGCGGTAACAGTAAAGTCATCGCGGTAAAAAAAGCGACGAAATCACCGATGGTCAGCTCGCCGGCCACGGATAGCGTGGCCGCCAGGTACGTGACCGCGGCTAAGACCACCGCCATCAGTGCTTGGATGATCGGGACATTGGCGGCGGAAACTGTCGCGATCTTCATCGTGAACTTTCGATTTTCATCCGCCGCCCGGTAGAAGCGCCGAGTTTCGTGATCTCGCCCGTGATAGATCTTGACCGCCTTATGGCAATCGATCGCTTCCTGGGCCACTTCGGTGATGGTGCCCATGGAGCGTTGCACTTTCTGACTCATCACGCGCAAACGTCGGCTCGCGCCTAAGATCACCAAACCGACTACTGGCGCGATGCTGAGCACCGTCAACGACAACATCCAGTTCAGGTACAGCATGTAACAGAATAAGCCGAGCACCGCGAGTGAATCTTTGACCAGCACGGTCACGCCGTGCGTTGCGGCTTGCGCCACCTGCGCCACGTCGAAGCTGAGCTTAGAGATCAAGACGCTGGAATTGGTGGTGTCGAAATAAGCTGAGGGCAGCATCACCAGGTTGCGAAACATCTGCTGGCGAAGATCGAGCACGACTTTCTGAGCGACCCAGTTCGCTGACACGTGGCTGGCATAGGTGATCCCCCCGCGAAATAAGAAGAGTAAGACGAGGAGACCGGGTACCGTCAGCCGCGCGCCGGCGTCCTGCTCGATGAAGCTGCCGTCGAGCAAGGGCTTGAGCAAGGCCGGCAAGAGGGGTTCGGTGCATGCCAGCAGGACCATGCTGAGGAGGGAGATCGCGAACGTACGCCGGTAGGGATGGACATATCGCAGAAGACGGAGGTAGAGCGTTCGGCTATCGATCACAGTGGCATCTGCCATAGGGGTACCTCTCGAGGATTTGCTGCCCGAGCGTGAACCGCTCCCTGCCCCCGTAGTCTCCGCTCGCATTCCCTGCACCCCGGATTGACTCTAGAAAGAAACGTCGCAAGCGGGCAGTATATACGTTCTAAGTTCGGAATTAGGCAATGTCTCCGTGTCGATAAAACATCCAATCGTCGCCGTGACCGGTTCATCGGGTGCCGGGACGACCTATATGCGGCGTGCCTTTTTGCATCTGTTTCGCCGCGAGCAATTCCAACCCGCCATCATCGAAGGAGATTGTTTTCATCGTTACGATCGTTCCGAGATGCAAACCGCGGCGGAACAGGCGGAGCGGGAAGGCCGCCATTTAACCCATTTCGGCCCGGAAGGTAACTTTTTCGATGAGCTCGAATGGCTTTTTAAGCGCTACGCGGACACCGGCTGTGGGCGGCGCCGCTATTATGTCCATAACGAAGAGCAGGCGGCTCGCCACCATCAACCGCCGGGAACCTTCACGGCGTGGGAAGACTTGCCGCCGGATACCGATTTGTTGTTTTATGAAGGACTCCACGGGGCATTAATAGCCGATTCGGTGAATGTTCTCCGCTATATTGATTTATGTATCGGCGTCGTACCGATTATTAATCTTGAATGGATCCAAAAAATCCACAGGGACCGGGTCGTGAGGGGTTACACGACCGCCTCGGCAACGCGCATGATCCTCAATCGCATGCACGATTATGTCTACTATATCACCCCGCAATTTTCGCGCACGGATATCAACTTTCAACGCGTGCCGACCGTGGATACCTCGAACCCCTTCGCCGCCGAGGAAATCCCAGGCGATGAAGAGAGCTTTGTCATCATCCATGTTCGAAATCTCAAGAAGCTGCAAGTCGATTTCCGCTATTTAATCGAGGTGCTGGATGGCGCCTTCATGTCGCGGCATGACACGATTGTGGTGCCGGCAGGAAAAAAAATTCTAGCTATCGAATTCATCATTACACCCGTCCTCGAGCGCTTGATGAAACGGCGCTCGCAAGCTGAATAAGGCAAGGGGCTTTTGGCCTGAATCCACTGAATCCTTTTCGTTCGTAACAAGGCGAAACGCATGATCAAATCTAAATGCGAATCGACATCGTTATCATCTATGATACAATATGTCTCATACCCCAAAACGGTAATGAACGTATGAACCTGGGAAACCTTGCCGCCGGTGACGTTGCGATTGTGGTGAAGGTGCGATCTCAATCCGCGGCGCTAGTCGACCAACTCGCGGCTCGCGGAATACACCCTGGGGCGCAGATCTCGGTTTTGCGCCAGGGTGACCCTATAGCAGTCGCCTTGGAGGAAACGCGTTGGGCAATGAGCAAAGAGCACGCGGATCATATCGAGGTGTCCGTGATCGAGGCGCCTTGTCTCGGTTAAGCGATCGGAGGTCCCAGCCCGCGCCGGCGCAGGAACGCACTCTTGCCGACCTCAAGCCCGGCCAGCGGGCGAGAGTGGTCGCGTTCGCGGAGTCGAATCCCTTGGCGCAGCGCATTATGCAGCTTGGGCTGATCGCCGGCGCGCTGTTGACATTCGTGCGCGCGGCCCCTGCAGGGGATCCTATAGAAATCAATGTGTTCGGATATTCGCTGTCCCTGCGAAAGAGCGAGGCCCGCATGATTTTTGTTGAAGACGTCGCATAGTCGCCCCGTTTGCCCGAGAAATGGCGTGGACCCATTGCCTTCGAACGGGGCTGAGCGAAAACGTCCGACGATCGCAGTTGTTGGAAACCCGAACGTCGGCAAAAGCACGGTTTTCAATGCCCTCACGGGTTTACGCCAAAAAGTAGCCAATTATCCCGGTGTCACCGTAGAACGCCGCCTCGGGATCCTGAGTCTCGACCGCGGAGAGGTAAGTTTGCTCGATCTTCCGGGGATGTATTCCTTGTCCGCGCAGTCGCCGGATGAGATGGTCGCCTTGGACGTTTTGCTGGGCCGGATCCCGGATCTGGGATCTCCCGATGCGGTATTAATAGTCGCCGACGCATCTAATCTTAGGCGTAACCTTTTCTTAGTCAGCCAGATCCTGGAGCTTGGGTTGCCGGTCCTGGTCGCGCTGAATATGATGGACGTCGCGCGATCGCGAGGGATCGCTCT
>JBIMKD010000080.1:0-7209 GCA_043673815.1 Chromatiales bacterium
ATGCTGTGTACCAGAGACAGGCCGAGCCCGGTCCCCTGGCCGAGGTCCTTGGTAGTGAAGAAGGGATCGAAGACCCGATCGAGCGTGGCCTCGTCAATCCCGTGTCCGGTGTCCGTTACTTTGAGGCGCACATAGGCCCCCGGCTCTAGCGTGTGATGTCTCTGCACCATGCGCTCGCTTAGCTCGATCACGTCGAGGGCAATCTCCAGCAGCCCGCCTTCCGGCATCGATTGTACGGCGTTGGTGCAGACGTTCATCACAAGCTGATGCAGGCGGATCACATCGCCTTGCACCGTCGCATCCTCTGCATTCACGCGCACCTTTAGGTCGATCGTCTCGGGCAGCGAGGCCTTGATAAGCTCCGCGACCTCGCCAAGCAGCGGCCCGAGCCGCACCGGGACGAGTTCGCGGCTTCCCGGCTGCGTGAAGGCCAGGATTTGATCGACCAGGTCCTTCGCCCGGTTCGCCGCCGCCATCACGTTGCCGAGATAGCGCTGGAGGTTGCTGCCTTCGGGCACGGCGTCGAGCGCCATCTCCGCATACCCCAGGATGGCACCGAGGACATTGTTGAAATCATGGGCGATCCCGCCTGCGAGCGTCCCGATTGCTTCGAGCTTCTGAGCCTGACGGAGCTGTGCCTCAAGCCGCGCCTTTTCGGACTCGGCGCGCTCGCGCTCGGCGAGCTCCTCTTGCAGCCAGGCGTGAGCGGCCCGCAGCTCGCCCGTGCGCCGCTCAATCCGTAGCTCGAGCTCCGCGTGCGTTTGGGCGAGGGCCCGTTCCGCCGCCTCCCGGCGCGCGATATCGGCCTGCAGCGCCTGCGTGCGCTCCGCCACCTGCGCCTCCAGATCGGCGGTATGGGCCCGGATCCGTCCCATCATATCGTTGAAGGCCCGCGCCAGCTCGCCGGCCTCGTCGTCAGAGCGCACGGCCACCTTAACCCCACGTTCACCCGCCGAAAAGCGAAATACGGCCTCGGTCAGCGTCCGGAACGGCGCGGTGAGCCGACCCGCCATCCCAACCCCCAAGAGCGAGACGAGAAGGGCGATCGCAATCGCCAGAATGACCCCCTGGCCGAGCAAGCGATCGATGGGCACCAGGAGGACCGATTGGGGCTCGGCGACGACCACAAGCCAGGGCCGATAGCGCAGTCGCGCGGCACCGACGGCGTAGGGCTCTGCCTTTGAGTCCTGCGATCCCATCGACAACGGTGCAGTGAAATGGCCGCCGTTCGCTAGCTGCTTGAGGGCGCTCGCCAGGGCCGGAGGCCCCGTGGCCTTCACCGGCCCGCCCACGGGGAGCCTCCACTCGGCCCGAAGCCTGCGGATGAGGTCCGTCGCGATCGGCGCCACGGCGGTAAAGATCAAATCCGGCTGCGCGCTGTCGGCGAGCCGGATGTGGTGCTCATCGAGCAACACCACGCGTGCGCCCGGCGAGGCATGCAGGACTTGCGTCGTGAGCTGCTGCACTACCGTGGCGTTGTAGGTGATCCGCAAGGCCCCGAGGGGCCGGCCCGCGGGGTCCCACACCAGGCTGGCAAAGTGCAGCGTCAGGGCGTCCCCGGGCGCATCCGCGAACTGCATGGCCGAGACCGCTGGCACCTTCGTGGCCATGAGCGCCTTGAAGTAGTCGCGCTGCGATTCATCGCGCCCGATCTGTACCGTGCGCGTGTCGAGGAGGTTATGACCGGCGAGATCGAGCACGGCGAAGGAGATGAGGTTCACGGTGTCCTTGCGGCTCAATCGCAGCAGCGTCTCCCATGCGGCCGCCTTGTGAGGCGCATCACCCGGCGCCGACAGGAAACCTTGAACCGCGGGCAAAAGCGCGTGCACCCGCAGACCATTCAGGTTCTCGTTGAGAAATCCGTCGATGGCCTGGGCGGTCTGCGTGGCGCTGGCGTAGAGGGCCCGGTGCGCGGCGTCGATCAGCGCTTGGCGCGTCGCGCGCTGGTTGAAATACTCGACAAGCAAGAGCGGTGCGAGGGAGACCAATAGGAAGGCAGCGATCAGTCGGGGACGGAGCTTGGAAAACAACGGTCTACGCACGCACACGGCCCTCAGGACGGTTTCTCACCATCAGAAGCGCAGCGAACACCGGGAGCCCTGCGCGCCGCCGGGCCCAAGGACCATCGACTCGACCGGCATCGCAGGACATGCTTGATTTGGACCCTAGCCAAACAAATTTTGAAATTTAAGCATTTCGTAAAAATCCCTCTCCCTCCGGGAGAGGGTTGGGGTGAGGGGATCGAATTCTACGCAGCTATTTGATTATATCCCCTCATCCTAACCTTGCGTCCTCGGCGCGCCAAGCAGGGCCATTCCCTGGCCCTGGCTTTCTCCCGGAGGGAGAAGGAACTTCTCTGCTTGCTGAGGCAGATAAAGTTGTTGAAGTGGTCTTGTCTAGCATTTCAGACGGAAGAATCTATTCGGCCGGAAGAAACCCGGGATCGATCAGCGCCTCGAGGTCCGGGAGACGCCCGAGGCTCGCGGTTCGGATGTAGAAATCGGCATAGGCGCGGGCGCTCTGATATAGCGATGTCGGGTCGTTGCGATCGAAGGCCCGGCGATTGTCCGCGAGGCTCAGGAGCTTGAGCCCGAGCGGTTGCACCTCGCCGAGCGGGATCGCGAGTGCCTGTGCGATGATCGCATTGTCCTCTTCGGGGTGTGCTAGCCAGTGCTCGACGGCCCGGAGGACGGCGCGTAGAAAGGCCCGGACGTCCTCGGGCCGCTCCTGGAGCACCGCGCCGCGGAACTGGAGCGTATCGATGATGAGCCCGGGCGTCTCTCGGCTCGTGTACAGGACCCGGCCCCCTGCTTGCACCACCCGAGAGACATACGGCTCCCAGGCCTGCCCCGCATCGATCACCCCGGCGCGCAGCTGCTCGGGCACCAGATTGGAATCGGTGTTGATGAGCGTGACCTCGGCCCGCGTCAACCCCCCGGCCTCCAGCATGCGCTCGACGAAGAGCTCGCCAAAACCGCCCAATTTGGTCCCGATCACCTTGCCGCGCAGTTCCGCGATGCTCGTGATCGCGGGGTTCGCGACCACCGCATCGCCGCCTGCGGATTCGTCGATCGCGTAGACCACCCGAAGGTCGGGGTGGTGACCGCTGGCGACGATGAGGCTACCGATGGGCAGCGCCATGCCGTCGTACTTGCCGGCGATGAAATCGGCGACCTGAGGCTCCGTGTCTTCCGTATAGATCACCTCGACGGCCACCCCCTCCCGGGCGTAGTACCCCAGCTCCCGGGCCAAGGTGATCGGGAAGTATCCCGGCCACAGGTTGTGCGCAAAGCGTAGCGCCGGGCGCTCGGGCGCGGGCGCCTCGGGCGCCGAGCAGGCCCCGATAAGAAGGACTGTCAACACAAGCCCAGGCCCCGCACCCCGCCATGCGGCCCATGGCTTGTGTGAATCGCCTCGAAGCCCGCGCATCACGGTTACAACTGTAACCGAATCGATTTCATTTGTAAGCAAATTCCGGCGCGTTGAAATCGTCCGGTAAGGTAAGCGGCCTATTCTGGCCTGCATCGCGAAAGACACGGAACTCCGCGCTTCGCGATCCGAAACGGTTTTTCGAGCTTCGAGGAAAACGACCTGGTTGAATCATCACCAGGCCTGTCCCGACGAAGATTGCGAAACCGTGAATATCCAACACCTCAACCACAGAGTTAGGAGGTCGAACATAAACCTACTTCAATTAAGAGAACCCGTGAAGGCCGAAAGTGTTTACGGCCGTGGGAACCGAAAGGAGCGTGAAATCATGAAAGCAAATCTGAACAACCTCCTCGGAGGGGCGGCGCTGGGGCTGGCGCTTTTGGCCGCGGCGGTCCCGAGCTGGGCGGGCTTGGTGAGCAAGCCCTATACGGTGATAGGCCTTAATTCCACCACCGGCAGGAACTACGCCTACGGAAGCCTGCGGGGCACGCGCTATAGTGCGGATACGGTCCAACATATCGGGTGCTATATCAAATACTCAACATTTGGCCCGGTGCTACCGGATCTTGCTGTCCGGTGTGATGCCAAAGACAGCGAAGGCGACATTTTTGCCTGCGTATCTACCAAACCGGAGCACATCGCCAGCGTCCAGTCAATGACCGACTCTTCGGAGATCTACTTGGAGGGTACCCCCCGCCCTGACATTGTTGACAGCTGTAACGTCATCCAGATTTACGACAGCTCGACGTTGCTCAGATAGGGCGACGAGATCGACCTGATCCATCGGTGAAATCCTTCAATTTCCATAAAGGAGAAAGACATCATGAAAGCGAATGTTGAGAAACGCATCGGCCTGGCCGTGCTTGGCGTGTTCGTGGGCTTATATGGCCTTCCTGTCTACGCAGGTTATGTATCCAAACCGGGCGTCTATATGTACGACAAAATAGTCAACGGCGCTGGTGTGTACTATGCCGAGGGCTCGATGGTAGGGGCGCGTGACAGTGCCGATAGCCAGCAGTATATCGGTTGTTATAGTTTCAGGCTCGCAACCGGCGGTCCGGCGGTCAAGTGCGTAGCGCAGGACTTCACAGGCAGGTACCTGTTTTGTACCGGCTACGACTCGAAATGGGCGGAACCCGTCAAAGCGATGACTAGCTCCTCGTTTGTCCAATTCGCGTCGGCCAGTACCAACGGGAACTGCCTAAGGCTCCACGTCGAGAATAACTCCCGGTACCTCAGGTAAGCGCGGATGACACAGACAGAGCGGCGGGAGCGTGACAGCGCTCCCGCCGCCCGCTGGCAAGACACACTACTCACTCATTTTCACGAAAGGTAGCAGATCATGATAAGACAAAACAAAGTATTTTGGAGTGCGATTATCACGTTGGGTATTGGCCTCATCTTCGTAGGAGCGGCGGTGTGGATGACCCCACACCCTCCGCTGCCGGAGCTGCAAGCCGCTGCCGGCTCCCAAAATGACCAACGCTTAGTGAAACTCGAGCAAGCCGTGACGGCGTTGACGCAGGCCCTGCAGGACAGGCAGACAAGCGGCGCGCGTCCTGTGCCGGCGCAGGTTGCGGTGCCTGCGAACGATGAAGAGTCACGCCAGGCGCTCGCCCAAATGATCCGCGAAGAGGCACGCCAAGCCGTAACGGAAGAAAGCCCCGAAGCCCAGCGCGCCCGGGAGGAAGCCATCGCTGAAGCCGAGCTTCTGGCCTCGCCGGAGAATCAGGAGGCGTATCGAAGCGCTTCGGACGTGGTGACCCGCGCGGTGGCGGACAAGCGCTGGACCGAGGAGGACAGGGAGATGTTCCGTGCCGCGTTCGGTCACTTAACGAGGGATCAACTCATGGAACTCACGAACATTCTAGCGCCGGCGGTCAATAACGGCGAGATCACGGTAGAGGTGAGGGGACCGCTGTTCTGAAGCCGCACCGTTAACCTACGACGCCAGGAGCTTGACGCGCGTGTCTACATTGCTGGGCTTTCCGCGCCGGTCATCGGCCCGGCCGGTCACGTGTACGCGATCGTATCGACCAACCTCTTCGTGTTTCCGCCGCCGATAAAACCGATCTTCGACCAAGGCACGGCCGGCACCGCGTGCGATGGGCCGGCGACTCCCCCGGCAACTACCACCCGTAACGTGCTAGTGAGATAGCCTGCCTAGTCAGCTATAACAAAGAGGCGAGAATCCTCAGAATATGGGATGGCAAGTGTTGCCAGCAACCCATAACGCAGGAGGTATTCTCGCCATGAAGAAGCGTAACTATCGTGCACAGAAAGTCAACGAGATTCGGTGGGAAGAGATGGCCGATCGGGTCAAGGAGCGGACGGTGGTGTGGGCCATTGATGTAGCCAAGGTCGAGCAGTATGGGGTATTGATGGACAGCGAGCGGGAGGTGATGGTCACGGTGAAGTGGGCGCACCCGGCAGAGACACCGATGCTGCTTGAGCGGCTGAGAGGCTTACCCTGTGAGTCGCTCACGGCGGTGATGGAATCCACCGGGGTCTATGGGGACACGCTGCGTAGGCAACTGCGTGAGGCGGGGATTGAGGTCCATCTGATGAGCGCCAAGCGTGTGCACGATGCCTGTGAGGTCTATGATGGCGTCCCGAGCATGCACGATGCGAAGGCGGCGCAGGTGATTGGACGGCTGTACTTTGAAGGGGCGAGTCGGGTGTGGCTGGAAGCGAGCGAGCAGCAGCGCAGCCACGATGCCCTGGGGCGGCTCTACCGGCTCTACCAGAAGCAGCACCAGCAACAGCAGAACCGGCTGGAGGCGGCGCTCGCGCGGCACTGGCCGGAGCTGGCCGGATATCTGGATCTCGATAGCGTCACGCTGGAGGATCTGCTAGTGAGCTTCGGATCTCCGGCGCAGCTCAGCGCCCGGGCCGAAGAGGGCCGTGAGCGGATGCGCCGAGTCTCCCGCGGAAAGCTTGCGGGGGAGAGAATCGAGGCGGTGCTCGAGAGCGCCCGCCAGACGATCGGTCTGCCGTGCGTGGCGGCCGAGCGGGATTACCTCATGGCCCTGGGTGCCGAGCTGCGCCATAGCCGTGAGCAGAAGGAGCGGGTGGGGTTGCGGCTCTCAGCGCTGACCCAGGCGGATCCAGAACTTCACGCCCTGGGGGTGACTCTCGGTCGGGTGACGACCGGCCTGCTCATCGCCGAGGGTCTGGACCCACGGGCGTATGCGAATAGCGGCAGTTACCGCAAGGCGCTGGGGCTGAATCTCAAGGAGAGGAGCAGCGGTCAGCATAAGGGACAGCTCAAGATCAGCAAGCGGGGCTCTGGGCCGGCGCGGCGCGATCTCTATCTCGCGACCCTGCGCTTGATTCAGCGCGATGAGATTGTCAAGACGTGGTTTGAGAACAAGGTAAAGGCCCATGGCGGCCGTAACAAGCAAAGGATCGTGGTAGCGTTGATGCGCAAACTCTCCCGCGCCCTGTGGCATCTCGCCCGAGGGCAGTCCTTTGATGCCCGCAGGCTCTGTACAGTCGGCTGAAAAAGTTTAGAAACAAAAGACTCGCGATGGGGAGGAAAACACCCATGTCACCCTAATCATCGACACACTACTGTGTTGACCGGTTTCCGTCGGAGTGACCTTCCATTCCGCCCCGTGGTATCCACATTGGAATACCCTTGCGTAGTCCCGAGGCACTCCCCGGATCTACCCGTGGACCCAATGCCCGATGAAGCTGAGCCGATGCCGTGTAACGGACATTCTATGACAGGTCTGGCTTACCCCACAGGCGGCTGATCCCGGAACACCGGAACAC
>JBIMKD010000081.1:0-12339 GCA_043673815.1 Chromatiales bacterium
CTCGATGCAGAGAAAATTCGCGGCCGAAGGGATATAGCCGAGCCCCAATGCTTCGCATGCCCGAGTCAGTCGCGCGAGCCCGGCGGTATTGACCGCCACGCTTGCCGCCACATGCTCCTCGTCGGCGAGCGCGGCCTCCGCCGCCGCGAGCGCAACGCTATTGACGTTGAAAGGCTGGCGCACCCGGTTCATCAACTCCGCCACCTGGGGATGCGAGACCGCGTAGCCCACGCGTAAACCGGCAAGTCCGTGGATCTTGGAGAACGTGCGCGTCACGACCAGGTTCGGAAACCGATCGATAAGCCGCAGGCCGTTCGGATAACCCGGCGCCTGCACATACTCGAAGTAGGCTTCATCGAGAACGATCACTACCCGCTGCGGTACGTACTGGATAAACTCCAATAAGCGCGGCTCGTCGATCCAGGTCCCTGTCGGGTTATTAGGATTGGCGATAAAAATGAGCCGGGTCCTAGCATTGATCGCCGATCGCATCGCTCCAAGATCGTGCCCATAGTCGCGGGCGGGCGTCACGACCGCTTCGGCTCCGATGGCTTGGGTGGCGAGCGCATACACCGCGAAGGCGTGTTGGGAAAAGATCACCTGGTGCGACGAGGTGACGAAGCTGCGCGCCGCCAACTCGAGGACGTCGTTGGAGCCGTTTCCCAAGGTGATCCGATCGTGCCCGATCGCCAGGCGCGCAGCCAATGCCTGCTTCAAGGCATAACCGCCGCCGTCCGGATACCGGCCGATGTCCGCGCACCCAGCCGTGATCGCGGCGCGGGCGCGTGGTCCCGGACCGAGCGGGTTTTCGTTCGAGGCCAGCTTTACGGCATCGGTGATCCCATACTCCCGCGCCAGCTCCGCGAGCGGCTTACCGGCTCGATAGGGATCAAGCGCGCGCACGCCGGGCGCCGCCAGCGCGAAAAAATCGATGGGGTTACGCCGATCGTTTTTCATGGACGGCAAATCCTGCTCGGAGTTTGTGAAAAACCGTCAGCGAGCGAAGGCAGGTCGCGCTGCATCCTCGGCGCGCCAAACAGGGCCGCTCCCTGGCCCTGGCTTTCCGCCGGAGCGCAGAAACCGGAGTGTATTGAAATACACGAGGATTCCGAGCACCGCCGGAACGCGAGATGCCGAGCGCAGTAGATTTTTTCACAAACTCTCAGAGTACCGCCCGCGGATAGGAACCCAGCAGCTTGAGCATGGCCGCACGCTGCTTGAGGTCCTTCAAGGCTTGTGCGACCACCTCGTCCCGCAGGTGCCCTTCGATATCCACAAAAAAGAAATACTCCCACATGCCGCGGCGCGAGGGACGCGATTCAATGCGCATCATGCTGATCCCGTGTTCGGCGAACGAGGCGAGCAGGTGATAGAGGGCGCCGGGCCGATTCGGCGCCGAGAATATCAGCGAGGTCTTGTCATCCCCGCTCGGCGGGACCGACTGGTGGCCAATGACGATAAAACGCGTCGTGTTGTCGGCCTCGTCTTCGATATTCCTCACCAGATGTTCCAAGCCGTAGATCGTGGCCGCCGCATCCCCGGCGATCGCGGCCGCCGCGGGCTCGCCGACGGCGCGCCGCGCGGCCTCCGCATTGCTTGCAAACGCCACCCTTTCGGCGTACGCGAGGTGGCTATTCAACCAGCGGCGGCACTGCGCCAAAGCCTGCTCGTGGGCGAATACGCGGGTGACCTCTCCCGGCGTGACATTCTTCCCCAGCAGGTGATGGTGAATGCGAAGCTCGACCTCGCCGCAGATCCTGAGCGGTGAATTGACGAACATATCCAAAGTGTGGTTGACCACGCCTTCGATCGAATTCTCGACCGGCACGACCCCGTAATGGCAAGCCCCCGCCTCGACTTCGCGGAACACCTCGTCGATCGTACCCATCGGCAAGGCATGCACGGAATTACCGAAATGTTTATGCACCGAGGCATGGGTGAACGTGCCCTCGGGCCCGAGAAACGCCACGTTCAAGGGCTGTTCCAGCGCGAGACAGGCCGACATGATCTCGCGGAACAAGCGGGCCATCTCTTCGTCCGACAAAGGCCCTTTGTTCTGCGAGATGATCTTTCTCAAGACTTGGGCTTCGCGTTCCGGGCGATAATAGGCATCGGGCTCATGATCGTTACCCTTCGCCGCCGCGACTTCCTTAGCAAGCTGCGCCCGTGCCGTGATCATGTGCAGAATCTCCGCATCCACCTCGTCGATGCGCGTGCGCAAGCCCTGCAATCGGTCGTCGTTAGGGAGGTCCACGCGGGGATCTATTCGTTATCGTTATCGCTATCGTCATAATCCGCGACGCGCTCGATCCCGACCAAGCGTTCGTCATCGGCGAGGTTAATTAACGTGACGCCCTGGGTATTTCGGCCGACAATCGAGATATCGTTCGCGGCGGTGCGGACCAGGGTTCCCCTGTCGCTCACCAGCATGACTTCCTCATCATCGCGGATCCCGATGGCCCCGACGAGCTTTCCGTTGCGGGCGGTGGTCTGAATGGCGATGACGCCCTGGCCGCCGCGGCCATGTACCGGATAGTCGCCGGCCGGCGTGCGCTTGCCGTAGCCACGCTCGGTCGCACAGAGGATGTGACTCTGCGCTTCGGGAATAATGAGCGAGATCACTGCGTGCCCGGTTCTAAGTCTGATACCTCGTACACCCCGCGCCGCCCGGCCCATCGCGCGCACCTCCGTTTCGCTGAAGCGTACCGCCTTGCCCGAGGTGCTGAACAGCATAAGGTCCTGACGGCCATCGGTCAGAGCAACGCCCACCAGGCGATCGCCATCGCTCAGGTCGATGGCGATAATACCGCTTGCGCGCGGCCGCGAGAACTCCACTAACGGACATTTCTTGACCACGCCGCGGCTGGTCGCCATGACCAGGAATCTATCCTGCTCGAAGGACTTGATGGGAAGGATGGCCGTGATGC
Organism: Chromatiales bacterium; assembly: GCA_043673815.1. Lineage (GTDB taxonomy): Bacteria > Pseudomonadota > Gammaproteobacteria > JACCXJ01 > JACCXJ01 > USCg-Taylor. The sequence goes on from JBIMKD010000081.1 coordinate 2,928, forward strand.
GCTCCTCGTTCTCCAACGGCAAGAGATTGACCATTGGTTTGCCGCGCGCGGCGCGGCCGGCCTGAGGCAGCTCATAGGCCTTCAGCCAATATGCGCGGCCGCGGTTCGAAAAGCATAGGATCGTGTCGTGGGTGCTGGCCACGAACAGTTTCTCGATAAAGTCCTCCTCTTTCATCGCCGTAGCCATCTTGCCCTTGCCGCCACGCCGCTGCAGGCGGTACTCGTCCATCGGTTGCGCCTTGGCGTAGCCCTCATGCGACAAGGTCACCACCACATCCTCGACGTTGATCAGATCCTCGAGGCTCAATTGCACGTGCCGTTGCCGGATTTCGGTACGGCGTTTGTCGCTGAACCGATCACGGATATCGATGAGCTCCTCGCGCATCACTTGCGTCAGCCGTTCCGGCCGCGCCAGGATTTCTAAAAGATTCGCGATGCTTTGCAGGACGGCTTGATAGTCCTGCACGATCTTTTCTTGCTCCAGCCCGGTGAGCCGATGCAGCCGCAGATCCAAGATCGCCTGCGCTTGGGCTTCGGACAAGCGGTAGCCCTGTGGGGTGAGGCCAAATTCGGGCGCAAGATTCTCCGCACGGGAAGCCTCGGCGCCCGAACGCTCCAGCATCTGCACGACCGCTCCCGGCGCCCACACGCGCGCCATCAGTCCCGCCCTGGCTGCCGCGGGATTGGCCGAGGCCTTAATGAGAGCGATCACCGGATCGATGTTTGCCAAGGCCACGGCCAAGCCTTCTAGATTATGCGCCCGTTCCCGCGCCTTGCGCAGATCGTAAACGCTACGGCGGGTGATCACTTCTCGGCGGTGGCGCAGGAAGCACTCGATCAATTGCTTGAGCGACAAGATCTGTGGCCGGCCCTGGATCAGTGCGACCATGTTCACGCCGAATACCACCTGCATCTGCGTCTGCTGATAGAGGTTGTTGAGCACAACCTCGGCGATCTCGCCGCGGCGCAGCTCGACCACCATGCGCATTCCGTCCTTGTCGGACTCGTCCCGCAGCTCCCGGATCCCTTCGAGCTTCTTGTCCTTGACTAACTCCGCGATTCGTTCCATCAAGCGCGCCTTGTTGACCTGGTAGGGCAACTCCGTCACGACGATGCGCTCACCCGCATCATAGGACTCGATCGCAGTGCGCGCGCGCACGTGGATCCTGCCGCGCCCGGTCTCATAGGCTTCCCGGATCCCCTCGGTCCCATTGATGATCGCCGCCGTGGGAAAGTCCGGTCCCGGGATGATTTCGAGCAGCCCGCTCGAGTCGATATCGGGGCGATCGATGAGCGCCAGACAGCCGCTAATTACCTCGCCGAGGTTGTGGGGCGGAATATTGGTTGCCATGCCCACGGCGATGCCGCTCGATCCGTTGATCAAGAGGTTCGGGATGCGCGTCGGAAGGATCGTGGGTTCGGTCTCGGAGCCGTCGTAGTTGGGAGAGAAATCGACCGTCTCCTTGTCGATATCGGCGAGCAGCTCGTGGGCGATGCGGGACATCCGCACCTCGGTGTAACGCATGGCGGCCGGCGAATCGCCGTCCACGGAACCGAAGTTGCCTTGCCCGTCGATCAGCATGTAGCGCAAGGAAAAGGGTTGCGCCATGCGCACGATGGTGTCATAGACGGCGACATCGCCGTGGGGATGGTATTTACCGATGACATCACCGACCACGCGCGCCGATTTCTTGTTCGGCTTGTTCCAGTCGTTGCCAAGCTCCCGCATCGCATGGAGGACGCGCCGGTGGACGGGTTTCAGGCCGTCCCGCGCGTCCGGAAGTGCCCGGCCCACGATTACGCTCATTGCGTAATCCATGTAAGACTGGCGCATCTCGTCTTCGATATTGACAGGCGAGACTTCTTTGGCGAATTGGATCATCAGATACTCTTCACGGCTGGATTAGCCTCTGCCGCGAAATGCTACCATAACCCGGAACGAGATACCGAGATGTAGGATTTGTAACGTGATTTTTTAGACGGGCGCCTGGCGCTGCGCGCGCTCAAACTCGGTGATTACACGGACGACGCAGCGGTGGTGGATAGCACCACCTCAAACAACCCGGTGATCCCGCGTTAGCAAGGCGTTCAGGCTGGCGGCAGTCGGATGCTCGACGGAGCCCTTCTCAGTCACCAGGACATCGATAAGCGCCGCGGGCGTCACATCGAAGACCGGATTCCAAATATCTACGCCAGGTGCGACAACTCGTTGCCCGGCTAACGCCACAATCTCCTCCGACGGGCGGTTCTCGATCGGGATCGCGAGGCCATCGAGCGCCTCCGGATCAAGCGTCGAAATGGGGGCGGCGACCATGAATCGAACGCCGTGCGCACGGGCCGCAACAGCCAGGCCATAGGTCCCGATCTTGTTGGCAACATCGCCATTGGCGGCGATGCGATCCGCCCCAACGATGACCCAATCGATACCGCCCAGTTGCATGAGATAGGCCGCCGCGCTATCGGCGAGCAGGGTGACCGGGATCCGGTCCCGGAGCAGCTCCCAAGCGGTCAAACGCGCGCCTTGGAGCCACGGGCGGGTCTCGCCGACATGGACCTGCGAGATCTTGCCGCAGGCGTAGGCCGAGCGGATCACGCCTAGCGCCGTGCCGTATCCCCCGGTCGCCAAGGAACCCGCGTTGCAGTGGGTCAAGACGCGCGCGCCGGATCTGAGGAAGGCCGCGCCGATCGCGCCCATGCGACGGTTCGCGCCGATATCCTCGTCGTGGATCGCCTGCGCCTCGGCGAGTAAAGCGGGTTCGGGATCTCCGGGCCTCTCCGGAAACGCCGCGCGCATGCGTTCGATAGCCCAGCCGAGGTTCACCGCGGTGGGACGCGCGGCCCGCAAGCTTTCACAATCGGAAACGATGGCCTGCCGCCAACCCTCGCGCGCGCTCGCGTAGGCCTTACGGGCCGCCAGCACGACCCCATATGCGGCCGTGATCCCGATGGCCGGCGCGCCGCGTACCACCATGCTACGGATAGCCTCGGCGGCGGCCTCGGGTGTATCCAAACTCATATGCTCGCACACTGCCGGCAGCCGCCGCTGATCCAAGAGCACAAGACGCCCTTCGCGCCAGCCGATGGCGCGCACGGTGTCGTGATGGTTTTCGGTAGGCTCGGGCATGCGCTTCGCTCCAGATGTCATGGTGCGGGGTTTCACGTACGATTTGCAACCGGCAGGTTCAAAAAATGGCAACCGACCTCCTGCTCAAAGCGCGCTGGATCGTCCCCATGAAACAACAAGAATAGCGTGCGCCGTGCGCACGAGATAGGAAGTCGAAAGAGTAGGCGGGATTCCCAACGAATCAATCTGGCAGTCTTCGATCGTCTTCCGCGCCTTTCCCCCGGACGAGATCCCACGAGTAAGAGCGGTGGACCGAGCCGGACATCGATTTTGATGTTATCTTAGCACAGTGGTTCGGCAGCCGGGCTAATAAAATTGGGAGGGCAGCGAGCGTCCCACGCGCCGTTGATGATCTTTCATCTTGTGCGATGTGGACTGGCGCGCACAGCACGCCCTACATACTGTATGTCAGACAGGCAGAGCGCCTTCGATGTCGGCGTCGTAGGCGGAGCACCAGGAATTTCCAGCCGGAGCGGGCGGGCCATGAGGTCAGCATAGCCAGAATATTAATATATCAAGACCTGAGCGCCTAGCTTTGCGTATGGAGGTAATTCATGGCCGACATATTCATCAGTTATGCGAGTGAGGATCGAAACCGCGCTCGCAAGTTAGCGAGCGCGCTAGAGGCGCGCGGTTGGTCTGTGTGGTGGGATCGCAAGATCATCGCGGGCCAGACCTTCGATCAGGTGATTGAGCACGAGCTCAATACAGCTAAGAGCGTTGTTGTGCTTTGGTCGAAGGACTCGATCTCTTCTGAGTGGGTCAAAAACGAGGCCGCAGGCGGGGCGGAGCGAGGTGTGCTGGTACCTGCGCTGATCGACAGCGTCAAGCTGCCGCTTGAGTTCCGGCGCAAGCAAGTTGCCGATCTGGTCGGCTGGGATGGTGATCCGTCTCACGAGGGATTTCAGTCGCTGTGCGACGGCGTTGCGGCCAGGACCAACACCACGGGTGTGCCGCCACACAAGTTAACTTCCTCGCCAAGGTCCAGGGTCCGCTGGCGTTTGGGTGCCATCACGGTTATGGCTGTTGCCTTGGGCTTTGGAGCTTATTGGTACTTGATTATGGCACCACCACAAGTCGAGATCGAACGATTTAGAAGTGTCGCTGCTACTTTACCAAACGACAAAGTTAACTCCATGCTCGTGAATCACGGCTTCTACGACAAGATACGAAATGCGAGCGGGAAGGGTATTGTACACAAATATGAACCTCAGGCTATCGGTGATGCAGTGGTAGTGCTTGACCATGCCACTGGTCTCATGTGGCAAAAAGGAGGTTCAGATCCGATGACTCTTGCTGACGCCGAAAACTATATTAGTCGTCTGAACGCTGAGAGATTTGCCGGTTTTAGTGAGTGGCGCCTACCAACGTTGGAGGAAGCCATGTCATTGATGGAACCACAAGCATACGACGAGCTTCATATTGCTCAAGTATTTCAGAGGGGAGTGAATTTTATTTGGACTGTGGATCGGACGACGGATGGGCGCGCGTGGGTGCTCTATTTCTACGACGGGATTCTCAGTCCTGAGGACGTTAAATTCAACGCATGGGTGCGAGCGGTTCGTTGATTGGGGGCGCCACTGACGCATACGCCATCTACGGATCTTGTGGCACTTGGCATGCCCGAAACGTTGCTCGGGGGGTTTTTGGCTGACCGCAGAAATCGCAGCCTGGGTTAGCCGCGCAGCGGCGTAACCCACCGACTCGACGCGCGAAGCGGCGTCACCTCGCGGCAGGACGTGCCCCGTATGCCCCGACGAGATTGCTGGTCACCCACTCGGCCGCCATGCCGCGGCCGCGATCATCGATCACCCGCAGTACCAAGGATGGATCGCTCCGATAACCGAGTGTGGAATCGATTAAGGCCAAGCCGATCGGCCGCAGCAACGGCTCCCCAGTTTCCATTGCTTTACCCTCTCCGTCCGGTTTCCAAGAATACGGCGCCACGGTCCCCGAGCTCACATAACCAAGCAATTCATCGCCGCGGAAAACTTTCGATCTTGCCCTGAAAGGCCGCTTGTCAGTACGACTCATGATCGGACGCACCAAGTGCTTTAAGATGCGGTCGCCAAGCGGGGTGTGTAACTGGCCTCGTTTAATCAATTGCAGCTCTTTTCTCTGATCGTCCAACCGCGCTTGACCAATGTAATCATGTCGATCGGGAACCCGGACGGCAAAGCTCGCAAACGTGTTGGCGAAAATAGGGATGTCATTACCGTCGTGATCCCGGCCCAATTCATGACCGTAAAGCGGCAGTCCGGCTTCGATTCGAAGCGTATCGCGCGCGCCCAACCCCGCGGGGACCGCTCCGAGGCTAATGAGCCGTTCCCAAAGCGCTGGGAGATGCTCCGATTTCGGAAACAGTTCAAAACCGATCACCTCGCCCGTATAACCGGTACGGGCGATGAGCAGCGGTTGTCCATCGACCCTCGCGATAGAGCAGCAATTTCTTCTGCTCTCCGGCAGCGCCTCCTTCCCGATGACCGATTCCAAGATGGAAACGGAGGCAGGGCCTTGGATAGCGATCATGGCTGTCTCGTCACTCACATCGGTGAGCTCGACTCCCGCGCATTTATGGCTCTGTAGCCATAGCCAGTCTTTGTCACGGTTGGACGCGTTGACCACGAGAAGAAATTCCCCCCGCGCCAGCTTGTACAGGTAGGCGTCATCAATCGCACCGCCCTGCTCATTGGCCAGGAAGGTGTATTGCGCCTGAAGTAGTTCCAGAGATCGCGCGTTATTCGTCAGCACCGTAAGCGCGAAAGCCTCGGCTGCCTCTCCCTCGATTTCGAACCGCCCCATGTGGGAGACGTCGAAAAGACCAGCGCGCTGGCGGGTGGCGAGATGCTCCTGCAGGATACCGCTTTGGTAATGTAACGGCATTGCCCACCCCCCAAATTCGACCATTCTGGCGCCGTGGGTGGCGTGCCAGGAAAAGAGCGGCGTTTGACGGGCCTTACATGGTACGTTCGGCATGGCTTCCAACTCGCCTTTTACCAGTAACTCAAATTGTACCGGCTGCGGCGCGTATTCTCTAACGCTTCCCATCGGCGCCTAAGCCGAAGGCATCGGGCGGGTGAGGCGCGTACCCGGGACACGGTGCGGTTTTGTCATGCAAAAGAGAGAGGGCATCGGTCGAAACCGATTCCCGCATGTATTAACCCAGGTACAAGGAAAAGTACACGTACCCGTTTGCCGGAAGGGAGTATACTGTGTTCGCTTTTTCGTTCTCCTCTGTCGCCCGAGTGCCAGAAAACTTAAGCGGACACCGTTGGTCCAACGGTACGGTACATACGGCAGACAGGAATGGTATAACCATGAATGCCTCTGCGGTAAACGACTTACCGACAATTCCGTTCCTCACAATATTATAGCCTGAACAAATATCGTAACTGCTGCCGTTGAAAGCACGTAGATAGCTGCTATTAACACTTTCATTGTCTAACCTTCCTTAGGTAAGTTAATTCGGTTATGCCTCTACGGGTGGTAACTCCACCACACAAGGGCGCTTGACCGTTCGCGCTTCCCTTAAGGCAAGGGGCGTACCTACGTCGATGTGAACGTCTAACCGAGTTCTAGGGTGACAGCGAGAAATGACTGACCAAGAACAGAATCACCGTGCAGCCGGGCGGCAAGGTGCAGCGTGATAGCGGGAATACTTTGACGAGCGGCTGATAGCAGAGGAATGACAGATGCGGGAATTCACAGCGCGGCCAATCTGGGCAAAAATAGCCGCTTTCGTGGTTTCGGTTCCAGACCTTCGGCGGGAGTATATGTCAAGAAAAAGCGGGTATCCATGCGAGTATCGACGAATATATACGGGCGTCAAGCCCATGACAAAAGGATCGCCTTCCTATGTTGTTGATGATCGACAATTACGATTCGTTCACCTACAACCTGGTGCAATACTTCGGTGAGTTGGGGGCGGACGTGCGGGTATACCGCAACGACCAAATCAGCGTCCGGGAAATCGAGGCGCTGGCGCCGGATCATATCGTGATATCACCGGGACCGTGCACCCCGAACGAAGCGGGCATCTCCATCGACGTAATCAACTACTTCTGCGCTAAGGTACCCATCTTAGGCGTCTGTTTAGGTCACCAAGCGATGGGGCAAGCCTTCGGCGGCCGAATCGTGCATGCGCGTGAGATCATGCATGGCAAGACATCGCTGATTCGGCATCGCAGCACCGGCCTATTCCAAGGCCTGGAAAATCCGTTTCAAGCGACCCGCTACCATTCGCTGGTTATCGCCCAGGACACCCTGCCGGACTGCTTGGAGATCACCGCGTGGACCGAAACCCAGAGCGGCAGAAGGGACGAGATCATGGGGATCCGGCATCGCGAACACCCGCTGCTCGGTGTGCAGTTTCATCCCGAGTCGATCATGACCCATCATGGCCATGATCTGCTCCGAAATTTTTTGACCCCACCTTGATGCGGCCGGTGCGAGATCGATAGATTCGGTAGCGCGTGAGCCGGCGATTCGCAGCCCGGTTTAGATTCTTAAGCACCGCGGCTAATGATCCAGGATCCGTCACCCCCTTTACGGCGGCATGAACACTAGCGAATAACATAATCCCCGGCGATCCCCAAGAAAATCACGCCCCCAAACCACCCGTTGTTGATGAACGCCTTAAAACACCCGTTCCGGTCGCGATTTCGAATCAGGTATTGCTGGTACACCGCCAAACCCCCCGCCACTGCGAGCCCCATGTGATAGACCCATCCCAGGCCCGTCTCCTTGCCGACGACCAGCAGCGTGATCAGCATGAGTCCCTGGATCAAGCCGATGATCAAGCGATCAGCCTCGGCGAATAGGATAGCGGTGGATTTAACGCCGATGCGGAGATCGTCTTCGCGGTCGACCATCGCGTACATCGTGTCGTAGGCCACCGACCAGAGCAGGTTCGCGATCAAGAGCAGCCAGCCGACCTTGGGCACGCTCCCCGTCTGCGCCGCGAACGCCATAGGCACGGCCCAACCGAAGGCAAGGCCGAGATGCACCTGAGGAAGATAGGTGTAGCGCTTTGTAAAGGGGTAGATCGCCGCGAGCAGCGCGCCAACGAAGGCTAGGATCACGGTCAAGGTATTCATCTGCATGACCAGCAGGAAGGCCATCAAGAGCAAGCCGAAAAATAGCGCGATGGCCTCGCTCGGGCTGACCGCTCCGGTTACCAAGGGCCGGTTACGCGTGCGCTCGACCCGCGCATCGAAACTCCGGTCGGCGTAATCGTTGATCACGCATCCCGCCGAGCGCATCAGGATCACACCGAGCACGAATACCACGAGAACTCCGGGATCGGGACGGGCATGAGCGGCGATCCAAAGCGCCCACAGCGTCGGCCACAAGAGCAATAAAATCCCGATGGGCTTATCGAGACGCATGAGCCGTGCGTACTGCCGCGACCGATCCTTGATGAGCCACCAGCGCGGGTGCGCGGTGACGCGCCGCAGCCACTTGGAAACTAGCGTTCGGGGCCGATCGAAGACGAACATAGATCCATGATCGCGTCGATCTCGATCGGCGCCGCCCGAGGTAACGCGGCGACGCCCACGACCGCCCTTGCCGGGTACGGTTCATGGAAATAACTCCCCATCACCTCGTTGACAAGCGGGAAATGACTTAAATCGGTGAGGTAGACATTCAGCTTAACGACATCCGCGAGTGTTCCGCCCGCGGCTTCGGCCACTGCTTGGAGGTTTTCGAACACGCGCACGACCTGAGACCGCATCTCCCCCTCGACCATCTGCATGCTGGCGGGATCGAGCGGGATCTGACCGGATAAATAGACCGTTTGTGCCGTGCGTACCGCTTGCGAGTAGGTACCGATCGCTTCGGGCGCTTGGTCCGTGGAGACAATAGTACGTGCCATGGTTTGTCTTATGATTTAAGTAAAAATTCCCGGCTACGTACGCGTCCGGATCACGCGCGTCACGGGTTGCAGGCGCCGGACAGCCCTCATGACGCGGGCCAGATGCAGGCGATCGCGCACCTCGACGGTCAGGGTCAGCGCGGCGATCCGATCCTCGCGTTCGTTCATTCCCACAAACTCGATATTGGCGACTTCGGCGGCGATCGCGGCGGCGATCGTCGCGAGCGCCCCGCGCTCGTTGGTCGCCTCCAGACGGATCCCCGCCGGTAACTCGCCCTTCACGTCCGGACCCCATTCCACATCGATCCACTTCTCCGGATGATTCCGGTATTCAGCGAGATTTTTGCACGATTGCCGGTGGATCACGATCCCCCTCCCGGAGGACACATAACCGAGGATGGAATCTCCCGGAA
>JBIMKD010000082.1:0-10115 GCA_043673815.1 Chromatiales bacterium
CACCGCCCAGGAGAGGCACCTGGCAGTCTATTTTTGTCAACATAAAATCACTGAAATCGATTTGCATCATCCTTATGAGTAGTCATCGATGTGTTACCCATGTCCCCGAACACCTGTTACCCTTGACTCCGGTCTATACACTCCCAGAGGGAGAGGGAACAAGTCGTCAAAGTGCATAAATTTCAAATATGTTTGGCTAGTATCTCAAACACGCATCTGATTCTCGAACCCCTGCCGACTCCGGATCAGGACGAGCCGACGGCAGCGTCCCTACTTTGACCGTCCTCGGACCGCAACCGGTCGACCTCGACCGCGAGCTGCTCAAGGGTCGTATGCGCGTAGATCAGCGTGGGAGGAACCTCGGTGCCGATAAGCTGAGAAACGCGAAACACCATCTGAACGGCGGCGATGGAGTCGCCGCCTAGCGCAAAGAAGTCGTCGCCCGGCGCAGCCTTGATCCCCAAGACCTCGGTCCAGACGTCCGCGAGCAATTCTTGAATGGATGTCACGCTTGGAGCTGTGATCGCCGAATCCATTTTGCAGTTCCCTCTAGCCCTCTCGTTTGCCCTCGATCTTATTGCATCGCGGCATCGATTGCAATTCCGCCGCAATCACCTCGATATGCGGTGGTCGAATCACCGTGAAATGCGTGCCGCCGACCACCTTCTCCCTGACTTCTCCTTTCGTGTACTTCGACCAATAGCTCCCAGGAGACGAGCCACCGGACCACCACGCGGCGATTGGGGCATGGACGGTGCCCAGTCGATGCTCGCGCAGCAGCTGGAAGTGCCGCAGGTAGCGCCGCACCGTGCTGCTGAAGGCACTTACAGAAATGGCTGCTTCGGGAATGAGCCCGTGCAACTGACACCACGTCAGGAGCTCAGGGCCCTCCAGCGACTTAGCGTCGAGCTTACGAAGCTCCGGCAGCACACCTCCCAGCTCGGGGGCGAGCTGGAGATCGTGCATCACGCCCATGACCGCCAGCCCGGTGTCATTGGTGTCGAATTCCGCAACTGGCCGCGAATCGATCATCGCGATCTGCTCAACGCGCTCCCCGCGCAGCTCGAGCTCGCGGGCGATCGCATGGCCAATGAAACCGCCCATGGACCATCCGAGAAGGCGGTAAGGCCCCGTCGGATGCACGCCTTGAATGACGGTCGCGTAATCGATGGCCATCGCTTCGACGCTTGGCTGTTCCCGTTCCAGCGTCTCGGAAGCGCGAGATTGGATGGCGAAGAGCGGTTGCTCGCCGCCCAGCAGCGGCCGCAGACGCAGGTAGGCGGTCACTTGCCCGCCGGCCGGGTGGATGCAGAAGAGCGGCACCCGCTCTCCCAGTTCATGGAGCACGACCAGGGGCGAGTTGCCCTTCGCACGATCGGGTCTTGAGAGTCTCGGCCGCGAGGGGCTTGACGCCGACGCTGACTGCGGCGACGCAAAAGGCTGGTGGGGCTCCGCGGGTTCGCCGGGCTTCACCTTCGCGGCGAGGTCTGCAGCGAAGGCAGCGAGCGTGGGCCGTGCGAAGAACTCCGCGGGCGACGATACGACGTCGAGCGTTTGCCTGAGGCCAGACAGGACCTCCATGACCCGCAGGGAATCGAGTCCAGAGTCGAGCAGGTTCATGTCGAACGGCAATGACTCCGGCTCGCGCCCGAGGACCTGGGCGACGATCTGCCGCAGGTGGTTGGTGAGCTGCTCCGTGCGCACCTTCAGCGAGGCCCCGAGCTGCGGCCGAAGGCGCGCCGCACTGGGTGCCGTTTGACTGAGCCGTTCGGCGGCGTCGGCCACCTCGCTTGTCACGCCGAGCGGCACGCTCCAATAGCTCTTTCGCTGGAATGGATAGCCGGGTACGACGACTCTTCTGAACGGTTCGTCTTGGTAGAATCCGCTCCAGCTCGGGTCTACGCCGCGCACGTAGAGATCGCCGAGGCTTTCGAGGATCTGCTCCCGATTGCCCCGGTCTCGTCGCAAGGACGGCAGCCAGACGTGGGCGTCCGCCCGCTCAGCCAGGTGTTGACGGGCCATTCCCAAGAGGACGGGGTTCGGTCCGATCTCAAGGTAGGCGCCGCAGCCCTCGGCGACCAATCGATCCACTCCAGCGGCGAACTGGACGGGCTCTCGCAAGTGGCGGCGCCAGTACCCCGGACGAGACACCTCGTCGTAGGTGGCGAGCGACCCAGTCAGCGTCGAAACCAAACCCAACCGCGGTTGTGAGAACGTGAGCTTGGAAACGAAACGCTCCCATGCGTCCAGGACCGGATCCATGAGCGGCGAATGATAGGCATAGGCGACGGCCAACCGGCGGTTGACGATTCCCTCCGCCGTCAAAGTCCGTCCGATCTCCGCAATGGCGTCCCCATCTCCAGAGATCACGGTGCTCTCGCGACCGTTCACGGCGGCGATCGAGACGTGGTCGCAGTGGGCGCCGATCGCCTGCTTGGCACGCTGCGCCGTGGCGACCAACGCGAGCATCGCACCATTGCGTGCCAGTTTCTGGGTCAGCCGCCCGCGCTCGGTGACAAGGTGCAAACCGTCCTCCAGAGAGAACAACCCTGCGACGCATGCCGCGACGTATTCACCCAGGCTGTGCCCGATCACGAGGTCAGGCTCTACTCCCCACGATCGCCACAGCTCGGACAGGGACCATTCGAACGCGAACAGCACGGGCTGCGCCAACGCAGCATCGTCCAACGTAGGGCCGGTTGCCGCGTCCCGCGTGGCGTCGGAGTAGAGCACATCCAGCAAGGGGCGAGGCAGCAAGGGCTGGAGGACCTCAGCGCAGCGCTGCAGCGCCTTCCGAAACGTCCGCTGTGTTTTGTAGAGCTGCCGGCCCATGCCGACGTACTGCGATCCCTGTCCAGTGAATAGGAAGGCCAGCTTCGGACGTTTGGCGGAACGCCCGCCCTCGGTTCCGTTGGCCGCGCGCAAGGCGCACGCCGCCAGGCGCTCGCTCGCGACCGAGGCCGTCGAGGCGACGACGGCGAGCCGGTACGGAAAGTGGGCACGACCGGCGTTGGTCGTGAAGCACACATCCGCGAACGCCTGGCTGCGGCCACGCTCGAGATGCTCGGCGTACGCCTTCGCCAGCTCCCCGAGGGCCGGCTCCGTCCGCGCGGACAGGCACATCAAGTGAGGCCGGTCGGCTTCATCGGGTGGGCTGCGCTCTACAGCCGCTGGAGCTGGCGGCTCCTCGATCAGGACATGCGCATTCGTGCCGCTGAAACCCAGGGAGGTGACGCCAGCCAAGCGGCGACGGCCCGCTCTGCTGGGCCATGGCTGGAGTGACGTCGGCATGCTGAAGGACTGCGACAGCGGCTCGAGGAGTGGGTTGAGCTGCTTGAGATGGAGAAGCGGCGGAATCTCGCCGTGCTCGAGCGAAAGAGCAACCTTGGCCAACGCCGATGCCCCGGCAGCGGCCTCGACGTGGCCGATGTTGGTCTTCACCGAGCCGATGAGGAGCGGGCGCTCTCGGTTCGAGCCGAGCACGGCCAGGGCTGCCTTCACCTCGATCGGGTCGCCGAGGGGCGTGCCAGTACCGTGCGCTTCTAGATAGTCAACCTCTGATGCTTCCACCCCAGCGTCTTTGAGCGCAGCGCCGATGACCGCCTGTTGCGCCAGCCCGTTGGGAGCTGTCAGGCTCTGACGCCGGCCGTCGTGGCAGACCGCGCTTCCACGGATGACCGCAATGATTCGATCGCGCTCTTCGACCGCGAGCGACAGCGGCTTGAGGACCACGATGACGCACCCCTCGCCTCTGCCGTAGCCGTCGGCGCCCGCGTCAAACGCTTTGCAGCGCCCGTCCGCGGCGAGGGCTTGAATGGCTGATAGGTACACGAACGGCCTCGGCGACGTCATGACGTTGACGCCGCCGGCAAGGGCGACGTCGCATTCCCCGTTGCGCAAGCTCTGAACGGCGAGATGAATTGCCACTAGCGACGACGAGCAGGCCGTGTCGACCGCAAACGAGGGGCCGCGCAAATTCAGGAACTGAGAGACGCGCCCCGGAGCCATGCACGGCATCACGCCGAGGAAGTTGGTGCTGGGGTAGGTGGAACCTGTGATGCCAAAAAACACTCCCGTGTGTCTCTTGCCGAGACCGTAAGGGTCGTGGCCAGAGTGCTCCAACGCCTCCCACGAGACCTCGAGCAGGAGCCGGTGCTGCGGATCGAGCCCTTTCGCCTCCGAAGGGGTGATGCCGAAGAAGTCGGCGTCAAACCGGTCGACGCCATCGATGAACGAACCGTGGCGCGTGTACGCCTTGCCGGGTGTGCCACGCGTCGGGTCGTAGAACTGCTCGACGTTCCAGCGTTCGGACGGGACGACGCGCGTGCTGTCGACACCGTCCCGAAGCGACTTCCAGAACGCCTCGGGGTCCGCGAGCGTCCCTTCCTTCCCCGGCAGGTGGCAGCCGATGCCGACGATGGCCACCGGCTCACGTTGCGCCGATCGCCTGCCGGGCTTGGACGTGTCTCCCGCGTCCGTGGACGGAAACAGCTCCTTGAGGAGCTCGTCACAGACGCCATCGACCGTGGGGTGATCGAAGGTCACCGTTGCCGACAGCGGACGGCCGATCGCAACGCTGAGCGAATTCGCCAGATCGAGGGCTCCGAGCGAGTCGAGGCCAAGCTGACCGAAGGTTGCTCTGCTGTCGAGGTCCGAACTGAGGGACACCGTCGGCTCGCGACGGAGAACGCGCCGCAACTGCTCCCCAATCTCCTCGCTCAGCAACGACCGGCGCTCAACGGGCGGCGCCGACCGAAGCCGACGAATCAGGCCGGTCTCAACGATGGCGGCGCGCCTGCTCAGGACCTCCTGGCGCAGCAACTGTGTCTTGATCTTGCCAAGCTCGGTCTTGGGAAGATCTTCGAAGAACTGCACGCTCGTCGGGACCTTTCGCTTGTCGAGGTTCGCTCGACAATGCGCCAGTACGTCTTCTTCGGCGATCCGCGCTCCCGCACCCGGAACGACACAGGCGACCGCCTCCTCGCCAAGGAAGACATGCGGGAGGCCGACGACGGCGCACTCCCGAACACCGAGGCGAAGGGCGACGTCGACGATTTCCTGAGGACTGATCTTCACCCCGCCTTGGCTGATGAGCTCTTTGATCCGACCGGTGATGAACAGCTCCCGATCGGCGTCGAGATAGCCGGTATCTCCCGTAGAGAACCACTCATCGCTCTCGGTCCGCTTCGAGGCCCCGTCGCCCGGGCGATAGACGGTGCTCACCCAGTGGCTCTTGAACTGAATCTCCCCGATCTCGCCCGGCGCGACCGGTCGACCGTCTGCGTCGACGAATCGCACCTCAACGGCTGGAGGCAGGCGTCCGGCAGAACCTGGTTTGGCGTTCAACGACCCCAGGGTTACCCCCGGGACCTCGGTCAGTCCGTAGCTGATGACCAGGCGCTTCTTGAACCTTGCCTCAAACCGCTCGACGAGCGAAGGCGAAACGAAGGCCCCCCCCACGACGATCGTCCGCAAGGAAGAGAGATCGTAGCCGTCGATCTCTTCTTCGGTGAGCAATGCTTCGCACATCGACGGTACAAGCACCGTCGTTGTGACGCGGTGCCGACCAATGGCAGACAAGAACTGGCGTGCCTCGAACGTGTCTTGACAAATGATCGTGCTCTTTGACACGAGCTTCAAGAAGAAGAAGCTTCCTCCCAGCGCGTGCGCGGGCGGGAGCGCCATCAGCCGGACGGATGGCTTGGCGGCGCCCACGTGGCTCATCGGCTTGCGGAATGGGTAGCGCGTGACGATCTCCCCGTGTGTGTAGACGATCCCTTTCGGGGTTCCGGTCGTTCCGCTCGTATAGATGAGCTGAGCTGCATCGTGAGCGTTTCGGGGTACGGGTTGGGACAGCGGCTGGTCGTATTCGAGCAGGCGCGCGAAGGCATGCGATCCCGCAGCCAATGCGCGATTCCCACCGGCCGCGCTCACAACGATTCGGAGTGGAATCGTGTCGGCTGCCAAAGAGGAGGCCCGAACGGAGGTCACGATCAGGCCCTTTGCGGCGCAGTGGGCGATGATCCGCTCGATCTCCGAGAGCTGGGAATCGGGGTACAAGACGACGGCTACGCCTCCAGCGCGGAGGACCGCCGTGAACGCCACCATCAGCTCGAATCCGCTGGGCAGCAACAAGACCATGCGATCGCCCGGCGCGAGGCCCAGGTGGACCAGCGCTCCGGCCAACCGACGGCAGTGGTCATGCAGTGCGCGGCTCGTCCACGTGCGGCTGCCGACGACGAGCGCGTCATAGTCGCCGTAGGTCTCGAGGTTCTCGTCCTCCAAACATGCGACGTTCATGGTTCTCGGACAGATCTCCCTTTAGAGACCGCTAACGATATGAGTTTAAACTAAATGCTCCTGCAGCAGAAGCGATTTCGGCGGCCGATCCGAAAGCCGACTCCGCCTTGCGCAACCCAGCGGTGTCTCATCCGCGCGTCGGCGTGCGAGGGACACGGTGCGCGCCGCACTTCACAACCCCCGCGAGATCGACGATCATGATCGGGGACACCCATAGACGGAGCGCGCTGCATCGTGGACTCGGTCCTCGCCAACCTATCGGTTCTCTCCGAAAAGCTGCCCGCGGTCGAGGATCGGAGCGGCGTCTGGATGCGGGGAGATCTCCGCAGGGGTGTCCAGCATGCCCACGCCTTCTTCGCCCGCATCGGCATCGGCGTCGGCCACCGAGTCGCGATCGTCACCGGCGACGACAAACGCGTGGTCGCCGCCCTCCTCGGGGCGCGGGCTACGGGCGCGCTGGTATGCCCCATCGATCCGGTGGACGCCGAAGACCGCGCGGCACGAATTCGCCCACGCTTGGTGGTCGCTGCCGGGCGCGTGCCTGGCGTGGATACGATCGACATGGGCGCACTCTTCGTTGAGCCCGGCCCTCCACTCCCGATCGCGCAGGGGGGCGCCTCCGCTTGGGGCGTCGCGACCTCTGGCTCCAGCGGGCCACCGAAGACGGTGGTCCTCACTGAGAGCTCCGTCGCGCACGTGACCGCCGCGATACAAGAGCTCGTCCAGTACACGCCGCAGGACCGTGTTCACGGCGGGCTCCCCCTGCACCACACGTACGGGCTGTCTCAGCTGTGGCTGGCAATGGCTTCGGGCGCGTGCCTCTACCTGCCGGGAGGGCAGCCGACGCAAGCTGGCCTCTCGCGCTGGCTCGGCGGCTCGACGGTGTTGCCGACGATCCCGTCGAAGTTGAGGCTCTTGTACGAGCTCGGTGCGCGGCCCGAGGCGAGACTGATTACCCTGGCCGGTCAAGGCGCCGAGCCCGACACACGGACGCTGTTCGCGTCGTCGCAGTCCTCCGCGACATACCTTTACTTTTACGGGCTGACCGAGGCGACCACGCGCGTGCTGTGGCTTGGACATGAAGAGTTCTTCCAGCGGCCGCGCGCCACCGGCCGGCCGATTCGAGGCATGCGGGCCTGGGTCGAAGCCGACGGAGAGCTGTGGGTCGAGGGACCCAACGTCGCGGCAGGCTATCTGGATGATCCCGCTGCTACCGCCCTTCGTTTTCCCGAAGGAAAGCTGAGAACCGGTGACTATTTCGAGGTCGACGGAGATCTCTTCAGCTACCTAGGGAGGGTCGACGGAATCTTCAAACGCTTCGGCGAAAAGGTGATTCCGGAGCGGGTCGAAGCCGCGCTCCAGTCACACCCCAGCGTGCTCAGGTGTCTGGTCACGCCCGAGGTCGGGCCCGGTGGGGAGGCAGTGCCTGTCGCCTGGGTGGTTGGGCGAGACGGTTCTGCCGACGGGCCGGCGCTGATTCGCCACGCGCGTGCGCGGCTACCACCGGTCATGGTCCCCACGGTGGTGCGCTTCGTCTCCTCGTTGCCGACCACCTCCAACGGCAAGCTCTTGCGCGGGGCACCCGAGCCGCTCCAGGTGCTCGCCAACCAGCCCATTGGCGCGAAGCCCGGCCGAGCCGAAATTGAGGCGTGGCTTCGCGAGGCGCTCGGCGAAAGGCTCGCCGTTTCTGCGTCCGCGATCGAGCCAACCCGCCCACTCGCCGAGTACGGGTTGGATTCGGTCGGCACCGTTGGTCTGGTCGCCGCGTTGGGGCAATGGCTCGGCAAAGGCGTTTCTTACTCGGTCGTATGGAGCCACCCGACGCTCGCGGCGCTGAGCGAGCACCTCGCGGGGTCCTGGGCGTCAGACGCAAGCCAATCGAGCGAGCAGGCATTGGAGGCCCAGCGATGGTTGGCCCCGATCGTTCCCCGCTCACCTGACGCTCCGACTCCCGTCTCACAGCTCGAGCGGCGGCGCCTGCAGCTCTCGCGTGCCGCTCCAGACGCCGATGGGCGCAGCGTCTGGTTGGGAGGCGAGGCTGACGGAGCCTTTCGGCCCGACGCCTTCACTGCCGCCCTCGGCGAGCTCGTGATGCGGCACGATGTCTTGCGCTCGAAGTTTTCGTTCTCAGGCGGGAGAGACTCGAAGGTCATTCTCCCGCACTTGCCAATCGACGTGCGCCTGCACGACCTCACCGGGCTACCCGAGGCGAGCCGCCGGCGGAGTGGCCTCACGATTCTGACCGACGAGGTCAGGCAGGTGTTCGACCTCGGCAGCGCACCGTTGCTCAAGGCGGTGGTGGTGAAGCTGGCGGAGCGCCGCTACTTCTTCCTTGTCGTCTTCGACCACGTGATTTCGGACGCGGCTTCGGTCGGCCTAGCCCGGTCGGACCTGCGCGCCATCTACGCGGCGGTCGCGTCCGGTCAGGACCTGCCGCCGCGTCCGCCCCTGCAGTACATCGATTTCACCGACTGGCACGAGCGACTGCTTGCGGGCCCGCACGCCGAGCGGCTCAAGGAGCATTGGGCGCGGCACCTCGAGGGCAGCGCTCCCCCGACTCAACGCGCGGCGGCCGAGTCGGCGGGGGCCGAGCTAGCCGGCGAGCGCAGGGACACTCCGCGCTCACCCTTTCCCTGCCACTGCGCGTTCATCGACGTCCCGGAGGCAGTGAGCGCAGAGGCCCGCCGCACCGCGATGCGGCACGGTTGCACCCCATTCGTCTTCTACTATGGCGCCTTCGCCATGCTCCTCGCGAGAGCGTCCGGCGAGTCGGACATTGCGATATCGAGCTCCTACGACTTCCGAAGTCGCGAACAGGAGCTTCGGGACATGCTCGGAATGCTCACCAACACCTGCGTGCTTAGGATCGACCTGGCTGGGGTCGTGACCCTCGCCGATCTGTTGGGGCGGGCGAGGAAGGAAGTCTCGCGGATGATCGCGGCCAGCGATCTACCGCCGACCCTCTATCCGGCGACGGATGCCTTTCAAGTGCTCTTCAACTACGTCGAGGTGGGCACGCAAGCTAGAATGTTGTCGGCATGGGACGGTTTCACCGTGCGCCCACTGGGTCGAGCCGCATTGTCGACGGTTGGGTATCCCTATCGAAACAGCCACGACCTGCTCTTCGTGCTTCGCAACGAGGCCGGCAGGCTCTCCGGCGCCGTCATGGCGAACGCAGCGCTGTGGTCGAAACGCGGCGTCCAGGAGATGGCTTCAGCGTATGGGGAGCTGCTGGGTCGGATGACCGAGCCCTGCGCAGACCTTACGGAACTGCTGTCGAGGCGCCTCTCATACTGCTGAGCAGGAGGGTTGGTTCACCGACCACGGTGCGCCGCTAGTCTCTAGCGATGCGAGGACGTTGCTCCAACCACAGCCGAAAAAGCGGTAGGATGGCGTGTCATGGAGATCTTCAAGGAATTCTCGATCGAGGCCGCGCACCTCCTGCCTCACGTCCCCGAAGGCCACAAGTGCCGCCGCCTGGAAAGGCCGCGAAAGCAGCCAACAACGCGAGGGCCACAAGCGCAGCCAGGACGAGATAGAATATCCGGCGGCGGGCAGGTACAACAGGTGCCGTCCCCGCACCTCACGTCCTTGTTCCATCATTCTCCGAGGACCCGGGGAATGGTTATCTACTTCCCTCTGTCTTTTGTCACACCTGTTCCTGGCCGCCTTCCCTCGCCCGGCGCGTATTTCAGTACCTCATCACGGGCCGTTTCGAGTTGCTCCCAGTGCGGACACTTTCGCATACGCAGGTTCGCCTCATCGATATCCTGCTTGTCGAAAAAAAGATAAATGGGTCTCAACGCCTCGCGAAA
>JBIMKD010000083.1:0-8613 GCA_043673815.1 Chromatiales bacterium
ACAATGAGCCTCGCTGGCGAACCACGCCTCGAACTCTTGAAACGTCCGCGGGTAGTCAATGCCAGGTTCAGGTCGATGTCCCTCGTCCACCTCCCCATACTACATCTTGGGGTCACTTGCGCGAAGTGGATACCCACTTCGGCCAATTCTTCGGCAAGCATTACAGCACGGTAAGCCGCGTTGCTCGAAAGAGATCAAACCGTTAATGCAAAACTGACCACGAAGTTGCGGGATAAGCCAGGAAATAGTCGCGCAAGTCTCCCCCTGGCTTTGGCGTTAAGCGCCAACTGCTTAGCGGAAAGTACTGGGCCGCCGCATCCACGCTTACCCCGTGCACACCGCCGACGCGGCCGCGTGGGGCTGCAGTGTCCCAACCAAGTCCGAAACCGAGCGCACGCGGCGGCGTTTGAGGTACTCGATGATCCCGCGGTTGATCTTCAGGCAGATGAGCGGATCGTAGAACAAGGCCGTCCCGATACCGACCGCCGTCGCGCCCGCGATCAAGAACTCGATGGCATCGGCGGCGTTCGTGATCCCGCCCTGCCCGATGATCGGAATGCCGTGTGGTCTGCACACTTGGTAGACCTCATGTACCTTCAGCAACGCGATGGGTTTGATGGCCGGTCCCGACAATCCTCCCTGGTTATTGCCGATCACCGGGCGGCGGGTCTCGATGTTCACCGCCATCCCCATGAGGGTATTGATAACCGCCAAGGCATCCGATCCCGCCTCAATGCAGCGGCGCGCGTTTTCGGTGATGTCAGTCTGGTTCGGCGAGAGTTTCGTGATCAGAGGCTTGCGCGTGACCGCCCGGCAGGCCGCCACGACGCGCGCAGACATATCGGGATCGTTCCCGAAGGCGACACCGCCTTCCTTGACGTTGGGACAAGAAATATTGATCTCGATGGCATCGATGGGGGAATCATCGAAAATCCGGGTCACCTCCCGGTATTCTTCGATTGTCGAGCCGGACACGTTGGCGATGAAGCGCGTCTCCTCAAAATTCAAGCGCGGCAAAATGGCGTCGACCACTGCCCGTGCGCCGGGGTTCTGTAAGCCGATCGCGTTCAGCATGCCGCCCGGCGTCTCGGCGATCCGGTGCGGGGGGTTCCCGAGTCTCGCCTCGAGCGTCGTCCCCTTCAGGCAGATCGCCCCTGCATCACGGTTGGAAAATCCGGTGACGCGCGTGTATTCTTCGCCGAAGCCCACGCACCCTGACAACAACACCAACGGGGTCGTGAACGGCAGGCCGCGGAAATCGACGGCCAGCATGTCTTGTTCTCGTGTAGCCATCAGCCACCTTGTTTCATGTTGTTCTCTATCAGCCGGAAATCCCGCCGAACACGGGCAATATTATACGTCTGTGCGCGAATACCGGAGCGCGCTTGCATCTTATCGAGCCATTAGGATTCTCGCTCCAGGATAGGCGCCTGCGGCGCGCAGGCCTCGATTATCACGAACTGACGGGGATCGCTGTCCATGCCGAGATCGGAGCGTTTATGGCGCACGTGCAACCCCTACGGGTATTCGGGTTTTCAACCAAAGGGCAAGGGTGTTATACCGACATCGCTTTCCAGCCCGAAGACGCATTCCTGTTCGGTCCCGAGACGCGGGGGCTACCGCCGCACCTCCTCGAGCGACTCGGTCGCGAGAACATCTTCCGCGTCCCGATGCGGGCCGGATGCCGCAGCCTGAACTTATCGAATGCTGTGGCCGTCATTGTTTACGAAGCCTGGCGGCAGCAGGGTTTTCATGGTGCGGGTTCACTGGCAACGCAAGCTGCTCTCTAGATGACCAGTTTGCCCGATAGCCTAGCTGCCCTCGATCTCCTGGCGCGGCTCGCGCGCGAGCAATGTCTGCACCGCCTCGCGGGGCTCACACTCGCCAGCCACAACGCGCACGACCTGCTCGGTGATCGGCATTTCGATGGCGTGTTTTTGCGCCAAGGACAATACTGCGTGGGCCGTTCGGACGCCTTCCACGACTTGCCCGATGCGGCGTACCGCCTCGGGCAGGCTCACGCCCCGCCCGAGCATGAGGCCGAGCCTGCGGTTGCGCGACTGATCATCAGTACAAGTCAGCACCAAATCACCGATGCCGGCGAGACCCGTGAGCGTCGTCCGCTGGCCCCCCAAGGCTAAGCCTAAGCGCACCATCTCGGCAAGCCCCCGGGTAATCAACGCCGCGCGCGTATTGGCGCCGAATCCGAGACCATCCCCGACGCCCGCCGCGATGGCCAGGACATTCTTTACCGCCCCGCCGATGGCGACCCCGGTGAGGTCGTCGCTGACGTAGGCCCTAAAGCTCCGGTTATGTAAACGCTTGACCAGATCGCGCGCGAAAGGCTCGTTACGCGAGGCCACGGTCAACGCGGTCGGCAGACCCGCGGCAACTTCCGCCGCAAAGCTCGGTCCGGAGACCAAGGCGGTGACCGTGTTCATCCCGAGCACCTCCTCGACGGTTTCGTGCCCTAGCTTGTGGGTACTCGCTTCGATGCCCTTGCATGCCAATGCGATGCGCAAGGGTCCCGAAACCTCGGCCAGAACGTCACGGGTGACCTCTCGCAAGGCATTGACGGGCACCGCGATAATGACATCCCGTATGCTGACCGGCGGCAGGTGCGTAATCGGCATGACCGCCTCGGGCAGGACGATGCCAGGAAGGAAGCGAGTGTTGCGGCGCGTCTCGCGCAGGATAGCGATATGCGCCGGATCATGCCCCCACAGGAGGGTCGGCTGCCCGTTGCGCGCCAAGAGAACGGCAAGCGCCGTGCCCCAAGAACCGGCGCCCATCACGAGAATAGGCGCCGTTGTGTTTGCCGCAGGGGAAGGATCCAACGCCGGTTGCGAACGCGGTTAAAACCGCCCCCTAATGCGCTTGCTCCGCGTGGGACGGCGCCCCCTGCTGGCGGCGCTTGAGCTCCTGCGCATAGAGCGCATCAAAGTTAACCGGGGCGAGCAGGAGCGGCGGATACCCCCCGCGGATCACTAAGTCGGATACCGCCTCGCGGGCGTAAGGAAACAGTATGTTGGGACAGGCCGTCGCCAGGATCGCCCCCAGGTGCTCCGGTGGAAAGCCCGCGATCGTAAAGATCCCCGCTTGTTGTACCTCGACCACATATAGCGGCTTATCCTCGCTGCGCACGGTGACGGTCACGGTCAACACCACCTCGTGGACCGCCTCATCGAGACGTGCAGCTTGATTATTGAGCTGGACGTCGATGGTCGGATTCAATTTCTGCAGAAAAGCGTGCGGGGACTGCGGCGCCTCGAAGGAAATATCCTTGGCATAGATCTTTTGGATCGCCAACTGGCCCGCCAACGGCTGCGCTTGCGTAGCGTTGTCCTGATCCCCGTTGGCACCTGTCATAGCTCTGCTTCGCTCCTCTACCTTTTGGTGACCGGTAAATTGCTCTGCTGCCATTCTAGCATTCCGCCCTTGAGCCGGTAGATGCGCTCGAATCCCGCCTTGGTCAAAGGCTCCACCGCGGCGACGGAGGTGGTCCCGGCCTGGCAGCAGAGAATCACCGGTTTCTTGCGATCGAGCGTCAGCGTGCCCGCGCGGCTCGCCAGGTCCGCGAGCGGGAGGCTCAGCGAGCCTAAGATATGCCCGCGGCCATAGGCCGCTTGATCACGCACATCGATAATGATCGCGTCCTCATGATTTACGATTCGAGTCACCTCGGTCGGAGGCAGTTGCGGCGCCCCGCCCACGGATCCTTTCGCGACATACAGCGCCAGCGCCAAAATATTCAGCACCAGCAGGGAAAACAATACCCAATGATTCACTATGAATTCGCCAAGTTGCTCCATTTAATCTCCTCTACCCCGTTCGCTGCTACGTCGCGTTCAGCCATCGTGATCTCAGCTCGAGCGCTGCCGTGCAAACGGCGCAGCGCATGGGCTAATTTTGCCAGGCCACGGATAAAAAGGCCATGCTCACTGCCCCGCGAAACGCCCGCGCTCGGATCCCACGCAATCATGACACCGGATCATGATACACTCGCGCGAATGTTTACCAGCCAGCATGCGGTTTCCTCCAGCCACCGCAGCTACCCGCCGCGCCTCACCTCACGCGCATGGCCCTAGTGCCGCGCCCCCTAGTCCTCGCCGTCCTCGACGGATGGGGCCACAGCGACACTACCGAATACAATGCCATCCATAGCGCGCATAAGCCGGTTTGGGACGATCTCTGGGCCTTGTACCCGCACACACTTATCGGTTGTTCGGGCCTAGATGTCGGCCTGCCGGACAATCAAATGGGAAACTCCGAGGTCGGGCACATGCACCTCGGCGCGGGACGCTTGGTGTTGCAGGAGCTCACGCGCATCACCCGCGCCGTCGAAGGCGGTTCCTTCTTCCGCAACGAGAACCTGATCGTTCCCGTCGACCGCGCCGTGCGGAGCGGGCGCGCGATCCATATCTTGGGTCTGCTCTCGCCCGGCGGCGTTCACAGCCACGAGACGCACATCCTTGCCATGATGGACCTCGCCGCCAAGCGCGGTGCGACGCAGATCTACCTGCATGCCTTTTTGGACGGGCGCGACCGCCCCCCGAAAAGCGCCGCCGACTCCATTCTCGAGGCACAGGTCAAGATTGCGGCGACCGGCGCAGGACGGATCGCCTCACTCATCGGCCGCTATTTCGCCATGGACCGCAACCACCGCTGGAGCCGTACCCAAGAAGCCTATGATCTCATCGCCCACGGCCGCGCCCGCTACCGATCCACGGACCCATTCATCGCCCTCGACATGGCCTACGCGCGCGGGGAGACCGACGAGTTTGTCCAAGCCACGGCGATCGTACCCCAGAGCGGCGAGGCGGTGACGGTGGCCGATGGCGACGTTGTGGTGTTCATGAACTTCCGCGCCGACCGCGCCCGCCAGCTCACCCGGGCTTTTATAGAACCCGACTTTGACCGCTTCGCGCGCGGACGGACGCCGGCGCTCGGCGCCTATGTCAGCCTGACCCGCTATCACGCCGATTTTCACATTCCCTGCGCCTATCCCCCGGAACGCCTGCACAACGTCTTGGGCGAATACCTCGCTCAAAAAGGGCTCACCCAACTGCGCATCGCGGAGACGGAAAAATACGCCCACGTCACCTACTTCTTCAACGGCGGCGAAGAGCGCGTCTTCGACGGCGAAGACCGCATCCTGGTGCCCTCGCCCCATGTCGCGACCTACGACCTCCAGCCTGAGATGAGCGCCGACGCGATCACGGATCGCCTGGTCGAGGCGATTTATAGCAAGAAATACGATGTCATCGTTTGCAATTTTGCGAATGCCGACATGGTCGGCCACACGGGGAACTTCGAGGCCACAGTCAAGGCGATCGAAGCAATTGACACCTGTCTCGGACGCATCGTGGCCGCGATTCAAGCCGTTGGCGGGGAGATGCTCATCACCGCCGATCACGGTAACGCCGAGAAGATGCGGGGGGTTTCCACCAAGATGCGCCGCGGACAGCCGTACACGGCTCACACCCGCAATCGGGTACCGCTGCTCTATATCGGGCGTCCCGCCGAGCTTGCACGGAGCGGCACGCTCGCCGATATCGCTCCAACGCTGCTCTATCTTCTTGGCCTTGATCCGCCCGCGGAAATGAGCGGGCGCACGCTGGTCGCGCTGGAACAGGCCGAAGGGACCTGGCGCGAGTCGCTGCGGCCACGGCAACGCCTGGGCCGCCTATTGCGGTAATAGCGAACTTAATCGTAATCTTATCTGATTTCCCGGTGGTTCGTCGATGAAACAGATACTGAAAAACGTCTTTGTTCTGGCGGTCGGGCTCGGCCTTGGAATTCAACTCGCTAGCGGCGGAAATGAGGTTGCCAATGCCGCCTCGAATCCGCGCGCGGGCTTACCGCTCGATGAGTTGCGAACGTTTACCGAGGTATTTGCGAAGATCAAGAGCGATTACGTCGAAGAGGTCGGTGACGCGGACCTGCTCGAGAGTGCGATTCGGGGAATGTTGTCGGGGCTCGATCCGCATTCGGCCTATCTCGACCCCGACGCCTACGGTGGCTTGCAGGAAGGTACGAGTGGGGAATTTGGGGGCCTCGGGATCGAGGTTGGGATGGAGGACGGCTTCGTCAAGGTAATCGCACCGATCGATGATACGCCGGCCGCGCAAGCCGGAATCAAGGCGGGTGATCTTATCGTCCGCCTTGACGATACGCCAGTGAAGGGCATGAGCCTTAACGACGCGGTAAAAATGATGCGGGGCAAACCCGGAACGGCCATTCAGCTAACCATCGTACGCGAAGGCGAGGAAAAGCCGCTGGCGATCTCCGTAAAGCGAGCGGTAATCAAGGTGCAAAGCGTCAAGAGCCGGACCTTGGAACCGCAACTCGGCTATGTACGCATCTCGCATTTTCAAACGCGAACGGGCGACGATCTCATTGCCGCCCTCGACAGCCTGAAACGCGAAAATAAGTACAGGCTCTCCGGGCTCATCCTCGATCTGCGTAACAACCCCGGCGGGATCTTGGGCTCGGCGGTGGCCGTCGCCGACGTATTCATGGAAAAAGGTCTTATTGTCCTGACCAAGGGGCGCGGCAAGGGATCCGAGCTAAGATTCGACGCGAAACCCAAGGATGCCCTGAACGGGGCGCCAATAGTCATACTCGTTAACGGCGGATCGGCCTCGGCCTCGGAAATCGTGGCTGGCGCGCTTCAAGACGCGCGTCGCGCCGTGGTGATGGGGAGCAAGACCTTCGGGAAAGGCTCCGTGCAAACCATCCTGCCGATGAACAATGACGCCGCGCTTAAACTCACGACCGCGCTTTACTATACTCCCTCGGGCCGGTCCATCCAGGCCGAGGGCATTGTCCCCGACATCATTTTGGATCGGGTAAAAGTGGCGGCCGCGGAAAATCCGGCCTTGGACGAGATCAAAGAGAGCAACCTCACGCGACACCTCTCGAACGGGAAGCAGCCTCCCGCCGAGGCATCGAATGCCGAAACCGGTCAAGCCCTGGCGACCAGCGACTATGAATTGTACGAAGCGCTTAACTTGCTCAAGGGCCTCACCTTGCAACGGCGCGCACCCAATTAGACTTGGATAACCGCGGGGAATAGACTAAATGGCCGCCGTACTTATCCCGCTGGCCCAAGGGTGTGAAGAGCTTGAGGCTGTCACCGTCATCGATCTCCTGCGCCGGGCCGGGATCGAGGTGGTCACGGCCGGCCTCGATAATCATCCCGTCCGCGCCAGCCGCGGCGTGGTGCTGATCCCCGACGCCTCCCTGGACGAAGCCTTGAAACGCGACTACGACATGGTCGTGCTTCCGGGGGGCGCCCAAGGCGCGGAGCAACTGAACCGCGACCCGCGCGTGCATGATCTCCTTATCAAAATGGCGGCGAACGGAAAATT
Organism: Chromatiales bacterium; assembly: GCA_043673815.1. Taxonomy (GTDB): domain Bacteria; phylum Pseudomonadota; class Gammaproteobacteria; order JACCXJ01; family JACCXJ01; genus USCg-Taylor. The sequence goes on from JBIMKD010000083.1 coordinate 7,374, forward strand.
TACGGCCGCGATCTGCGCAGCGCCCAAGGTTTTGGGCGCAGCCGGCCTTCTCAGAGGAAAGCGCGCTACCGGCTATCCCGGGATCTTGCGGGCGATGAATTTCACGGAGGTGACCGTGACCGAGGACGCACTGGTTCAAGACGGGACGGTCATTACCTCCCGCGGACCCGGCACGGCGATGGATTTTGCGCTCGCCTTGATCGAAACCCTAGCCGGGACTCCCAAGCGCGATGAGGTCGAGTCGCAGCTTGCGCGAGCTCCGTAACGCATCGCCGCTAGCGGAGTGTCACAGAAACACGCCGCATAACACAAACCAGTCATTCCGGCCAAGTCCGCGCAGCGGACGCGAGCTGGAATCCATGCGCAGCATAGCTCATGTAGGCCGCGGGCCGTAATCCACCGGGCAGCGCCAACCGGGCCGCCCGCTCGTTACCCTGATGCACCTCCTTGCGCAGCATTTTCGCAGCTAAAGCTAACCGGCTAAAAGCCGGTGGTTTTAACCCTATGATGGACAATAAATCACTACGACCCCTTTACCGCGTTTAGGCCGCCGCATGGTTAGGCGGTAACGGTTTGTACCTGCGACGGGAGTTTGTTCAGGATCAGGTGTTGAAGCTGGACCTTTGTGCTCGCGTTGTCGATGTCAATGCCAACAAGATTCCCTTTGGCATCATAATCCACCACAACCCCTTCGGAAATTTCCCTGCTTTCAACGCTCGGCTCCTCCGAGAGGTCAATGTACAGGGAATCCGTGTCAGCGTAGTAGTTAAGCTTCATGGCTTGAACCCTCTGTCAGGGAACGCGTTGTGTATTGTGACCTTATCCTCCAGCGTGACGACCAGCAAGTAGCGGCCGCCAAGCTCAGGACAAGCGGCCCAGAATCGATATCGGTTGTGCTCCTGGGGCTCTGAACGAACGGGATTCTCGACAACTCGAATGCACCATTCCTTCTTCAAATACGGCCGCTTCCGGAGAACCTCATTCTCGAAGTATTCAGTGAACCGGCAGGCTGTCATGCGAAGTAAGCATAGCGTAACGCCTCCCGAGGATCAGTACTTGCCGCTTAACGCCGGAGCTCAGCCGCGCCGAGCGAAGCGAGGGGCGTCGGCTGGAGCGCCTGGTTCAAGTAAGCCGCTACGCGGCAGATTTGGTTCATTGAGGTTGGCTGTCGCAATGCGGTTTACCGGCGGTTGATCGGCCGCCGCCCTTTAGCCCTCATCTCAACTCTGTTCTCCTGTCG
>JBIMKD010000084.1:0-27219 GCA_043673815.1 Chromatiales bacterium
ATGTCGTACCATGACTGTTTTCGCTGCAGCCGCCTCATCGTCTGCTCGCTGATCTTGCTGATGTGCCCAGCAGCCCTGGGGCAAACTCAGGTCGTAACCCACGCGTCGCTATCATTAAGCGAAGCCGAGCACTTGGCACTGGGGCAAGATCCGGTGACGAGACAGCGCGAAGCCCAGGCTCAAGCGTTGTCAGAGCGCGCGGTGGCCGACGGCCAACTGCCCGATCCACAGTTGAGCCTCGGGCTGGGTGATGTGCCTTCGAACTTTAAGGCCGACGAAGACCCCGACACCGAGCTCCAAGTGGGGCTGTCGCAAGCCTTTCCGCGCGGGCGGACGCTGCGCTACAAGAGCGAGCAGACGAACGCGATGGCGCAAGCCGAGAATGCGCGTGCCGAAGACCAGCGCCGCACGGTGCTGAAGGCGCTACGCGCGGCCTATCTGGAGCTAAGCCACCAGACGCACGCGCTAGCAATTTTTGAGGAAAATAGAACGCTTTTCGCGCAACTGCGGGAGATCACGGAACAGCAGTACGCGGCCGGCCGCGACAACCAGCACGAGGTGCTGCGCGCGCAGCTTGAGTTTTCCCTCTTGGAAGAGCGGCTCGCCGAGGTCGCGGGCATGCGGGAGGCCGCGCGAGCAGAGCTCGCTAAGTGGATCACAACTCCCCAGGCGGAGCGCCCGCTGCCCGCCCAATACCCCGTGCTCCCCGAGGTCCCAGATCTCGGAGCGCTGGTGGCCTCCCTGCGCTGCCATCCGCTCATGGAAGCCGAAAGCGCCATGGTGCAGGCGAGCATGAAGTCGCTCGCCATCGCCCGCGAGCAATACAAGCCCGGGTGGATGCTCAGTCTCATGTTTGGACACCGCACCTCGGGGGGTTTTGAAGAGAATACCAGCGGGGAGCGTTTCGGCGCCATGGTCACGGTCGATCTGCCTCTGTTCCGGGAGAAGCGCCAGGACCGTACTCTTGCCTCGAGCGAGCGGGAACATGCGGCCGCTGAGTATTCGCGTGTCGATCGGCTTCGCGATCTAACGCGCATGGCGCAGGGCGAGTATGCCACCTGGAGGCAGCTCAGTAAGCGCCTCGACATCTATCGGGGCCATGCTGCAGTAGAAGCGGCCCAGAATGCCGAAGCGACGTTCAACGCCTATCAGAACGGAGTCGCGGATTTCACCACGCTCTCCCGTGCCCGCATGACCGTGCTCGACACCCGGCTCGCGGCTTTGCGGGTGCAATCCGAGCGGGCCAAGGCTCAAGCCAATCTGCTTTACCTTGCCGGAGAGTGTCCATGAGAATCGTGATAGCACTGTTGATTTTGATTCTGGGGATCGCCATTGGGCTGAAGCTTGACCGCTTTGGGCAGAGCGACAATCCCGGTAATCCCGGGCCGGCCGTTGCAAGGGCTGCGAAAGGCGAACGCAAGATCCTCTATTGGTGGGATCCCATGATCCCGGATTTCCGGAGCGACAAGCCGGGCCTCTCCCCCATGAATATGGAGATGGTCCCAGTGTACGCGGGTGAGGCGAGTGGTACGGGCGATCCAGGGATCACGATCGCCCCCGAGGTGGTCAATAACCTCGGCGTGCGCACGGCTCGGGTTTCGCGCGGGATGCTTGCGCGGCGCATCGATACGGTCGGTTACCTCGACTACGACGAGAGCCGCCTGAATCATGTGCATGTGCGCGCCGAGGGCTGGATCCAGCGGCTCATGGTCAAGGCCAAGGGTGAGCGGGTGGAGAAGGGACGGTTGCTGTTCGAGATCTATTCCCCCACCCTGGTGAATGCCCAGGAGGAATATCTCCAGGCGCTCTCGATGGGAAACCAGCGGCTGATCCGCGCCTCGCGCCAAAAGCTCGCGGCACTTGGGATCTCCGAGCAACAAGTGGCACGCCTCAGCGAAACGCGCCGCGTCGATCAGGTCGTCCAGGTGTTCGCCCATCATGATCAAGGCGGTGTCGTCTCCGAATTGATGGTGCGGGAAGGGATGTACCTCAAACCCGACACCGAGATCATGACCTTGGTCGATCTCGGCACGGTATGGTTGCTCGCCGAGGTGTTTGAACGGCAAGCGAGCTGGGTTGAGCTCGGGCAAGCAACCGAGGCGCGGGTCCCCTCCTTCCCGGGGCGCACCTGGAAGGGAAAGGTGGATTATATCTATCCCGATCTGGACCCTATGACCCGTACCCTGCGGGTGCGGCTGCGCTTCGACAATCCAGGGGAGCTGTTGAAACCTAAGATGTTCGCCCATGTGACGATCCTTGCCGAGCCGCGCCAGAATGTATTGAGCATCCCGGCAGAGGCGCTGATCCGGGATGGAGGTACCGAACGCGTGGTGCTCGCCTTGGGGCAAGGCCGATTTCAATCGCGGGAGGTGGTAGCGGGGATGGAGAGCGGAGATCGCATCGAGATCCAGAAGGGCTTGAGCGAAGGTGATACCGTGGTGGTCTCGGCCCAGTTTCTGCTCGACTCCGAAGCAAGCCTTAAGGGCGCGTTCCGGCGCATGGAATCATTGCCTGAGGCATCACACGGGACATCGGACAAGCCGGCCGCCGCAGACATGGAGCCCAAACCATGATCGCGCAGATCATCGCCTGGTCCACCCGCAGTCGCTTCCTGATCCTGCTCGCGGCGGCGTTCCTCACCGCGGGTGGGATCTATGCGGTGAAAGAAACGCCGGTCGACGCCATCCCGGATCTCTCGGACGTGCAAGTGATCATCCGCACCGTCTATCCGGGGCAGGCGCCCCAGGTGGTGGAAGACCAGGTCACCTATCCCTTGACGACGGCCATGCTGGCGGTTCCGGGGGCGGTCACGGTACGGGGGTTCTCGAACTTTGGGGACTCCTACGTGTATGTCCTGTTCGAGGACGGCACCGATCTGTACTGGGCCCGCTCGCGGGTGCTCGAATACTTGAGCCAGGTCGCCCCCAGGCTTCCGCCGGGCGCCCGTCCCGCCTTGGGACCCGATGCCACCGGTGTGGGATGGGTCTATAGCTATGCCCTAGTCGACCGCAGCGCTCGCCACGATCTGGCGCAACTGCGATCGTTGCAGGACTGGTTTCTCAAATACGAGCTGCAGGCCGTGCCTGGCGTGGCCGAGGTCGCCACCGTCGGCGGTATGGTCAAGCAATATCAGGTGGTGGTCGATCCGGACAGGCTGCGGGCCTATGGGATCCCGATCGCCGAGCTCAAGCGCGCCATCCAAGCGGGCAATCAAGAACAGAGCGGATCGGTGCTCGAGATGGGGGAGGCCGAGTTCGTGATCCAGGCCACCGGGTATATCAAGGGGATAGCAGAACTGAAGAGCATCCCGCTCGGGGTGAGCCCGCGGGGCACGCCGATCCTGCTCGAAGATGTGGCTGAGATCCGGCTCGGGCCAGAGCAGCGGCGCGGGATCGCGGAGCTCGACGGGGAAGGCGAAGTGGTGGGCGGCATCGTCGTCATGCGCTTCGGCGAGAATGCGCGCAAGACCATCGACGCCGTGAAGGCGAAGCTCGAGGAGCTCAAGCCTGGATTGCCGGCTGGGGTTGAGATCATCGAGACCTACGATCGATCCGGGCTCATCGCGCGTGCGGTGCAAACGCTATGGGATAAGCTCATCGAGGAATTCATCGTGGTGGCTTTGGTTTGCGCCGTATTCCTCTTTCACCTGCGCTCAGCGCTGGTGGTCGTGGTCAGCCTACCCTTGGGGATCCTCACCGCCTTCATGGTGATGTACGCCCAGGGCATCAACGCCAACATCATGTCGCTCGGGGGCATTGCGATCGCCATCGGCGCCATGGTGGATGCCGCCATCGTGATGATAGAGAACGTGCACAAACATATGGAGCGGACCGAAGTGACCCATGAGAATCGCTGGCAGGTGATACTCGAGGCCAGTCGCGAAGTGGGGCCACCGCTTTTCTTTTCGCTCCTCATCATCACCTTAAGCTTCCTTCCGGTCTTCGCCCTGGAGGCACAGGAAGGGCGACTCTTTAAACCGCTCGCCTACACCAAGACCTATGCCATGGCGGCTTCGGCGGGGCTCGCCATTACCTTGGTGCCCGTGTTGATGGGTCTATTCATCCGCGGGCGCATCCTTCCCGAGCACCGCAACTCCATCAACCGCTTGCTGATCGCCGCCTATCGGCCTTTTATCCGGGTTGCTCTGGCTTATCCCTGGACCTTGGTCGCATCGGCGATCGTGGTGACCTTGGCAGGACTTTGGCCAATCACCCAGCTCGGCACCGAGTTCATGCCGGATCTCGATGAGGGGGATCTCATGTACATGCCGACGACCTTGCCGGCGCTCTCCGCCGGCAAGGCCCAAGAGATCTTGCAGCAGACCGACAAGCTCATCCGCACCGTGCCCGAGGTAGAGCATGTGTTCGGCAAGATCGGGCGCGCCGAGACCGCCACCGATCCGGCGCCCCTCAACATGGTGGAGACGGTGGTAAAGCTCAAACCCCCAGAGCAGTGGCGGGAGGGCATGACACCCGATGAGATCAAAGCCGAGCTCAATCGCGCAGTACAACTGCCGGGGCTCGCCAACGTCTGGGTGATGCCCATCAAGACCCGCATCGACATGCTGGCGACCGGTATCAAGACCCCGGTAGGCATCAAGATCGCCGGCCCCGATCTCCAGGTCATCGAAGACATCGGCCGGCAGGTCGAACAGGTGGTGAGGGAGGTGCCCGGGACGACCTCGGCCTATTCCGAGCGGGTCAAGGGCGGGCGTTACATCAAGTTGGATATCAAGCGGCTCGAGGCCGCGCGCCTTGGGCTCAACATCGAGGATGTGCAGGAGATCATCAGCACGGCGGTAGGCGGCATGAATGTCGCGCAAACGGTCGAAGGCCTCGAACGCTACCCGATTAATCTCCGCTATCCCCGGGCGATCCGTGATTCGTTAGAAGAATTGCGCTTGTTGCCGGTGGTCACTCCTTCGGGGGCTCGTGTGCCGCTCGGGAGCATCGCCTCGATCAGCATCGAGGCCGGGCCCGACATGATCAAGAGCGAGAACGCGCGCTTAAATGGCTGGGTGTTCGTCGACACCCAGGGGCGGGACTTGGGCGGTTATGTCAAGGAGGCAAAGGCGCGGGTCGCCCAAGAGGTCAAACTCCCGCCCCGCTATTCCATCACCTGGTCCGGCCAATACGAATACCTGGAGCGCGCCGCGCAGCGCCTGCGCGTCGTGGTGCCCCTGACCCTCGCCATCATCGTGCTGCTGCTTTATCTCAACTTCCGCAACCTCGCCGAGGTCGCCATCCTGATGGCCAGCTTGCCGTTTGCGCTCATCGGCGGGATCTGGCTCTTGTACCTGTTGGATTACCATCTCTCGGTCGCGAGTGGGGTGGGATTCATTGCCCTGGCGGGGGTGGCAGCGGAGACCGCGGTGGTGATGCTGGTCTTCTTGGACCTGGCGTATGCGCGCCGTGAACAACAGGCGCTTGGGGAAGGGCGTAGCATGACTCGACAGGACTTGATCGACGCCGTGGTCGAAGGTGCGCTCCTGAGGATCCGTCCCAAGGTGATGACGGTTGCCGCCATCATCGGGGGATTGTTGCCGATCATGCTCGGTGGGGGCACCGGGTCGGAGGTCATGCGTCGCATCGCCGCCCCCATGGTGGGCGGCATGGTGAGCGCCGCGGTGCTAACGCTGGTGGTGATTCCGGCGGTCTTTTTCCTATGGAAACAGCACACGCTCAAGGAGCCCAAGGGAGCGAAGATTGCCATTGCCGGTGAGGTGCAAGCTCAGCGCCCGTGATTGCCACCAGGCTTGATGCCCCATTAATAACGTTTTGGAGAATAGAGCCATGCGACAGATATTCGTATTTCTAGCAACCTTAGGCACAGGGGTTATGATCAGCCTGGCGTTCGCGCATGAATACGCTTTGGTCATAGAAAATAAGCCGATCAACCTGGTGTCCGGCCCACGCTCATGACCGCGTCGAAGAAAATCCGCGGCCGGCCGCGCAGGGAGTTGTAGAAGATCGCCGTGACGCTGAACACCATTGCCGCCATTGCCCAGATGGGATACACGAGGCCCGTGGCGGCGATCGGCACACCGATGCCGTTGAACAGCACGGCCAGGCCCACGTTCTGCACCATCTTGCGATAGCTCCAGCGGCTAATCTCCCGTGCTTCAACGACAGCGGCAAGCTGATTGTTCAGGATGATGATGTCGGCGGACTCGATGGCGATGTCGGTGCCGCCGCCCATCGCGATTCCCACGTTGGCCTGCATCAGCGACGGGGCGTCGTTGATGCCGTCGCCTACCATGGCTACGTTGTGGCCGGATTGCTGCAGCTCGCGGATCAGCGCGACCTTTTCCTGCGGCAGCAGTTCCGCATGCACGTCTTCGATTCCTGCTTCCGCCGCGATGTGCCGGGCCGCGCGCTCATTGTCGCCGCTGACGAGCAAGGTGCACGCGCCGGCGCGATGCAAAGCCGCGATCGCGTCGCGGGCGCCGGGTCGCAGACGGTCGCCTAAGGCCAGCAGCCCCAGGAGGCGCTGGTTGCGTGCCACCACCACGACCGTGTGCCCTGCGGCTTCAAGCGAGGTGATTTTGTCGCGTAGAGCATCCACTTGGACGCCGCTCCCGCCCAGAAAGCGCGCGCTGCCGACCAGAATCTCCTGGCCGGAGTGCTTTGCCCGCACGCCGTGTCCCGGAACCGCTTCGAAGCTCTCCAGTTCCGGTGGAGCGATGCCGCGTTCCAGCGCGGCGGCCATCACCGCCTTGGCCAGGGGATGCTCGGAGGCGGCTTCGGCGGCGGCAGCGGTGGCGATCAGCTCGGCTTCCGATCCGTCGACCGCTTCGAGCTCCCGCAGCGCGGGCTTGCCTTCCGTCAGCGTTCCGGTCTTGTCGAACAGCACATGGGTCGCGAGCCGGAATCCCTGGAACGCCTCGCCGGTGCGCATGAGAATGCCGCGCTCGGCGGCTTCGCCGGCGCCGCGCACGATGGACAGCGGCGCCGCAATGCCCAAGGCGCAGGGATAGCCCATCACCAGCACGGTGAGGCCCGCGATCAGGGCGCGGTCAGTATCCGGGGCGGCGCCCATGAGCAGTGGCACCACGACCCAGGCGATGGCTGCGATGGCGGACAGCGTGAGCACCGCCGGCGCATAGACGGCCAGCACCCGGTCCACCAGGTGCAGCATGCCGGGCTTCTGCGCGCGGGCGTCCTCGACCTCGCGCGCTACGCGCTGTAGGAAGCTGGCCTCGCCCACGGCGGTCACACGGATCACGAGCGTGCCCAGACCATTCAGTGAGCCGCCGATCACTTCGTCGCCAATCTTGCGTTCGACCGGCAGCGGCTCACCGGTCACGAGCGACTGGTCCACCGCCGAGTGTCCCTCGGTAACGGTTCCGTCGAGCGGAATGCGCTCGCCCGGCCGCACGCGCACAAGATCGCCGACCGATACGTCTTCGACGCGCAGCTCCATTTCAAGGCCGTTGCGCAAGACCCGCGCGGTGTCCGGCTGCAGCGCCAGCAGGCGCCGGACGGCCTGCGAGCTGCGGGTCTTGACGATCAGCGACAGCCACTCCGAGAAGATGTGGTAGTTGCAGACCATGACCGCGACGCAGAAGAATGGCGCGGTCGGAAAGTCTGGTCCCCCGTAGGCAAGTCCGTAGATGCCGCCCGTGAGCCCCGCGAAGGCGCCGGCCTCCAGCAGCACGTGCTGGTTGATGATGCCGCGCCGCAAGGCCTGCCACGCCATGACGAGAATGTGCCGGGCGAGGAAGAACACGACGATGACGGCGAGACCGGCCGCGATCCAGGCGTCGAGGTTGCCTGCCAGGCGTCCCGCCTGCTTCAGCCAGAACAATACGGAGACCAAGACAAAACTTCCGGCGGTGCCGGCGATGGCTCTGGCCAAGCCCGAGGGGCGCAGGACGAGGAAGACCAGGCCAAAGAACCCGAGCGCGACAATTGCTTCGAGCACGGCATAGGCCACGTCCCCGGGGCGAGCGATGAGCGTCAGCGAGATCAGGCTGAATACGCTCGCGATGAGGAAACGCCGTCCCTCCCGCACCAGCAATTGTTCCTGTTCCTCGAAGGGCTGTACCTTGCGCGGGTCGGAGAGGCTGTAGCCGATTTGCTGCAAGGTCTGCAGCAAATCTTGCGGCTGGACACGGGCCGGGTCGTATTCCACCAGTGCCTGTTCGTGGGTCAGGCTGACGGAAACCTTGTCCACGCCCGCATGCCTGGCGAGCGCCTTCTCGATGGTTCCCGTGCACAACGAGCAGTGCATGCCGGCAATGCGCCCGCGAATACGGGCGCGGTCGGGGCGGCTCGCGCGTTCGTGCGTCCAGAGGGGGAGTGCGTCGGCGGTAGCTGAGTGCGTCATAAAATCACCTTGGTTCGGAAAGAGATGGATCGTTTACGGTTCCACCGTAAGCCCTGCACCAAGGTGCAGAGTCAAGTCCTACGCAAGCTTCACCGACAGGCCGAACCAGATCGTTCCGACACCGAGCACAATCATCAGCAGGCCGGTCAAGCGCGGAATGCGGGCGCTCAGGCCCGCGATCCAGTCGAGTGCGCGGCGCGCCGGCCCGAACAGCACCGCCGCGACCAGTGGCACTGACAGCGCAAGTCCGAAAAGCGACAGTGAGATGAAACCGCCCGCCACTCCGCCGGGCGTGGCCCCCGTCGCCGTGGCGGCGAGCAGCGCGACCAGCAGTGGCCCGGCGCAGGCGGGGATGTTGAGCCCGAACAGAAGCCCCAGCGTCACCGACGACCTGACATCGCCGAGCCGGGACAGCCGTGGTCCGACGGTGTGCATCAACCAGCGCACGTGGCCGGTCAGATACATCAGGCCGATGGCCACATACATGGTCCCGAACACAAACCACCCGGCTTTCTGCAGCGCGAAGAACGTGCCGCCCACCCAGGCGGCGCCCGCCCCGAGCAGACCGATGAACAGCCCGCGCGTCAGCATGAACCCCACCGCCTGACCGACCTTCACGCGGGCCGGCTTGCCCTCTACCAGCTTGATGAACAGCAGCGTGGCCCCGATGGCGCAAGGTTCGACAAAGGCCAGCAGGCCAAGGCCGATGGGAAGAAGGAACGCGGTGGTGAGTTCCGCGCCGCTCATTGAGCGGCCGGCGCCGGCTCGCCGCGCACCTTGTAGCCCGCCTGCTCGATGGTTTTGGCGATACGGGCGGCATCCGTGAGGGCCGGGTCATACAGGACCCGGCCTTGACCGGCGGCATGAGAAACGCTCACCGATTTCACGCCGGGCTCCCGTGCGAGCAGCGCCTCGATGGTGCTGGCGCAGCCGTCACAGTGCATGCCTTCGATTCTGAGTTCGAGTGATTTCATATTCTTGTCTCCAATTTTGTGCCGTGCGAACCGGCGCATCGGACCAGGTGTGTCTTCGCCCGCGTCTGAGTCAAGCGTGTCGAGAATCGTGCAGTGGATCACCGGCCCTCGTGCCGGACAGGCGGCAACCAGCTTCGCCAGAGCGTCGCGAACGCGTTCGAGTTCGACGAGGCGCGCCTTCACATCCGCGAGTTTCGCGGAGGCACGAGCGCGCACGGCTGCGCAATCCAGGCCGGGTGCTACGCGCAGCCGAAGCAAGCCGGCGATCTCCTCCAGCGTGAAGCCGAGCGCCTGCGCACGGCGGATGAAACGAACGCGCCGCACGGCGTCGCTGTTGTAGTCGCGATAGCCGGAGCTGCGGCGCGAGGACGGTTTCACCAGTCCGCGGCGTTCGTAATAGCGGATGGTCGAAACCTGCACACCCGCGGCCTTCGCCAGCTTGCTTACGGTCAATGCCATAGGGATCCTCTGCCGACAGGTATTCTAAACCCTGCACCCTGGTTCAGAGTCAAGGACGAGGTCGGGAAGACTCACGAGCGGAACGCTGCCGTGGCTGGTCACTACGGTTGGAGGTTGAGTCGCGCGCTGCTCGCCCCATAACATCGGCGGGTCCACAGCCGCGACATCGAGCGGGTCGTGAAACGCGTGCCGGGCACGCGCTCGGCGTTCTCCGAGCGCGTCGTCGCCGGCCGCCACATCCGGATCGACATCGACCTGCGCGAAGCAGCGCGGCTCGGCCTCAACATCGACGACGTCCAAGAGGCGGTCGGGGCCGCGGTCGGGGGCAGCAACGTCGGGGAGACAGTCGAGGGCCGAGAGCGCTATCCCATCAACCTGCGCTACCTACCCGCGGCGTCCGCGATTCGGTGGAAAAGCTGCGGCTCTTGCCGATCGTGACGCCCTTGGGCGCGCACATCCCGCTCGGCAGCGTCGCCCACATCACGGTCGAGCGTGGGCCCGACACGGGTCGCCCGGGAGGTCGATCTCCCACCCCGTTATTCCGTCTCCTGGTCCGGCCAGTACGAATACCTGGAGCGGGCCGCGGCGCGCCTCCAGGTCGTCGTTCCCATGACGCTCGCGATGATCGTCCGACGCCCGATCTCTAAAACCGCCGGCGCTCGCAGAGGTGCCGCTTGCACGCTCCGGCCTGCGCTCCTCGCCTTGGCGCTGGCGCTCCCGGCCAGCGCAGAAGACTGCCCGGCTGCTGTTCGATTCCGGCGCTCACGACCGGCCCTCAGTTGCTAATGCCGGAGAACCAGGCTTTCACCGGCTCATGATCGGGCACGTGCAGCGTGACGATCACACGTTTCAGCGCGACCACCTGGAACGCGCCAACCAGCGCGCCGCGATGGCCGGGCTTCATCTCGATCTCGACACTGTCGTCCTGACCCCAAGCCAGGGCAGTGGCCGTGCTGCCGTCCACGTCCAGTGGGCGGTTGTGACGGTCACGCACGAAGAGTTGCAGGCGGCTATCCTCCACCAGCAATTCCAGATTGAAGGCTTCCGTGGTGGAGGCGATGCCTCCGTGGAAGGCGACCGCCTTTTCGGGCGGCGAGTGTGCGTTCGCCCAGGCCGCTGCTATCAGCAGAACCAGAGCGGTGAACGCGCGGATGGATCTAAAGGCCACTTGCGCTTCAAGGGGGAACCGGCTGGGATGCTTGCGGTCTATGATCCTAGTCATGGCAGCTCCTGCTTCAGACAAGGCTTGTACTCGCTTGCTTAAAGTCGCCGGGAAGGACTATATACTCAATCATACACGCAAGCCGAAGGCGCGACAAAGATGGCCGCCTGGAAGAGATTGATCCTGATTTTCCTGGTGCTATGGCTGCCGATCCAGTCGGTGCCGGCCTTCGTCATGCCGTCGTGTAATCAAGACATGGGGATGGCGTCTCACCCTGTACAGCGACTTGCCGATGCAGATCATAGGCAAGTACCGCAATCGAAGGACGATCGACACCAAAGCAACCCACCGTCAATGGACTGTGAGTCGCTCGCGCTTTGCCACCTTGTTTCATCGTCCATCATCATGTCCGTCTCGATAGTGATAGCCCCTGATTCGGATAAAGCCTTTCTCCCTGACCGCACGATAAGCCTGAACGGGATCGTCCCCGACGGCCTCGAGCGGCCTCCTCGCCCCCCTCTAGCCTAACGAGCAACAATCCGGCTGTAACGGGGGGTGATCCCTCCGTCTCTTTGACCCTACGGGGCTCCTGGCCGGGTTGTTCGCTAATCGATCGACGTGGTCGTTGCGAGCGTTCAGCGTCCGGCGACATCCTGCACAACAAGGGCTGAGAGCGGTAGAGGCTATAACCATGCAACAAATATTCGTATTTCTAGCAACCTTAGGCACAGGGGTTATGACCAGCCTGGCGTTCGCGGGTGAATACGACCTAGTCATAGAGAAAAAGGCGATCAACCTGACGGGTCGGGATCGAGTGGTCCCGACGATCAACGGGACCGTGCCCGGCCCGGTGCTCCGCTGGCGCGAGGGCGAGGACGTGACGGTCCGTGTGACCAACCGCCTCGACGAACCGACGTCCATTCACTGGCATGGGATCATCCTGCCCGCCAACATGGACGGGGTACCGGGGATCAGCTTCGATGGGATTGCGCCGGGTGCGACTTTCACCTACCGAATCCCCCTCAAGCAGAGCGGCACCTACTGGTACCACAGCCACTCGGAGTTCCAGGAGCAAGCGGGCATGTACGCCCCCATCATCATCGCGCCTGTTCAGCCTGAAACCTACCGCTATGATCGCGACTACATCGTCATGCTCTCGGACTGGACCGATGAGGATCCGCACACGGTCTATGCTAAGCTCAAGAAGCAAGGCGGGTATTACAACTTCAACAAACGCACCGCCTCCGACTTCTTCCGCGACGTCGCGGACAAGGGCTGGGGGGCGACGATTTCCGATCGGCTTGAGTGGAGCCGCATGCGCATGGATCCCACGGACATCGCCGATGTCACGGGCTACACCTACACGTTTCTGGTCAACGGAAAACCGCCTAAGGCCAACTGGACCGCGCTTTTTAAGAAGGGCGAGCGCGTGCGGCTGCGGTTTATCAACGGCTCGGCGATGACCTACTTCGACGTCCGCATCCCCGGGCTCAAGATGACCGTCGTGCAGGCTGACGGCCAAGATGTGCAGCCGGTCACGGTGGATGAGTTCCGCATCGCGGTGGCCGAGACCTACGACGTGATCGTGGAGCCTGAGAGCGACCGCGCGTATACCCTCTTTGCCGAGGCGATGGATCGCAGCGGTTATGCGCGCGGCACGCTCGCGCCGCGGGAGGGCCTGTCCGCGCCCCTCCCGGAGATGCGGCCGCGGCCCTTGCTCACGATGGCGGACATGGGCATGGCACACGGCGCGATGGGTGGAACGCAAGGGGGTAGTATGGCCGGCATGGACCACGGTGGGCCCATGGATGCAATGCAAGGCATGGGGCACGCAGCGAAGGTCACCGATAAGGCCAACGATATGACGGCGATGATGCACGGCCCCAACCACCACGGGCCTGGCAATGAGATGATCGCGATGATGCCGACGAATAGGCTCAACGAGCCCGGCATCGGCCTTGAGAATACGGCCGGGCGCGTCCTGGTTTATACGGATCTGCGCAATATCAGGCCCGGTTACGATCTGCGCGAGCCTGAGAGGAAGATCCAGCTGCACCTCACCGGCAGCATGCAGCGGTTCATCTGGTCGTTCGACGGAAAGAAATATTCGGAGGCGGAGCCCATCCGGCTCCGGTATGGGGAGCGCGTACGCTTCACGTTTGTGAACGACACGATGATGAATCACCCCTTGCACCTCCATGGGATGTGGAGCGAGCTCGATAACGGGGCAGGCGCCTACAAGCCGCGCAAGCACGTGATCAACGCGAAGCCGGGTGAGCGGCTGTCCTTCGAGGTGACGGCCGATGCCCTCGGCGAGTGGGCGTTTCACTGCCACATGCTTTATCACATGGAGGCTGGGATGTTCCGGAAGATCGTCGTCACCCGGAACGTCGCTGCCCCGAGCTAAACAAATCGGCGTAGGATCGATGGTGAGGCGGGGGCGAAGTCCAACCATGCGTAACCTCGGGCCAGCGCTGCTTTGGCTTCAGGTGACCAGCGTGGCGGCGGCTTCGCCGCTCGCCCAGCCCCACGGTGATCAGATTTTCACCTACGTCCAGGCGGAACAATTGGAATACCGTGCCGCAACTGACGGGTCCGACACGTTCAGCTGGGATGTGCGGGGCTGGGTCGGTGGCGACTACAACCGCTTGTGGTTTAAGACCCAAGGGGATGATGGTATCGACGGTAGCGAAGTGCAGCTCCGATACAGTCGGCTGATTAGCCCCTTCTGGGACCTGGCCGTCGGGGCGCGCTATGATGTGGAACCCGACCCCTCACGAGCTTATACCGTGTTCGCTCTCCATGGTCTCGCACCGTATCTTTATGAAGTGGATGCGGACCTGTTCGTTAGTGAGGAGGGCGACGTGTCCGCGCGCCTTGAGGTCGAGTACCCAATTCTAATTACGCAGCGATTGATCCTGCAGCCGTCGTTCGAATTGGACTTCGCCGTCCAGGAAGTGGAAGAGCTCCGGATCGGCCCCGGGCTGAGCCAAGTTGAGCTGGGTCTACGGCTCCGCTACGAGATTGTACGCGAGCTCGCCCCCTACATCGGTTTCGTTTGGGAACGAAAAGTTGGCCGGACGGCCGATCTCGCAAGAGGCGAAGGAGAGGCGTTCGACACCCCGGCATTCGTCGCCGGGGTCCGGTTCTGGTTCTAACGCTTAGGTGCGAGCTTCGTTTAGTGCGGTCCGCTCCTTGGGATCGCCGGTACGACAACTTGCTCGCGGTCCCGGCCGTGTTCTTGCTGTGGAAGCAGCGCGCCGTGGAGACGGCCAAGGTAGCGGGGTACCGTCGAGACGCAGATTCCCGGCACGTAATCGCTAACCTCGGCCTCAGCAAGCATCGCATTTATTACCGGTCAGACCTTGGGCGTGAACGGCGGGCTAGTTTGATAATGTGTCAGCAACGCTGATATCGAACTCGTATTCGACCGTCTGAGCGCTGGCGTCTCCCGGCAAAAAATTGCGTTCCACGAACCTTACGCGGCGATCGCGATCCTGGATTAGAACGCTGCTGCAACGGGTGCCGTAATTCTCACTCGCGATAAAAATCGACGCCAACACGCGCTCCCGTACAAGGCCGACGCCGGTGTCCGGCAGGCAGTCATCAGAGGGCAGGGTCCTATCGGCCAGCATTTCGAGGATCGCCTCGGGCTCGGCGGCGGGCATTCCGAGGATTTTCGCGAGAGCAGCCTTGGCATTTTTCACCTTCGGCCACGGGGTGTCTAAGCGATGATTGCTGAGCCCGTATAAACCGGGCGCGAGGGTCAGGATCTCCCCGGTGCGATTGTTGTAGTAGGCGATCTCGTCGTGGTCGCCGGCCAGCAGGTTAAAGCCATTGTAGCGCGAACCCCACCGAGCCACCTCCGCGAGATAGGCGCGAGGCGGTGGGTATCCGCGCAAGAACTCGCTGACCAAGCGCCCCCGGGATGGAGCGTTCTCTTGTGCGGGTTTCGGATCGCGTATGTTGCTTACAGCCGCGAAACGTCCCGATCGGGTGATCCCGAACCAGGCGCCGCCCCCGATGAGATCCCGGCCGGCTAGAATCCACGGGGCGTCCTCCCAAAAGTGCGCGGGTTGACTTAGGCGGTCATAGAATTCATCGCGGTTCGCGGCGATCACGAGCGGATAACGCGTGTGTTGCCGGTAGGATAAAAGAATCAGGCACATGTGGACTCACTTCGAACCGGGAGCATCCTCAGCGCGCTTGGCACCATCGGTACCCGTCTTCGCGGCAGGCCTGACATCGATACGGCCAATCCGCTGCGTGTTGCTTAGCGCAAGCCATAGGGTGCCGTCTTTCCGGTCCACCACCATGTGTTGCACGATTGCGCCTTCGGTCGGGATCTCCAACGTAGCGCTGCGTTTGGTTTTGGGATCGAAGGCGACCATCCTGTTGGTGTAGGACTCGTTGTACCAGATGCGCTCATCCTGACCGATGGCAATCGCGGTCGGGCCGGCGTTTCGGTTCACGGTGTCGTATTCCTTAAAGCGCTTAGCCTTAGGATCGTAACGGCCGAGCTTGGAGCGCGCCGGATCGGTGTACCAGATGTTTCCGGCGGCATCGATCGCGAGCTGCCGGGGACGGGCGTCCTTATGCGGCAATTCGACCTCTCGCAGGGTCGCCAGCTTGGAATCGATGCGGGCGAGCCTGTGCGTCCCGAACAGCGTGACCCAAATACCGCCATCGGGCGCCGCGGCCAGGTCGTGCGGCCGCGCATTGGGAGTGGTCACCGGCAAAACAACGACCCCGCCCGTGTGCGGGTCCAGGTAGCCGCAGGCGTTGGCGCGCTGGGCGGTGAACCAAATCCTGCTTTTATGGATGAGGAGGGTGTCAGGATCCTTGGCCCCTGGGGGCAGGGAATATTCCATGATCTTCCCGCTCTCGATGTCAAAGACCCCGATTTTCCCGAGCTTGGTGGCCGTATACCATATGCGTCCGCGGCGCCCGATCGCGATCCCATGGGGCGCCGCACCGGGGCTCGGCATCTCAAAATCCTTGATCTGGCCGGTTTCCGGGTCGACGCGCCCGATACGGCTGTTTGCTTGGTCCACGTACCATGCCACGCCGAGCCTATTCACGGCAACCGCGTAAGGCGCGGCGCCCGCCCGCGGAATGACGTACTCGATGATCGGGGCGAAGGATTCAACCTCGGGTCGGCCGCGAGGCTCCGCGGCGGCACCCGCCCAAAGCTGCGGCAGGCCAACCGCAGCGATCAGGGCGGTGATCTCCAGAATTCTAGGGATAAGACTGTGCATACGACGGTCGGTGAAGGGCTCGTTAAGCTTCCGCCGCCAGTGCGGGTGTAACGGAGTGCTGCGACGCATTGTAGCCGAAACCGTCGTCCACGACCCGCTTCATGGGTATCATTGAGGCGTTAGTCAAAATATTTCGCCTGCGGGGCAGGTACTCCGCAGGCCCAAAGGGGAGAGTTGCACTACTCCCCATTGGAACCCAACGCTAAAGTGCCCGCCGCAAGCGGCAGGGTAGTAGTGAATAACACCCACGGGAGGACCTATGACTCAACCACCCACGCGCCGGATCCGCGAGCTGCTCGCTAAACCGGGGATCATCCGTTCGCTTGGAGCCCACGATGTGCTGACGGCCGTGCTCATCGAACAAGCGGGATTCGAATCGGTTTTCATCGGCGGATTCGGGACCAGCGCCAGCCTTTATGGTCTGCCCGACCTTAACTTTCTGGGCATGAGCGAGATGGCGGACGCCGTACGGCGAATGACCCAACGCGTAGCGATTCCCGTGATCGCCGATGGCGACACCGGGCATGGCGATCTGCATAATGTCATGCGCTGCATTAGCGAATTCGAAACCGCCGGCGCCGCGGGGATCATCCTGGAGGACCAGGTGTTTCCGAAACGCTGCGGTCATTTTGAAGGCAAGCAAGTGATCCCGGCCAAAGAGATGGTGCTCAAATTCAAGGCCGCCGTGCGTGCCCGCTACGATACGGATTTTCTCTTCATCGCGCGCACCGACGCGCGCGAATCGAACGGTTTGGACGATGCGATCGATCGCATCAACCGCTACTGTGACGCGGGCGCGGATGTGGCCTTCATCGAAGCCCCACTGTCCCTCGCCGAGCTCGAAACTATCTGCCGCCGGGTCCCTTACCCCAAGTTTGTGAACATGCTCGCTTTCGGGAAGACCCCAATACTCGGCGTGCGCGATCTCGAGCAATTGGGGTTCAAGATCATGGTGGCGCCGATCGACTCGGTGTTACTCACCGCCAAGGCGATGCGGGAGATGGCGGAGGTCTTCGCCCGCGATGGACACACGCAGGCTCTCGCAGAAAGGATGGCCGGATTCGATGAGATCAAGAGTATCTTGGGCGTCCGCGCGTTTTTATCGCTGCGCGATGAATTATGCCGAGGCACTTAGCTGCGCTAAGAAAACTGCCTATTGATGCTCTATCGTGAGGCATACGTCAATAGTCTTGGGCTATTATGGGGCTAAGGATTGCACTTAACGAGCGAACACTTTTCTAGTAATATTAGAAAACAATAATAACTGATGGAAAACACGACAGTTGTTGCTATCATCTCGTTATGGCACACGCTGTGCCGTGGCCTTAATTAAACAACTAGACCCTAGGGGGAGCACATGAAGCGAATTTTGATGTTGATCGCGGCTTTGGCCGGTACAGCAGCCTATGCGCAGTACGAATCGCCGGCGAAAGAGGAATCGCCGCATGTGGCTGCCGGCAGCGTCGCATTACTGACCGACTATCTCTTCCGCGGTATTTCACAGACCGACAACCACCCCGCGATCCAGGGCAGCCTGGAATATAATTACACGCCTTGGGGGATCTATCTTGGTGCGTGGGCGTCGAACGTCGATGAGGCCGTTTCGGAGGGGGGGATCGAGATCGATTGGTACGGCGGGTTTCGAGGCGAATTCTCGGATACCGGTATCGGTTGGGATGCCGGCGCGATTTATTATCACTATCCTGGAGACGATCGGGACCCCGAAGTGGACTATGTCGAGGCCAAGGCCGGCTTGAGCTACAAATTCGAGGACGTACCCTTGGAACCGGCAACCTCAGCGACGGTGTACTGGTCGCCGGATTTCTACGGCGAGACCGGTGATGCAGTCTATGTCGACGGATCGCTCGGTTTGTCACTGCCTTACGGTTTTGGCCTTGGTTTCCATATAGGTTACCAATATGTCGATGACTTCCCCGTGGTCGGTGCCGAAGACTATATCGACTGGAGAGTCGGTCTCTCGCGAGAGGTCTTTGGATTCGGTTTGGACGTGAGTTACTGGAATGCCGGGAACGAGCCCGCGTTTTGCGGGGCCGACTCCCAAAATTGCGGGGGTACGGTGCTCGGTACGATTTCCAGGAAGTTCTAGCCCATGTGGGAGCACCTTACAATCAGCTAACTGGTCAATTCAATCGTTAGGAATCGCAACATGAAGTTGGTAACCGCTATCATCAAACCATTCAAGCTTGACGACGCCCGCGAGGCCTTGTCCGAGGTCGGCGTGCAGGGCATCACCGTGACCGAGGTCAAGGGCTTCGGTCGCCAAAAAGGGCACACCGAGCTCTATCGCGGGGCGGAATATGTGGTGGATTTCTTGCCCAAGATCAAGCTCGAGGTAGCCGTGAGCGACGATCAGGTGGACAAGGTCGTCGATGCGATCATCAAGGCGACTAGCACCGGCAAGATCGGGGATGGGAAGGTTTTTGTCTATGAACTGTCTCAGGTCGTGCGTATTCGTACGGGAGAGACCGGGCCAGACGCATTATAAAAACTTACATTATTTGTTCCCGGAGGTATTTGCGATGTCTATCGAGATAGGCGCCGAGGTGCGGCGCATGGGGATGGTGTTGGCGTTGGTCGGGACATTGGGCACGGGGCTGCCGATGGCGGTGCAGGCTCAAGAGGATGCGGCGACGAGCACGCAGGCTGCGGAGACCGAGGCTTCGCCGGAGCCATCCGCAGCGCTCGAGGCGACCGCACCGCCCGCCGAAGCGTCCGAGGAAGCAAGCGGAGCGGCTGAGACAACCGCACCCGTTCCACCCACACCCCACAAGGGTGACACGGCCTGGATGATCGTCGCGACCGTGCTCGTCATCCTCATGACCATACCGGGGCTCGCGCTCTTCTACGGCGGCATGGTGCGGGCCAAGAACATGCTGTCGGTGCTGATGCAGGTGTTCGTTGCTTTCTGTCTCTTGTCGGTGTTATGGGCAATGTATGGCTATAGCATCGCGTTTACGGAGGGCAACGCCTTTTTTGGAGGCTTCGGCCGCTTGTTTTTGAAGGGCGTCACCGCGGATTCCAACGTCGCCACCTTCAGTAAAGGCGTGGTGATCCCCGAGTACATCTACATCGCCTTCCAGCTCACCTTCGCCGCGATCACCCCGGCGCTCATCATCGGCGCTTTCGCCGAGCGCATGAAGTTCTCGGCCGTGCTGTGGTTCCTGGCCTTATGGTTTACGTTTTCCTATCTGCCTATCGCGCACATGGTCTGGTATTGGGCCGGTCCGGATGCTTACACCGATGCCGAAGCCGCGGCGGCCGCTACCGCGACGGCCGGGTTCGTCTTCCAGAAGGGCGCGCTCGACTTCGCCGGGGGAACGGTGGTGCATATCAACGCCGGGATCGCCGGGCTGGTCGGCGCCCTGGTGATCGGCAAGCGGATCGGTTACGGCAGGGAACAAATGGCGCCGCATAACGTCGGTCTCACGATGGTCGGCGCTTCCTTGCTCTGGGTCGGCTGGTTCGGCTTCAACGTCGGTTCCAACCTCGAGGCGACGGGCCTTGCTGCCCAGGTGTTTATCAATACCTTGGAGGCGACGGCGGCGGCGGCGCTCGCCTGGATGTTCGCGGAGTGGATCGGCAAGGGCACGCCCAGCATGCTCGGCGCCGCCTCGGGCGCGGTAGCGGGCCTGGTCGCGATCACGCCCGCCTGCGGGTGGGTGGGTCCGATGGGGGCGATCGCCCTCGGCTTCCTTGCCGGTTTAATTTGCTACTGGGCGGTGACCGGGCTCAAGCATCTCTTCGGCTATGACGATTCGCTCGATGTGTTCGGCGTCCACTGCATCGGCGGGATTATCGGCGCGCTTGGCGTCGGGATCTTCGCCTCGCCGGACCTCGGCGGCACCGGGGTGTGGGACTATGTCGCCAACGCGGTCGCGCCCGACTATTCGATCGCGACCCAAGTCAGGAGCCAGGCCTGGGGCGTGGGCGTGACGCTTGTCTGGTCCGCGATCGTGGCGTTCATCTCCTACAAGTTGGTGGACTTGATCATCGGGCTACGGGTCACGGAGGAAACCGAACGCGAAGGGCTGGATGTGAATCTCCACGGCGAGAAGGCGTACAATTTCTAGATCGTTGTCGATTAATACTCCGGATTTCATTCCTTCCCCCGTAAAGGGCAAGGAATGAAATCCGGTGCGTGTACCCATCCGTAGTTAAGCTATGCTGTCTCCCGAGCGCATGGTTCCTTCGGTTGTGTAACCGTATCAAAGGGGCTACGATGGCGCGACAACGCAAAGGATCCAGTTGGCGTG
Organism: Chromatiales bacterium; assembly: GCA_043673815.1. Classification (GTDB taxonomy): domain Bacteria; phylum Pseudomonadota; class Gammaproteobacteria; order JACCXJ01; family JACCXJ01; genus USCg-Taylor. The sequence goes on from JBIMKD010000084.1 coordinate 20,456, forward strand.
CAGCTTATCATCGCAGTCATTAAACCATTCAAGCTCGATGACGTCCGTGAAGCGTTATCGAGGATCGGTGTTCAGGGCATGACGGTTACCGAGGTCAGGGGATTCGGCCGTCAGAAAGGCCATACCGAGCTTTACCGGGGCGCCGAATACGTCGTGGACTTTCTACCCAAGATAAAGATCGAGGTGGCCGTGAGCGACGATCAGGTGGACCGCGTTGTCGAGGCCATCAGCGGAACGGCCAGAACCGGTAAGATCGGTGACGGCAAAATCTTCGTCGTTAATCTCCGTGAAGCGGTCCGTATCCGAACCGGTGAGTCCGGGGCGGACGCCTTGTAGCCTGCTGCCAGGGGCCCTCCAATACGCACGCGCTCGGCTTCAGAGGGTCTTGTGGGTACCGTTGCAAAAGGGCGGTGATCCGGTCTGCTTGCAGCCGCACAGCCAGACTTTCTGGCTCTCGCTCAGGGTAAACTGACAGGGCGAAAATTCGCTACCCTTATGTGAGCCGTCGCAAAAGGGTTGATTCTTGGATCGGCCACACGCGCACCACCAATAGGTCCCCGCATTGAGATCGAGTGGGTAGGGGGCTTTCTGGGCACAGACAGGCGTCGTCATGCATTATCCTCCCGGGTGGTAATGTCTTTGATGCGATACCGGCAGCTAGGCGGTCACGCATGTTAATATCGAACCCCTGTGCTAATCAATCCATTGACCTACGCGGGTTGATCTCCATTCCGTGGAGCCTGCGTGGGCATCTAAAACGCGTTTATGCCCGCCTCCTTCCTGCCTGATCCCCGATGCGACCGCTATTGCGTGGTCGGTAACCCCATCGGGCATAGCCTCTCGCCACGGATTCACCAGGCGTTTGCGGAACAAACAGGAGAACGGATCGACTACCGCGCGCTCCTTGCGCCGCGCGACCGGTTTCGCGAGACGGCGCTGGAATTCTTTACCGCCGGCGGACGCGGCATGAACGTCACGCTGCCCTTCAAGGAAGAGGCGTGGGCGTTCGCGTCCCTGCACTCCGCGTCGGCCGAAACGGCTGGCGCGGCGAATACGCTGTGGCGCGATGGCGAAGGCCGTTACCACGGAGATAACACGGACGGCATCGGGTTCCTGCGCGACTATCTTGGCAATCACGGGGGCAGTCTCCAGGGCCAACGAGTCTTAGTGTTGGGCGCAGGCGGAGCCGTGCGGGGTATGTTAGGACCCCTCATGGAGCAAAGACCCGCCCGTCTCGTGGTTGCCAATCGAACGCTATCTAAGGCCCGAGCCTTATACGAAAGGTTTAGCCCGCTGGGCGAGATTTTGGTCTATGAATACGGCGCCCTCATCGGCCAGCAGTTCGATGCGGTAATCAACGGCACCCCGGCCAGCCTTAGCGCTGAATTGCCTCCCTTGCCCGCGGGCATTCTGGCCGCGGGCGCTTGGTGCTATGACTTGGTGTACGCGCCGGAGCCGACGCGCTTTATGCGCTGGGGCCTCGAATGCGGCGCGGCGCGGGCGCTGGATGGCCTAGGGATGCTCGTCGAGCAAGCCGCCGAGGCCTTTTCCATTTGGCGCCGGGTAAGGCCCGCCACGGGACCGGTCATCGAGCTGTTAAGGGCGGAATGACCTTGGTGGTGCGCTGCACAGCCGTTTCTCGACGCATGGCCTAGGGTTTGCCTCTTACGCACAGCCCCCCGCGAGCCTCCGCCTGTCGGTGGCGGGCTCCCAGCCAGGTCGCGGCTCTTCGCGGCGTGGATACCGTAACTATAAGATATATAAAGATATTATATCATTGATTAAATTCTCATCGATCTAGCGAAAAAGGCCGTCACATATAGGGGGAAGGAGGCTTTCTCGCAAACCATCCACAAACTTATCCACAGATTCTGTGGGTAACCAAGCGGCCGTGGTTGGCGCGATATGATAGGGCGGCATGAGGCGGGGATCTCCGCGCCATCCGTTATTCGCCCATGGCCACGCCGGACCGCGTTGCTGCCACGACGTTGCTTAGGCGCACATAGTCGCTGGGTGCTAAGGTTTCGGCTCGTGAGTCGGGGTCGATTCCGGCGCTACGCAGGACGCTTTCGTCGACCCAACCCTTGAGGGCGTTTCGTAGCGTCTTGCGGCGCAGGGAAAACGCCTTGCGTACTAAGTCGTCGAACAGGTTCCTATCGGCAACGGGGAGCGGCGTCCGCCTCGGTGCGAGCCGTAGTACCGAGGAATACACCTTGGGTAGCGGATCAAACGCGGCCGGCGGCACGTCAAACAGGATCTCGCTCTCGCAGAGGTACTGCACCATTACGCTCAGCCGCCCGTACTGGCGCGTACCGGGAGAGGTCGTGATCCGCTCCGCGACCTCGCGTTGGAGCATGAACACCATGTCTTCGATGCATTGCGATTCGGACAACAAGTGAAACAAGAGCGGCGTCGAGATGTTGTAGGGCAGGTTTCCCACGATGCGGAGCCGTCGGCCCTCTCCGGCCAGGGAAGAAAACGGAAACTTCAGCGCATCGATCGCGTGAACCATGAGCCGGCCGCAAGCGGCAAGCTCCGCCCTCAGCGCTTCAGCGAGCTGCGCGTCGATCTCGACCACATGCAATTCACCCAGGGCTAGGAGCAGCGGGCGCGTCAGGGCCCCGGTGCCAGGCCCGATCTCGGCCACGCATTGCCCGGGATGCGGATGAATCACCCCGAGCAAGCGCGCCAGGACCTCGCGATCGCGCAAAAAATGCTGGCCGAAGCGCTTTTTTGCCCGAACAGCGTCCACGGCCTATGCGTGCTGCCGCTCGCTAGGGGATCCGTGCGGACGCCTGGGGATCGCCGATGGGGGCTGCGAGACCATCAGCGACGATTTCTCTGACGTTGTCTCCCGTAAGGCTTTTCAAAAACACCACCACATCGTTCTGTTCCATCGTTGAAAGCCCGAGGGGCTCGATGTCCCGATCCGGTGCGGCATATCCGCCGCGGTTGTAATAGGCGACCACATCGGCGAGTGTCGCGAAGGATCCGTCGTGCATGTAGGGCGCGGTGAGCGCAACGTTGCGCAGGCTGGGCGTTTTGTAACGCCAGCGGTCGGCGGGGTCTTGCGTCACCTCATAGCGGCCGAGATCGTTGCCGGGCGGCTCGCTCACTGCTTCTAAGAGATGCTTAGCCACGTTGAGGCCGGGTGCAATGGCGACCGCCGCCTCTGCGGCGCGCGTGTGCATCGAGCGTTGCCAGCCAATGCCGGTATTGTGCAGTTCCTGATCGGTGAATAGCGCGTGATCACTTCCGAGCGCGTGGCAGGTGCCACAGCGCGCTTTACCGCTAAAGAGTTTGAAGCCGCGTTGGGCCTCACGGCCGAGCGCCGTGTTGTCCCGTCCGTAGTACCAGCGGTCGAAGGGCGTGTTGCCGGAAATCAGCGTGCGCTCGTAGCTTGCGATCGCCTGCCCGATAGTTTCCATGCCCGCCGGAAGGCCGAAGGCGCGCTCGAAAAGACCTTGATAGTCCGGCAATCGACGCACTTTATCGAGCACCCATCCCACCGACGGCGCTCCCATCTCGTTGGGCGCCAAAAGCGGCGACCAGACTTGCGTCTCCAAGACGGTCTCGCGCCCGTCATGGAAGAGATGTTCCTGATAAGCCACGTTGTACAGGCTCGGGGCATTGCGACGTACCGAGCGGCCTTCGATACCTGCCGGCGCCGCGAGCGCGTTGTTCGTGAAACCCTGATCCGGAATGTGGCACATAGCGCACGACATCGTATTGTTCAACGACAGGCGGCGGTCGTAGAAGAGCATGCGGCCGAGCGCCACCTTTGCCTCGGTCAGCGGGTTGTCCGCGGGCACGGGCACTTGAGGTAGGCCGAGTGGCGGGTCAAGCACCCGGCGGGTTAAATCGGCACGGCGCTTCTTGGGTTTGTTCGCCTTGCCGGAAGGTGGCCGCGGGAAGCGTAGGTTCTGCTCCAGCACTAGGGTTTTGAGATCATTGACGAGGAGCGCGGGATCGAGCGTGGAGGCGCCGTAAACATTTCGGATCATGCGATTTTCATCGATTAAAAATACCCGCAACAGATGGGCGAGACCCCCGCCTGCTGGCGGTTCCGGTTGCAAATCTTGGCCGTACGCCCGCAGGATCGGCGCGAGGGCCGCGGGCGAATCGGTGGTCGCGAACACCCAGTCGCTGTCCTGCGCGAAAGGCGCGCCGTAGCGCCACATAACCTCCGGAGAATCGTGCTTGGGGTCGAAGCTCAGGGTGATGAAACGCGATCGAGAGGAGATCTCGGGCAGGTGGCGGTCGAGCCGCTTTCTAGCTATGCTCATCAGCGCCGTCGCCCACGGGCAGCCTTGAGCGTCCGCGCAGCGGGTATAGACGAGGCTCAAAACGACAAGCTTGCCTGAATAAAGCTCGTGTAAGGTCGTGACCGCGGCCCGGCTGGTCACGACCGCTCCGTCTCCCGCCCGTTTCAGAGGCGGCAGTTCATAGCTTCCCGGGTCAGGGTAGCTCGGGGCCTGCGCCCGGGCGTCCAACCCCGCCGCAAGCCATCCGATGAGAATCGTTACGACGAGGTTAGCGCGCAGATCGCTGCCAATCGTGCGCCGCGACGCGCAAGCTTTCGCTACCCGGTCTCTGCGCATACAAGGCATAAGCGCCGAAGCGCATGATGTGCGGACGCCCTAATTTTTCCTTGGTAAAGTCGATTACAAACCGCTCGCTGAGCTGCTTCCCGTCCCATTGGAAGGCTTTGAAGAACTGCTCATTGTCCGCGCCCTTCTTGTCCCAGTTGGCCAGTAGGGAGCTGGTGAAATAGAGGCGTTTCCCATCCCAGCTCTGCGACACCATGTTGAGTTGCGCCCCGATCTTCTTTTCGTAGAGTTTTTGCGGATGGAAGGGATCGCGCACATCGTAAAGCCGCACCATGCCGTCCGAGAAACTATCGACCCAGAGACGATCGTCTTCGGAGCTGAGCGAAATATCCACTGGCAACGGGGTCTTGCTCGGGTCCCCGATGTCGCTTACCGCCTGGGCATGCCACTCGCCTTGCGCGTCTTCGTGGATCAACCAGATCTTCGAGGTCAAGGCGGTGGAGGTAAAACAATAATTATGGTTCGGCTGCCAGGCACAGCGGATCTCGAGCGGCGCTCCCGGGACATCGAGGACTTTTCTCGGCTTGCGGGCGTGCAGATTCCAGATCACGACAGTATTTCCGAAGCGTTTCATCGCTTCTTTATCCTGCAGCAGCTTGCCGAAATCCATCATGTAATTGGACCAGCCGGTGAACGAGGAGGTCACCAGCACATTGCGTCTCGGGAGCGCGCGCACATCGTACCCATAGCCATCGGCGTAGGTCCCCGCCTTTTTCGCGCCCTGGAGGTTCTCGTCGGTGGGCATCCAATAAGTCGCCAGGTAATTGCCCTCATTGGTGTATTCGACGAGCGCTGTGCGGCCCCCGTGGTCGCGATGGTTCGACAGCGCCGTGATCAGCATCCGGCCCGGCATGGCATAAAAGGTGTGCGGCCCGACGGCACCCCCGCTCTTGGCCACGAAGTCCTCGATGGTCTTAACCAAACGCGGTTTCGAGGGATCGCTGCCCACGTCGAAGATGAAGATCCGGCTGGTGTCGAGTCCCCCCGCCCAAAAGTGCGCACGGTCATCGGTGAATCCCCCGTGGTGGGCTTCGTTGCGTCCGCCGACCGATACAGTATGAACCACCGAACCGTGCTTGGCCGATTTGGGGTTCACGTCGATGGTTACGAGCTTGTCCTGCTCGTCTCCCACGCCTTCTTGTCCCAAGGTCCAGACGTAGGCGAAATCCTCCTCGCCCACGATCTTGGCCATGTAAGGCGACATGCAGGTCTCGTCCGCCCGTGCCGCGCCGTGCCCGACGGAGGCCAGCACCATGACCGATGCCGCAAGCATGAAATTAGTCAGGGTAAGCCTTTTCATTTCAGTTTTCTTCCCTACGACGGTTCCCCGGTGCAGTCGTGCCAACAAAAACGGCGTTCGGACTATCCCGCGGCGGGTACTACGCCGCTTGGCCGACGGTCATCGCCTCCTTGACTTCGTTGAGACGGCCGGTCCCGACGTCATAAATGAAGCCATAGATCGGAATGTCCCGAGGTACCAGGGGATGGTTGCGGATGCGCCGCACATCCTCCACGACACTCTGCTCCTGGTTCTTGATCGTCAACCAGTCGATGTAGTCGCCTTCCGAAGCACCCGGTCCCGGGCCAACGTCACGAAAACCGCCGGCATCGAGTGCGGCGGTCTTCAGACTGCTTTTCAGCAGGCCGCGCATCACCTCGTCGGTAAAAAATTCCATCCCGCAATTGGTATGATGGATGACGAACCATTCCCGCGTGCCTAAGAGTTTGTAGGAAATGACCAGGGAACGGATCGCATCATCGCTTGCCCGTCCGCCGGCATTGCGAATGACGTGCGCGTCGCCTTCGGCGAGCCCGGCATATTTCGAAGGCTGCAGGCGGGCGTCCATGCAGGTCAGGACGGCAAAACGCCGCGCCGGCGGCATCGCTAATTTGCCCTTGTCTCCAAAGCTCGCCGCATAGCGGGCATTCGCAGCCAGCACTTCTTGTAAGATCTGACTCATGGTCTACTTCCTCCAATCGTTGTGGCGCTGCCCATGAATGGTGAGCGCCGGTTGTTATTCATTGTTGCGGCGGTTGCCTGCCACTCAGCTATTATAGCCGGTGTTCCGTGTACGTTGCGCGCTTCGCTATTCCCGGCGCTTGGCAGCGCGTATCATTGGAATCGCAATTGGCGCTCGCCCAGAGCCTAGGCTA
>JBIMKD010000085.1:0-30029 GCA_043673815.1 Chromatiales bacterium
CGAAGGACGTCATGGAATTCAAGGTGGTGCGGCGGGGCGATCCCGATCCGGCCCCGGACCGCTTGGGCCTGGTGCGCCATCTGTGGCTCGACATGGAGGGGGGCGGGTATACCGTCCGCGATCTCGTGACCGGAACGATGACGCACGGTTGGCGGCTCGAGGCCGGAGACCAATTACACCTCGGGCGAGTCGCGATCGACGCTGTCCCGCAATTCATTACCACCCTCCCCGACTCGAACCGGCCCGGCGTCGAAGTCCGGCGCGGCGCGTTGAATCTCGATGCCGACAGCCGCTACGAGGGCGATGTGGGCCGCTTCCCCGCAGTGGGTTGGAACCAAGACGTCCAGTCGCTCCAAGCGACCCTCCATCTGCCTCCAGGGTGGCGGTTGTTCGCCGCCGCGGGCCACGACGATGTGACCGCGAGTTGGGTCGAACGCTGGACCTTGCTCGATCTCTTCTTGGTCATGATCGCCGCCTTGGCGACGGCCCGGCTGTGGCATTGGCGCTGGGGACTCGCGATGCTCGCCGGGCTTGCGCTTACCTGGCACGAAGCCGATGCGCCACAGTTCATCTGGCTCCATCTGCTGGCCGCGAACGCCTTGGTGCGCGTGCTACCCGCAGGCCGCTTCCTCGCTCTGGCACGCGGCTACCGAAACGTGAGCGCCGCGATTTTGCTGCTGATCGCGATCCCGTTTGCGATCGAACAAGTGCGCCTCGGCCTCTATCCGCAGCTCGAGCGGCCCGGGCCTGTGCAGCCGGTGATGGAAGTTTCACCGGCCGCCTCGCCCGAGGCGGCCACCCTTAGCGAGCCCATGGAAGGGGTGGCCGGCGGCAGGGAGGACCGCTTGGATGCGCCCATGAGCGTAGAGGAGATGAGAGAGCGTGCCGAACAGAAAGCGGATAGGATGGCGCGCCGATTGATGACAGAGGCTGACGCGCCAAAGCTAACGGCACGGGTGGGTGTTTTGGGCGAAGTGGACCCCAAGGCTCGCGTCCAGACCGGGCCGGGCCGGCCCGAATGGCGCTGGAACGAGGTAGCGCTGCGCTGGAACGGTCCGGTGGAACGCGGCCAGGAGGTGCGGCTGGTGCTCCTCTCACCGGCGATGAATCTAGGCTTGAGCCTCGCGCGCGTGATCCTGCTCCTGGTGCTGTGCGCACGGATGATAGTGCCGTTCGCGACCACCTGGGGCGCCGGCACGCCGCTGGCCAAGACCTCGGTGCTCTTGGTCCTTGCTTACCTTTTCGCACCGGTGCCCGAGGCGCGCGCCGAGTACCCGAGCGCCAAGCTCCTCGAACAACTCCGCCAGCGTCTGCTGGCCCCGCCGGAGTGCCTGCCCAACTGCGCGCAAAGCCCGCGACTCTATGCGGAAATTACGCCCACGGCGATGCGGTTGCGCATCGAGATCCACGCCGCGGAGTCCGTATCCGTGCCCCTGCCCACCCAGGCCAGTCAGTGGCTGCCGCAAGAGATCTTGGTGGATTCCCAGCCGGCCACGGATCTGGCGCGCACCGAGGGTGGCGAGATCTGGATGCACCTGGAACCCGGACGCCATGAGCTTCTGCTCTCGGGATCCCTACCGCCGCGCCCGCAACTGCAATTGCCGCTACCCTTGAGGCCGCACCGCGTCGAGGTGCGCGCCGAGGGCTGGCGTGTCGATGGCGTGCATGAGAACGGCGTCCCCGACGCCCAGATCCAACTCACCCGCACCGCGGGCACGGACGATCTTCCGGTCTTGGAACCGGGACCCCTGCCCTCGTTCTCACGGGTCGAGCGCACCTTGCGGCTAGGACTCGATTGGCGCGCCGAAACCACCGTGACGCGCATCTCTCCAACGCTCGAGCCGGTGGTCATCGAAGTTCCACTGCTCGCGGGCGAATCGGTGACCACCCCAAGCGTGCGCGTGAAGGACAAGAAGGTGCTGGTGAGCCTGGACGCACAGCAGGCATCGGTACGCTGGGACTCCGTGCTGGAGCATGCGCCCACCATCTGGTTGACCGCGCCCGAGACCACGCAGTGGGTCGAGGTATGGCGCGCGGACGTGAGTCCGATCTGGCATATGAAGGTTCAAGGCATCGCGGTCGTGCACCATCAGGATCCGAGCGGCCGCTGGCTGCCGGAATGGCGCCCTTGGCCGGGCGAATCGGTCACGCTGGATATTTCTAGACCCGCGGGTATCGCCGGCCCGACCCTGACGGTACAGAATAGCCGCTTGACGGTCAGCGCGGGGGAACGCGCGATAGATGCCACCTTGGACCTCACCCTCGAGAGTAGCCAAGGGGGCCAGCACACGCTCACCTTGCCAGAAACCGCCCGCCTGCAACAGGTCACCATCGGCGGCGCCGCCCAACCGATCCGCCAGCAAGACCGCCGAGTCACCTTGCCGGTGGTGCCGGGGACGCAACGTTTTCAACTCCTGTGGCGCGAGCCGCGCGGGATGCAGACGCGGTTCCTATCGCCCGCGGTCGATCTCGGCCTGCCGAGCGTCAATCATTATCTCAAGATCACCCTAGGCAACGACCGCTGGCTGCTCCTGAGCCAGGGGCCGCGCCTCGGACCCGCGGTGCTCATTTGGGGCGTGCTGGCGGTGCTCGTGCTCGTGGCGTACGGGCTCGGGCGCACGCGGATCACCCCGCTCAAGGGCTGGCATTGGTTCTTGCTCGGAATTGGGCTCAGCCAAGCTCCCATCTGGGGGGCGCTCATCGTGGTGAGTTGGTTGCTCGCCCTCGGCGCGCGCGCGCGCCTCGGTCCCGCCATCAAACCCTACGCTTTCGACGCCCTCCAGCTTGGCCTGGGTTTGCTTACAGTGGTGGCCTTGTCCTGCCTTTTCGATGCGATCCAGAACGGCTTGCTGGGATATCCGGAGATGCAGGTCGCCGGCAACGGCTCGACCGCCTATGATCTCAATTGGTATCAGGACCGCAGCGATCCGGCCTTACCGCAGACCGTCGTGTGGTCGGTGCCGCTCAGCGCCTACCGGCTACTGATGCTCGCGTGGGCACTGTGGCTCGCCTATGCGCTGCTCGGATGGCTGCGCTGGGGATGGGGCTGTTATTCGACCCACGGCCTATGGCGATCGATCCGCCCGCGCATCGCGGAGACCCCCGCGCAGTCGCCGTAGCGTGCGCCATGCGCACGACCTCCCCGTTGGCCTTCTGGGAATTTCTTGCGCATAAGGCATGCTACGCTCGCTGAGGAGTAGAATGTGCATCAAATTAAGCTGAAGCCCAGAGCGATCAAAGATCTTAAAGGCATTGCGAAACCGGAAGCACGGAAAATAGTAGAAAAGGTCATGGGTCTTGGGCAGGGGCTTATTGGGGATATTAAACGGCTCACAAACTTTACACCAGAGTATAGGATGAGAGTCGGTGATTACCGTGTTTTGTTCGAGGTCGAAGATGGAACGATAGTAGTCTATCGAATAAAGCATAGAAAAGAAGCTTATAGACAGAGGTGAAATTATGGAACTTCATCTGCAAATTATAGAAAAGGATGGTAGAAAAGAATTTGTTGTTCTTCCTTATGAAGAATTCAAAGCTCTCGAAGAAGTAATGCATGATTATGAAGATCTTCGAGACCTCAGAGAAGCGAAAGAAGAATCTAAGGGTAAAGAGGGTGTGCCGTTAGAAAGGGTCGTTTCAGATTTAGGTTTGTAGACAGCACGTAGGATGTGCCGACGAAGGAGGCACATCGCTCGCGATCGATGCGCTTCGTTTCTCAGCGCATCCTACGCGCTCTTCTGGGGCCTGCCAGCCCGGCATGTTTGCTTATTAAGAAAGAGTACATCGCCTTCACCTTTTTACACACCCTTTGATGGTACCTCTTGCTGCATGATTCGAACCCGCTCTTCACTCTGCCGGAGGGCATTCTCAAACCACTTATGCACGGTAATGTCGCGGTCGACACCACGCCACTTTACGATGTTGCCGCCTGCACCGCGTAGCGGTATACCGGTCGATTCGGCGATGACCTCGTGACCGTCTTTATGTTGATAGTGGTTGAGGAGCCGGACGAAGCGGGTTAGCGAATCGGCGCTGTACGCGGCCTCTGTGATGCGCTTTCGCTCGACTGGCGTAAAGAGGTCGAAGTAATATCGGCCTAGTATCTCCTCAGGCTCGTAGCCCAGGATCTCTTTGACCGCTGAATTACTGTACATAAATATACCCTCTTGGTCTTGCTCCCACAGCCATTCGCCGGTAATGGCCGCCATCTGCCCAAATCTTTGTTCGCTCTCCCGCCGCGCTCGGGCCTCTCGCTCCCGTATGACCCGTTCGCGAGAGACGAGCAGGTAGGCGATTACCGCGAGGACCAGCAGGTTGGCTATTATAAACAGGTAGAGAGAGCGCTGTTCATTCTGCAACGCCGCGGCGTGCCCTTCAGTCACAGTGTTTTCGGCCGCGCGCTGGATCTCGGTCAAGAGCATGCGGACGCGGTCCACCTTGTACCGATCGTCTTTCGTTGCGAGCGCTATCTCAGCGAGGTCGATGCCGCCCGCCCGTCGTGCCCCGATCTCGCGCTCCCGCATCTCCATCCTTAGGTTAAACAAAGATTCCAGGGTCTCGAACCGGCCTCTTTGAGCGGCGTCTCGGGCTGTGAGCTCGCGCAGCGTGCCCAAGGCCGCGGGAATATCGCGTTGCGCTCTACGGTATGGGGCGAGGTAGTGGTCTTGGCCGGTGATGTGAAATCCACGCACCCCGATCTCGGCTTCCTGCTCCAAGTTCAAGAGATGCTGCGCCGCTTGCAGCACTCGATTCGCGTGGTAGATCTGGTCCGTTGCCGTGACGAATTCCCAGAAGTTGCGGTGAGATGTTAGGGACACCCATAGGAGCGCCAACAAGCTCGCCGCCACCGCGAGCCGTATCAGCGCTCTGTGTGCGCTCCCTCTAGCGGATAATCGGTTAGTCGAAGGCGCCGATCCAGCGTCAGCGGGCGCTTCGGATAAGTGCTCATCGGTGGTTAAGCGGTGTTTGATCGATTCCGTTGTCATAACAGATGCCCTGCGGCGGGATACATGTCATCGACTGTTCCACAGGCAGCCATGATCTGCCTGTTAATACCTTCGGCGCGTGTTTTATCCACCATCATCGATTTTGAGGCTCCGCGCCGCACGCCTCACGGCCCCGCGGCTGCGCACTGGTGACAAGCGCTCAGCAGACCATGAATTCCGTCTCCCTCACGGTCTCCGCCACGGGGGTCGATTTGACGACCAACACAGCACAGTTTAAATCGTCAAGCACCTTCTCTGCGGTGTTGCCCATGAATAACAACTCAAGGGTGCCTTTGGCAACGGCACCCATCACGACCAGGCTCGCTTGTATCGCGCTCGCGAATGCCGGGAGCGTCTCGGTAGGCCAGCCAACGGCGTAGTGCACGCGCGAGTCGCCGATCCCAAACCGCCTGATCAGATCTTCGACTAGATCTTTATGTTCATCCGCTGTGGTCCTTTCGTAGTCAACATAGCTTGACTGGGGGTGCAGAAGGCGAAAGACCGGCTCCGACAGCATCGCGATCGAATGAAACACATGGAGCTCCGCGCGCAGCCTGTAGGCCAGCATCTGTGCGGCTTCCATAATAGCATCGTCCAACGTTTCCGCATCACTATGGATATGCGCAGGGTCAACGCATGCGATGACCCGCCGGCTCTCCCAAACCTCATGCCCTTTCACCAGCATGAGCGGACACGGGCAACTGCGGATAAGATGCCAATCTGTAGAGTTATATAACGCGCGCGTCAACGTGCTGTCATGCCGCGTGGTTTTGACCACCATATCCGGCCGCATCTGGCGCACCTTTTCCATAAGGGCCTCGATAGGATCCCGTGACGAGACTACATCGGTCGCCACCGTTAACCGCTCCTCATTAACCAAAAGATTCCCGATCGCTTCAAGTGTCACTTGAGTCCCTCGCAAATCGGCGCACGCGGACGAACCTCTAAGGCCTGCCTGACCGATTGACAGGCGAGAGGGGCTCTGGTCACTTAAAAAGAGCTCGAGCGTTGCGTTGGTTTCGCGCGCGAGAAATACCGCGCACGCCAGCGCAGGCTCGGGCTGTGAATACGGCTCAGCGGATTGCAGCAGCACCAACAGTCTTTCGCGCTTCATGGCGATCACCATCGCGGTCCGTGATGATTATTTGATCCGTGCTCGACCTGACGTCCCGAAACAAGTTTGCAACATACGTTAAGACACTCTCCGGCCCTAGCCGCAAGCCTAGCATTGCGCGACTCCCACCTGAGACTTCCCTGCGGACGCCCACTCGCGGCTGTCGCAGGCTCCACGACTGCGGATCCGCTCTACATGGCTCGCCGGGCGACTAGTCGAGGGTCGAAACCCCGGGCCGGTCGTCATGAACCCGAATTTTAGAAGATCGATAAAGCTCTGTTCGTTGACGCCCATCAAACCGATACCCGCGGGTATAGCCTCTTTAATGGTTCCGAATGCCCTGTCCCAGAGGGAGAACACGCACCCATAATTGCTATCGTGCTCATCCCTTCGCGCCGAGTGATGGAGCCGATGCAGTTTTGGCACGATCAGGATTCTCGAGAGCCAGGCTTCGCCTCTGAACGCGATATTGGAATGGTGAAAGAGCACGAACAGCGTGAGAATGGCCTCATTGATCAAAACGACTTGAGCGCTGACACCGATAACGACGATAAAGGCCGATTTGAGCAGCACCGTCAGCAGCATCTCGCCGATGTGAAAGCGGACACCGGTAGAAACATTCATGGTTCTATCGCTGTGGTGCACCTTATGGAACACCCACAGGAAGGAGAGCTTGTGATTGGCGTAGTGCCACCCGTAGAAGGCGAGATCGAGCAGCACAAAAGAGATACACCACTTAAAGAGATTATCGTCGACTCGACTGAGGAGCCCAACGTGCGAGTAAGATTGCGCGACATAATACAACGAAGAAACTGACAATAGAGGCAACGTGATATTGTTGAACAGGAACGTGCACGCGTTGGTCCCGTAGGAGTTCTTTAATGTTCGTCGTTTCGGCTTCAAATGAGGAAAGAGCGCTTCCAACGTCAGATACACCGCGAGCACAGCTAAGATCACGAACGTCAGGGAATTCCTTGCGGTGGACGCGAGCATCGCGTCACCGGTCTCCGCAAGCGTTGCCGGAAGAGCTCCGATTGTCAGGAGTAATATTGTAAAAAACGCGCGTATCACGGCTTCCTCACCATCTTCACCAAGTGCCGGAAATCAGGTGGCATGCGGATAGCGCCTACTAGCGCTGGCACACCACGCCACATGATTATTTTGGCATTGCGATGCCGTCTCTTCCATCAGGGGAAGGGGCAGAACGGACCAGGGAAAACCCTAATCGGCTAGGGTTTTAGGTGGTCGCACCGACACGCCAGACGAGGCGCCTATAGCTCCTGTAAGCAGCCGTGCTGTACGGCATAGCGGATGATGTCTGCACGGCTGCGCAGGTCGAGCTTCCCAGCCATTAGTGCGGCTTGCACATCTACCAAGATAAGGGAGACAGAGCACTAGGTTTTTCCCTAGTTCCCGCTGCCTTTTATCCTGATGGAGAAGCGCGCAGGAAAGTGCGATATTACGGCGTGCTGGTGTTTCCAGCGTTGTTTTCGCGAATCTTAGCTGAGGTGCAAAAAAATGAGAGGCGTGACAACTGCGCAAGACGGGTTCCAAAAGCCGTTTCCATACAAAGGCTGTCGCCAATAGTTCTCAACTGAAGAGGAGCACATCGATGAAACGTAACATGAACAGCTTGAAGCGAGTGTTCACCGCTACCATGACCTTAGCGGTTGCATTAGCAATCTTGATCTTCATACCCACGCAAGCCACCGCCCACACGAGTGTCGACACCGACGCTTGCACCGTAGCCCTAGGCGAGCATCTGTTGAATGTGGCCGCTTATCAGAGCGGCACCTTTGGCGCTAAGTATTGCGGACAGCTGCCTAAGACTGGCCAGGTGAGTTTGTTTATCGATTTCGATGATCGGGACCTACGTCGCCTGCCGATTGCGGTCGATCTCTATGACGGTCATCCCTCACCGCGGGAAATGGCCTTGGTGAGCCTGCCGGCGCAGATGTATCCGCAGGGCTCCATTGTTATCGACCGCACATTTGATGTGCCGGGTGAGTACACGGCTGTTATCGCCCTAAGCGAGCATGGCGGGACCAGAAAGAACAGTTTCTCGTTTACGGTCGGCAACAGCGCCGCTGGTCTTATCGGTGAGACGCCAGTCTCGATATTCTTCGTGATGATAGCGGCGGCTGGTGCTGCACTCTACCGTGTCGTCACAACCCGGAGCCCTGTGCCGGCCCGCCCAGCGTAAGCGAGAGCGTAAAACGGGGCTAGTCTAACCGAGTTCCCTAGTAGCCACAGCTCAGGGACGTCTGCTTGGCGCGCACCGCCCTGATCACCCGCGCGGCACTATCCAAACGGCCTGATC
This sequence comes from Chromatiales bacterium, assembly GCA_043673815.1. Classification (GTDB taxonomy): domain Bacteria; phylum Pseudomonadota; class Gammaproteobacteria; order JACCXJ01; family JACCXJ01; genus USCg-Taylor. Next base: position 8,420 of record JBIMKD010000085.1, read on the forward strand.
CCAGACCGATACCCGATTCGATCCGGTTCAGCTCCCTGAGCCGACAATGCCCCTTGGCCCTCACGTTAGGCGGTGGTCGCACCAACGCGCAAGACGAGGCGCTTATAGCTCCTGTAGCCAGCCTTGTTGTACGGCATAGCGGACGATGTCTGCACGGCTGCGCAGGTCGAGCTTCTTCATGGATTGCGCTTTGTGATATTCAATGGTTTTAACGCTGATGCCGATTCGGGCCGCAATCTCTTTATTGCTCCTACCCGAGGCGATGAGGCGCATCACTTCCTCCTCACGTTCGCTCAGCTCGGTACGGTGGGAGATCGCTCGCGAGGCCGTGTGCCCCAAATAGCTATGGATGACGCGGCCAGCCACAGCCGGATCGAGATAGGTTTCTCCTCGCGCTACGGTACGGAGGGCGCTGATGAGGGCTCCCGCGGCCGCCTGCTTGAGGACATAGCCTGAGGCACCGGCATCCAGGATCTGACGCAGATAACCGAGCTCGCGATGGCGAGTGAGGGCTAGCACACGCATGTCTGGGTAGGCTTGCTTGAGCTGCGCTGTGAGCTGAACCCCATTTAACCCGGGCAAGGTGATGTCCATCACCACCACATCGGGCCGGGTTGCCGCCACCTGCTCCAGAGCGCTGCGGCCATCGCCTGCCTGGCCTACCACCTCCATGTCGGGCTGGGTGACAAGCAGTAATCGCAACCCTTCCCGCATCGCCGCGTGATCGTCGACCAGAAAAACGCGCAGTTTATTCATGCTTCAGGATGTCGGGGAAAGCCTCCGTTAACGGAACCCGGAGGAACACCGTGGTGCCCATGCCGGGTGTGGCTTCTATCTGACAACTGCCGGCCACCGACTCCATGCGTTCCTGCATGCCGAGCAAACCCAACCTGCGATCCCGCAAAGGCCCATCGCGGATGGCTTCGACTTCGAAGCCGCAGCCGTCATCCTCGATGATGGCGTATACCTCGTCATCGCGACACTCCAAAATAACGCTCACATGCTTGGCCACCGCGTGTTTGAGGACGTTGGTCAAGGCCTCCTGGATCGCCCGGTACATCACGATTTCGAGGTTGGATGGCAAGCGCTTTTGGTCAAACTCAGGGCAGTGAAGATCCACCGGGATCCCGTTCCGCGCCGACCACTCCTCGATGTAATTCGCCAAAACCGCATATAAGCCGAGGTCATCCAGCGCGGCGGGACGCAACTCTAAGGCGAGCCGATCGATCTCCTGGTCGATCTCCTCGGCGATGGCCTTCATCTTTTCCAAGCAATCCTGCGCAGACGGGTGGTCCGACAGGGCGTTCTCCAGGGGCTTGAATCCAAGCTGCAGCGCCGTGAGGTGCTGTCCCAGCTGATCGTGCAGCTCCCGAGCGATGCGGCACCGTTCCTCTTCCTGTGCGCTCACGAGCTTGCGCGCCAGCGCCTGGTAACGCCTCTCGCTCTCCCGCAGGGTTTGCTCGGCGCGCTTGCGCTCGGTGATGTCGAGCAGCACCCCTTGGATCCACTTTGGCGCCCCCGATTCGTCTCGGACCACTCGGGTCTCGTCGTGCACCCACAAGACACCGCCGTCTTTGGTTACCAACCGGTAGTCTTCGCTGAACGGGATAAGCTCATCGTAAGTGCGCCGAAACGCGGTCAGCACCCGCGCCTTATCCTCGGGATATAGCTGCTCCGGCCAGAGGTTCGGGCGCGCATACCATTCCTCGACGGCAAAACCGAACGAGGCCTCAATCTGGGGACTGTCATAGATGGCCTGGATGTCCCGGCTGTTGAGGCCATAGGTTGAGATATATGTAATCGCGGGGATTTGTTCGACCAGGGTACGAAAGCGTGTTTCCGCCTCTTTACGCTCGGTGATGTCGCGCGCTATCACCTGAATGGCGAAACCGTCCCCGTCCCAATAGGCCGAGGAGGCTACCTCGACATCGACGGCGCTGCCATCGAGCCGCACCCATTTCTGTTCACAGAGGGGTGAGTGGCCTCCGTCTTTGAGCACGCGCTCGCAGTGCGCCTGCACCATTGGATGGTAATCCGGATGCACGGTCTCCAGCGGGAATTTTCCGAGGATCTGCTGTGGATCTGTGGCCCCCAGCAGCTTCAGTCCCGCAGGATTGATGTAGGCCACGCTCCACTTCCTTTGCCCATCGCCGATGCGACTCTCCTTATTGATGAGGATCGCGTCAGGTGCCATCTCGACCAGCCTGAAATAGTACTCCTCATGCAGTTTTTGCAGGATCGGTTGATTTGCGCTAGCCATACCGAAACCTCATACGCACCTCACACCGGCGAGAGCTCCGCATCCTTACGCCACGACACTCACTCCGAGTAACTTATAGTATGTTCTATGACCGTGATCAGGGGGCATTAGTTTGATTTCACGCACGCGTTAAGCACTCCGGTTCTACGCTCCGTGCTCCCCCGGCCGGCGCCCCCTCGCAAATATATGAAGACCGCTACTTCGGGGCGATCAGGATGTATAAGAAAAACAACGCCCTTTTTGTACAGAGCTACGAGACTGCGCGGCTGGGGAGCTGTCAAAGATGCGGATCCTCGGTCCAGGATGGGGGACTTTTCAGGCCATTTGCCGGCCCGGAACGGCCCATGGCGTCGCCGTGGTTACGCAAGAACAGTCCTTGTTTCGCAGGCTTGCATCGAGCGCCCTGCGGCGTAAACTGGTCCGTGGGCTGAAGCGACTTGTCGGTTACCGCGGAGGTGCATCATGATAGATAAAAAATCGCAAGCAGCGCAAGGTCCACCTGTTCCGGGTGGGCCAGAGCCGGATGCGGAGATACGGGACAAGGTGCGCGATCTCACCTCACAGGTCCTGAAAGGCGGTCACCTGGATCCCGAAGAGGTGAAGGAGGTAGTTCAGGCCATGACCCCCGGATCAAACGCCGCCATAGAACCGCAGGCGGCCGACGTGAGGCGAGGGTTGGCCGAGGCGGTGCAGGGTCTGGATGAGGCGCTCATGCGCGCCGCCGAGGCGGTGCATGTCGTGCTCCAGCAACTCAGCTCGAAGGGAATCGGTTTTACCGACAATGACCTGAAAGAAACCTTCGCCAGGCTCAAGGATCTTCAGGGGGCCTACGTCGCGACCGCCAACCGCGTGGCGGAGGCTGCGAGTGGCAGCATCCAGCGCGAGCTGCGGGAGCTTGCGGTGCATGCGCAGCAGGTCGGGGTGGATGCCAGCGCACGTGTGGCCGCAGTCATGACGGAGTTCGCGAGTCGCTTGACCTCGGTGTCGCGCGAGGGCGCCTCCGCCGGGTTCGATGCGGCGCGCGACTACGGCGTGCGTATGACGCTGCTCGCGAGCGGTGTCCTCGCCGGCATCGCCGACGCGCTGCGCGAGCAGTCGGGGCCCGGTACAAGCAAGTAGGTCGGCCGGTGATCTGGGGGGCCTTCGGCGCAGGGCGGGATCTTCCGCGCCTGCACCAGATCACCTCGGTCCTGATCCGGCACGGGCTCGGCGACTTCGTCCGCCGGGTAGGGATCGGGACAGTGCTAGAACGCACCGGCCAGATCCTGCACTGGGGAGAGGCCTCCGAATCGGCACACCTGGAACCACCAGCGCGCATACGGGTCGCTCTGGAAGAGCTTGGACCGACCTTCGTTAAGCTTGGCCAAGTGCTTTCGACACGGGAAGACCTGTTCCCGCCGCAGTGGATCGCGGAGTTCGAAAGACTGCAGAGCGGGGTCGCACCGGTGGCCTTCGGTGAACTGCTGCCCGAGGTGGAAAAGGCGCTTGGCAGGCGTCCTCAGGAAGTATTCGTTGATCTCGATACCGCGGCCTACGCCTCGGCCTCTATCGCCCAGGTCCATCGGGCTCGCCTGCCGAACGGCACGCCGGTGGTGCTCAAGATCCGCCGCCCGGGGATCCAGGCGACGGTCGAGGCGGACATCCGCATCCTCACTCACATCGCCGCCCTGCTCGAAGCGGAGATCGCGGAGGTGCGGCGTTACCAACCGACCCGAATCCTCGCCCAATTTTCCCGCTCCCTCGAACGTGAGCTCGATCTGGCGGTGGAGGCGCGCAACATCGATCGATTCGCCAAGAACTTCGCCGGGGACCCCGAGGTGCTGGTGCCGCGCGTGTATTGGGAGTGGACCAGCCCGGTGATGAACGTGCAGGAGTATATCGAGGCCATTCCCGGCAATGATCCCCGCGCCATCGAAGCGGCGGGCCTCGACCGCAAGCTGCTCGCCTCGCGCGGCGCGGATGCGGTGCTCAGGATGATCCTGGTGGACGGCTTCTTCCACGCCGACCCTCACCCGGGCAACGTCTTCTACCTGCCGGGCAACCGCATCGTCATGATCGACTTTGGCATGGTCGGGCGGCTCACGCATTTCCGCCGCAATCAGATCGTCGACCTCCTCTCCGGAATCGCCGGCCGCGACGAGGAAGGCATCACGGAGGTGATCCTCGACTGGACGGACGACGCCTACGTGGATGAGGCCAAGCTTGCCGCGGACATGGGCGAGCTCGTGTTCGATTATGCGGATGTACCGCTGAAGGACGTCCGCATCGCCACGCTCCTGCGCCAGGTAAACAGCATCATGCGCGAGCACTCGATCGTGCTGCCCCCGGATCTCACCCTCATGTTCAAGGCCCTCATCACGCTGGAGGGGCTCGGGCGCCAGTACGATCCGGAGTTCCGGCTCATCGACCATCTCGATCCTTTTCTCGAGCGGGCCGTCGCCGAACGCTATGAGCCGGCCGCGCTCATCAAGCGCGGGCAGAACAGCCTGGCGCAGATGTTCAACATGGTCAGCGCCGTCCCGCGGGATCTCGCCCGGTTGTTCAAGGACCTACGCCGGGGCAGGATGCGGGTGGACCTCGATCTCAAGCGCTTGGACAGCTTCGGCCGGCGCCTCGATCACACCATCGACCGCATCACCATCGGCATCATGACTGCCTCGCTCGTAGTCGGTTCTTCCATCGTGATGACCGTCCCCCGTGGTCCGACCCTGTTCGGGATGCCGCTGTTCACCGTGCTCGGTCTGCTCGGCTACATGATCGCGTTCTGCAACAGCGTGTGGATCATCGTTTCGATCTGGCGTGCGGATCGGGATTGAACGTGCACGGACAATGATCGTCTTCGGAGGTTCCTGACTATTAGGGCGCCGCGGCGATGATCGCGTTCGCCGCGTCGATCCCGGAGAGGCAGCCGCCCTCCATGAACCCCTGCCAGATGTGGAAGGAGTTCGTGTGCTCGCCGGCGAAGAAGAGGTTGCCCGCGGGCTGTCCTTCGGTCTCGCAGAACCGGGTGAACTGGCCCGGCCGGTAGCAAGTGTAGCTTCCCTGCGAGAGCGGGTTCGTCGGCCAGTGCTCGCGGTGGGCGACGATCTTCCCGTTCACGCGCCGCGCCGATGCGAGGAAGGCCCCGTTCGCATCGAAGACCGTATCGAGGCGGGAGAGGAAGGTGGCCGCCGCCTGCTGCAGCGGGATGCCGTTCAAGGTCGCGCCCTCGACCCCGCTCCGGTAGTCCGTGAGGATGGCTCCCGACCCGGTCTGCGGATTCATGGCATCGGCGAAATTTGTCTCGAAGGAGATCTGCGCGCCCGGGAGGCCCGTCACGTACGTCGTCCCGTTGCCGCCGTGTGACGACCACGGCCGCGACGTCGTGCCGACGAGCGTCTTCACGTTCGTCCCGTAGCCGAGGCTTTGGATCGCCTCGAGCTGGTTCAGGTTCGCGCCGATCCCGAGGTTCGCGTCGAGCGTGACCCCGCGCAGGACCGAGAAGGGGATCGTGATCACGACGAACGTGTGCTCGACCGTCTTGATTTTCCCGGCGGCGTCGAACGTGAGAGCGATCTTCGACCCGTTGTTCCGCGCGCGGGTGAGGCGCCAGCCGGTCTTGAGGTGCTGCGTGTCGAGGACCGCGCCGGTCGATTCGTGGACGAGCCCGAGCTTCCGCCCCGCCAGGCGGCGCGGGATCTCCTCGTTCCCCTCGCGGATGTGCCAGCGCTCGTTGCTCTGGTTGCCGAAGAGTTTGAGCTTCGACGAGCGGTTCGAGGCGATAAAGAGAATAAAGTTGAGGGTCGACTGCTCCTCGGGGTCGAGCCCGTACTCGCCCCTGTAGGCCTCCCCGAGTGCCGCCGCGAGGACCGGGTCGAAGGGTTCGCCGGCGGCGTTCTGCCCGTCCAGGTACTCGGCGAGCGAGGTGTTGTCGAGCGCCTCGTCGTGGGGGCTGTGGGCAAAGGCGGTAAGCGATGACGAGGAGAGCCGCCTCACATCGTCGTTGATGATCGGCACGAACTGGCGATAGATATCGACGATCTGCGCCTCGGAGCGAGTCACGCCGCCGAAGCGGTAGAAGATCTCGCCTGGGTTGTCGAAGTAGTCCTCCTTCGTGAGGCCGAGCTCGGTCGCGTAGCCGAGCATCGTCTTGTGGAGGTTGTCGATGAACTCGCCGCCGCGCTCGCCGACCTGTCCGGGGAAGAAGATGTTGCCGGGGGCCGGCTTCGCCCGGCTCACGGAGAAGCAGCGGCCGCCCACGCGCGTCGAGGCCTCGTAGAGGAAAGGCGTCGTGCCCGCCTTCTTGAAGCGGTCGAAACAGGCGAGCCCGGCGAGCCCCGCTCCGACGATCCCCACATCGAGCCCGGCGCTCGGCGGCCGCGCGAACGCCTCGAACGGGCCCGCGATGGTCGCGGCCGCGCCGACCGCCGCGATCCTTCCCACGTCGGCCAGGAACTCGCGCCGGGTCTGCCGCCGCTTCGCCTCGCGCGCCTCGGCCTCGGCGAAGCGCTCCAGGCCCTCGCCGGTCGAGATCTTCCGCTCCTCGCAGTAGTGCGCGATCCGGATGGTGCGGGCTAACCGATCGAAGAAAGGCGAACGCGGCATGCTCTGCTCCTTTGCCTCCACCCCTAACCCGGCATAGCCGGAACCAAAAAGTTGGATGACTTCTTGATCACCTTGAAACCCAATAGTGGCGCGGGTTTCCAGAAGTCACCAAAAAAATCTTGTGCAAAACTCATAAGATTTGGGCGATAAGGGACTAAACAGGGGCTAACTGTAACTAGCCGCTCGGAGGGGGTCAAGGCGGCGCCGGAAACTCAGCAAATTGTTTTCCCATTTCCATCCAGCGCCGCCGTCATCACAACGCTGCGATGCCTTGAGTCCGAGGCGCGTGTACAATCGCGCTTTCCATGATTTTGAGCGGCATTACAGCCGGTACACGGAAACACCATGACGCAAACGAAAAAAATATTTCTCGCGTCCTCCTCTGAATTAAAAGAGGACCGGAACGAATTTGAAATTTTTATCAATCGCAAGAATAAGGATTGGGTGGATCAAGGCGTCTTTATCGAGCTCGTCGTGTGGGAGGACTTTCTCGACGCCGTTTCCAAGACGCGGCTGCAAGACGAGTACAACAAGGCCATTCGAGAGTGCGACATCTCCGTGATGCTGTTCTGGACCAAAGTAGGTCCGTACACCGAAGAGGAATTTGAGACCGCCTTCGGCCAGTTCAGAGCCACCAACAAGCCATTCATCTTCACCTATTTCAAGGATGCGGAGATCAGTCCCGGCAGCGCCAACAAGAAGGATTTGATGAGCCTCTGGGCGTTCCAGGACAAGCTGGATTGAAACATATGAAACGAGCAAAGCACGAAACGCCACTTTTCGCCGTTTGTATCAACAACACGGAGTATCCGGCGTCGCTGGAGTTGCACAAGATCTATCGCGTCATTGCCGATGAGGATGCGGCGCAAGACGGAGACATCCGGGTGGTTGACGAACGTGGTGAAGACTACCTTTATCCGGCCAACTGGGTTTGCGATGGTGGAGCTGCCGCCGGAAATACAGGACTCTGTCCTCCGTGCTGCATAGTAAGCTGCCCAACAATATGCTCCACGATGCCCGTGCGGTACATGTTTTTCCGGCTCTTGTGGCCGGGCGCGGCTTAAGGGTGGCGACGTAACCTATTCCGTGCTACGCCGGCTACAGCGTTTTATAACGACCCAACGTGTGCTAAGGTGCCATCCTGAACTTCCGGCTCTGACCGGGGATAGCCTATGGCACGAGCCATCGAAAACATCGCTGCGGGTGACGCCAGTAAGATCCTGGCACAACTGGGCATCGCGCCCGACAAGCCCGTGACCGTTCTGGTCGATGAGAGCCTGGCCGACATTGCCCGGCGCGCCCGTGAAGAGGCTAAGCGCCGGGGCATGACGGATGATATTTTCAAGGAACTGGTGCAGTCTGACGCATGAGGGTGGTGATAGACACCAACCTGTGGGTCAGTTACCTCATCCATCCGAATTCGCCGCTCATTCCAGGCCTGGATCACGTCATGGCCAAGCACACCCTGCTGTATTCCTCCGCCACCTTGGCCGAGTTGGCCGAGGTGCTCACCCGACCAAAGTTTGCCCGGTATATTGAAGCGGAAACCGTCCGCGCCTTTATCGCCGAGTTCATCGCCGCGGGTGAGGAGGTCGTGATTGACCAGGAAATCACCGCCTGCCGTGATCCAAGAGATAACAAGTTCCTCGAACTGGCGGTCTGCGGTGACGCGGATCGCATTCTGACCGGCGACAAGGATCTGCTGATGCAGCATCCATTTCGGGATATCGCTATCCTTACCGTGGCGGCTCTCCTAAAACAACCGGAAGGCTCCGGGTCGCGGATGGGCTGAGCGCGTAGAGCCCCGGAGGGGTCAAGGCAGCGTAGGAAACTCAGCAAGTTTCATCTTCATCCAGCGCCCCGTCATCACAACGCTGCGATGCCTTGAGGCCACGGCGCGTGTACAATCGCGCATTCAATGACTTTGAGCGGCGTTCCATGGCGGTGCAACTGCCTACGTTGGTGCAAATGCTATCGCGGCTCATCGCGATCCCCTCGATGAGCAGCGTCGATCCGCGCTTCGACTGCGGCAACCGCGCCGTGGTCGAATGCCTGGCGAATTGGTTTTCGGATTCGGGTTTTCAAGCCGAGCTGATGCCGCTTCGGCATCATCCCGACAAGCTTAATCTGATCGCCCGTAGCGGCCCGGGAGAAGGGGGCTTGGTCCTTTCCGGACACGCCGATACCGTGCCCTATGATGAGGGCGCCTGGTCGACCGATCCCTTCACGCTCACCGAGCGGGACGGAAAGCTCTATGGGCTCGGCGCGGCCGACATGAAGAATTTTTTCCCCTTGATCCTCGCTGCGGTCGGGGACATCGATCTCCGTGCCTTGACCCGCCCGCTCGTCGTCCTCGCGACCGCCGATGAGGAGAGCTCGATGGCCGGGATCCGCGCCCTCGCAGCCGCAGGCAAGAGGCTTGGGCGTTACGCGCTCATCGGCGAGCCGACGGCCCTTAAGCCTGTCTATATGCACAAGGGCGTAATGCTAGAATCGATCCGCCTGCGCGGGCGTTCCGGGCATGCGAGCAACCCGAGGCTCGGGAACAACGCGATCGACGGCATGCACCGGGTCCTCGGCGCCCTGATGGAATGGCGAGGAGAGCTGCAGGCGGCCTATGCGGATCATGATTTCGAGGTCCCGGAGCCGACGCTTAATCTCGGTAATATCCACGGCGGCGACAGCCCCAACCGGATCTGCGCCGAATGCGAGATCCAGATCGATATCCGCACCTTGCCGGGCATGCCGTTCGACTCGCTGCACCAGGCGCTCGTCGAGCGTGTCGACCGGGCCGTCGCGGGGAGCGGTCTCTTCTTCGAGGTGCGGCCGCTAGTGGCGGGGATCGGCGCCTTGAAGACCGATCGCGACTCGGCGATCGTGCAATCGCTCGAACGACTCACCGGCCTGCGCGCAGGGGCGGTCAGCTTCGCGACCGAGGCGCCGTTCCTGAATGGGCTCGGCATAGAGACCGCCGTCTGCGGGCCGGGGGACATCGCGCAGGCGCATCAGCCCGACGAGTATGTGGATGGCGCGCGCTGGCTGTCGATGCAGTCGATTATCAAAGCGCTGATCGCCGAGTATTGCCTCGGGGGTTGAAGCAATGCCGGCCGGCCCGCAAGATTTCGTCGATTGGTTTCGCGCCGTATCGCCGTATATCCATAATCACCGCGGCCGCACCTTCGTCATCTGTTTCGGCGGGGAGATGGTGCTAGATCGCGGGTTTCCGAGCCTGATACATGACATTGCCTTGCTCAATAGCCTGGGGATCCGGCAAGTCTTAGTATATGGCACCCGGCCTCAGATCGAGGCGCGTCTAAAAAGCGCGGGCGCGGATATTCACTATGTCGATGGCCTGAGGGTGACCGATGAGCAAGCGCTCACCTATGTCAAAGAGGCCGCCGGCACGGTACGCATCGAGATCGAAGCCCTCTTGTCGCTGGGGCTGCCCAATTCCCCCATGGCCAACGCCAGCATCCGCGTCGCCTCGGGAAACTTCATCACGGCCAAGCCCTCGGGTGTGCGCGACGGAACCGATTTGCGCTATACCGGGGAGGTGCGGCGAGTCGATGCGAAAGCCATCCATGCCCAATTGAATCAGGGAGATATTGTCGTCATCCCGCCCGTCGGTTATTCCCCGACCGGCGAGGTGTTTAACCTGGATGCGGATGAGGTCGCGACGGCGGTAGCGATCAGCCTGCGTGCGAGCAAGTTGATCTTCCTGCTCGCTGCCCCCGGAGTTCTGGATGGATCGGGCACGCTAGTCCGTCAGCTCACGGACCATGAAGCACAGCAGTTTCTCATCGAGCGCAGAAGCGCCGGCGACGATCTCTCGGAGCTCGAGTGCGCCATCCGCGCCTCGCGCAACGGCGTCGGCCGGACGCATTTGATTGACCAAACCACCGATGGGGCACTGCTGCTGGAGTTGTTCCAGCGTGACGGGATCGGGACCCTGGTAAGCGCGGCGCGTTTCGATGAGCTGCGCCGGGCGACCATCGACGATGTCGGCGGCGTCTTGGAGCTTATCGCGCCGCTCGAAGCCCAGGGGGTGCTGGTGCGGCGTTCAAGAGAGAAGCTTGAGATGGAAATGGATCATTTCACCGTGCTGGTGCGGGATGGGGCCATCATCGGATGCGCAGCCCTGTATCCTTATCCCCGTGAAAGCGTGGCCGAGCTTGCGTGCCTTGCGGTGCACCCGAGTTACCAAGATGCGGGACGCGGCAGCCAGTTGTTTCTCGATTTAGAAGCCAACGCCCGTAGCTTAGGTCTCACGACCTTGTGCGTACTGACCACGCACACCGCCCATTGGTTTATCGAGCGCGGCTTTACGGAAGCGCGTATCGAGGACCTGCCCGTCGCGCGGCAGGGTCTGTATAACTATCAACGCAACTCGAAAGTTTTCATCAAGAGCGTTGCCTAGCTCCGGTCTCGCAACTCTTCGCGAACGGTAGCGTCTTTCGGCTTATGTTTTCGGCGCGTACGGAACAGTGGAAAACCGGGCTCATCGACGATCTCGCCGCGCTTGCACGCGAACGCTTGGCCCCCGAGCATGGCGAGCCGGCCGCACATTTCGTGCGCCAGTATTACCTGGGGGTCGCAGCCGATGACCTCGCCGAAAGTCAGCCCCTAGACCTATTCGGCGCCGCCGTCGCCCACTGGACGCTTGCGCGGCGCCGACCGCCCGGCCTTCGCAAGCTGTGCGTGTACAACCCGAGCTTCGAGAAGCATGGCTGGCAATCCACCCACACGATCATAGAAATCGTTACCGACGACATGCCGTTCTTGGTGGATTCGGTGAGCATGGCGCTCAATCGCCATGGGTTCACGGTACACCTCATCGTGCACCCGATCATGCGCTTGGAGCGCGACCGTGAAGGGGATCTGCTGTCGGTTCATGATCCGGACGCGAACGCGGGCGGCCTCGAGTCGATTATCCATGCCGAGGTCAATCGCGAGTCTGACCCGCATATCTTGGAGCGGCTAAAAGAGGACCTCTATCGGACGCTCGATGATGTGCGCATGGCGGTCGAGGATCGGCCGCAGATGCGCGCCGCACTGTCACTGGCCTCGCAAGAGCTATCCGCGCGCCCGCCGGTGCACCCGGCGGTGCCCGAATCTCTTGCCTTTCTCGAATGGATAGCGCAGGACAACTTCGTCCTCCTCGGATACCGCGACCATCGGCTGATCCGGAGCAGCGGCACGGAAGAGCTGGCGATTGTTGCGGGATCCGGTCTCGGTCTATTACGCGAGCGCATGGCGCCCGCAATCTCGCGCAGCTTCGCGGAGCTCCCCGCCGAGGTCAAGCGCCTGGCCCTCGATCCCTATCCCCTCATCGTCACCAAGTCGAGCTCGCGCTCGACCGTGCACCGTCCCGGCTATCTCGATTACATCGGCGTGAAACGCTTCGGCGCTAAGGGTGAGGTGATCGGCGAGCACCGGTTCTTGGGTTTGTATGCCGCGAGCGCCTACCAGAGCGATCCCAAGGCGATCCCGCTGCTGCGTCATAAGATCGATCGGGTGATCGCGCGCTCGGGTTTACTCCCGGGAAGCCACTCGCGGCGCGCGCTCTTGTTTATCCTAGACTCCTATCCGCGCGATGAATTGTTCCAGATCGGCGAGGACGAGTTGCTGCAATTCGCGATGGAGATCATGCATCTTCAGGAGCGCCAGCGGGTGCGCCTGTTCGTGCGCGAGGATCCGTACGGCCGCTTCTTTTCTTGCCTTGTGTTTGCCCCGCGCGATCGCTTCCACACCGAGCTGCGGCAGCGCATGCAGGCGATCTTGCGCAGCGCGTTCGACGCATCCCAGGTGGATTTCACGGTGGCGCTCTCCGAATCGCCGTTGGCGCGCATCCATTTCATCGTCCACGCCAAATCAGGCGGCCCCGCGGATTACGATGTACAAGAAATCGAGGCGCGTCTCGCGGAGGCCACGCGTTCCTGGCAGGACCGATTGCACGAAGCGCTTTTGGAGGCGCACGGGGAGGAGACCGGCAATGATTTGTTGAGCCGCTATCGCGACGCCTTTCCGGTCGCGTATCGGGAGGACTTCAGCGCCCGGAGCACAGTCTATGACATTGGCAAGATCGAGGCGGCTCTCGCCAGCGGCCACCTGGAGATGCATCTCTTCGGCGCTCCGGAGATCATCGCCGCTGAGCTATCGTTCAAGCTTTATCACGCTCTCGCCTCGATTCCGCTCTCGGACGTCTTGCCGGTGCTCGAGAACATGGGCGTGACGGTAGCCGCCGATCGTTCTTACGAGATCAAAGCGCCGGCGGCGGCGGTGTGGATCCACGAGTATCAGCTCAAGCATGACGAAGGCGAGGGTTTTGACGTCGATGCTGTGCGCGCCAAGTTTCAGGACGCTTTCGCGCAAGTCTGGTCGGGCGTGGTTGAAAACGACGGCTTTAACCGCTTGGTGTTGCGCGCTTGGCTGGAGGCGCGCCAAATCCTCGTGCTGCGTGCTTATTGCCGCTATCTCCGCCATCTCGGCATGGCCTTCAGCCAGTCCTATATGGAAGATTGCATGGCGCACAACCCCGGCATCGTGCACATGCTGGTGGATCTGTTCCAGGCGCGCTTCGATCCGCAACGCAAACGCCGGGCGGGCGCGGTGTCGACCCTCGCGGCATACGTGGAGGGCGCCCTGGACAACGTGACGAGTCTCGACGAAGACCGGATCTTGCGGGCGGCGTTTACGCTCATCCAAGCTACGACGCGGACAAATTATTTCCAGCGCGATGCGGCCGGGCGCGATAAACCCTACCTGTCAGTCAAGCTCAACCCCGCCTTGATCCCGCGGTTGCCGAAGCCCAGGCCGATGTTCGAAGTGTTTATCTATTCAGCGCGCACCGAAGGCGTGCACTTACGTAGCGGCAAGGTGGCGAGAGGCGGGGTCCGCTGGTCCGATCGGCGGGAAGACTTTCGCACCGAAGTGCTGGGCCTCATGAAGGCGCAGCGCGTTAAAAACGCGCTCATCGTGCCCGTGGGGGCCAAAGGCGGGTTTGTCGTCAAGCACCCGCCGCCGACCGGCGGGCCGGAGGCATCGCGCCGCGAGGGCGCCGCGTATTATGAGATCTTTATCCGCGGCTTGCTCGATATCACCGATAACCGCGCCGGGGAGCGCGTCGTGGCACCGCGGGATGTGGTGCGTTACGACGAGGACGATCCCTACCTGGTGGTCGCGGCGGACAAGGGGACGGCGGCGTTTTCGGATCTCGCCAACGCCATCGCGCGCGAGTACGGGTTTTGGCTCGGTGACGCCTTCGCCTCGGGCGGTTCCGCAGGCTATGACCATAAGCGCATGGGGATCACCGCGCGCGGAGCGTGGGAGGCGGTCAAGCATCATTTCCGGGACCTCGGGCTGGACGTCGCGTCACAGGACTTCACGGTGGTCGGCATCGGCGACATGGCGGGCGATGTTTTCGGCAACGGCATGCTGCAATCCAGGCATATCAAGCTCATCGGCGCCTTCAATCACCAGCATATTTTTCTCGATCCCAATCCGGATCCGGAATCAAGCTACGAGGAACGCCGGCGTTTGTTTGCGCAGGCGGGCACGACCTGGGCGGATTATGACCCGGCGCTCATCTCAAGCGGCGGCGGCGTGTATCCGCGCGCGGCCAAGGCCATCGCGCTCTCGACGGAGATCAAGGAAGCCCTCGCCCTGCAAGCGGAGCGTCTGACCCCCGCCGAGATCATCCGCGCCTTGCTCAAGGCGCCCGTGGATCTCCTTTGGAACGGCGGGATCGGAACCTTCGTTAAGGCCCACGCGGAGAGTCACGCGGAGATTGGGGACCGGAGTAACGATGGCGTCCGCGTGGATGCCCATGAGCTGCGCTGCCGGGTGATCGCCGAGGGCGGTAACCTCGGCCTGACCCAACGGGGGCGCATCGAATATGCGCTCGGGGGCGGGCGCCTCAATACCGACGCCATCGACAACTGCGGCGGGGTCGATTGCTCGGACCGGGAGGTCAACCTCAAGATCCCGCTCAATGCGGCCACCGCGCGAGGCGATCTCAGCGACAAGATGCGTAACCAACTCTTGGCCGAGATGAGCGAGGAGGTGGCCGGGCATGTGCTCCAGGATTGCTATCGCCAAGTGCGCGCGATCAGCATCGCGGAGGCCGAGGCGAGATCTCAGCTTGAAGGGTGCCAGCAGCTCATGACCGCGCTCGAACGCGACGGATTGCTCGATCGGACGCTGGAAGCCCTGCCGGGGGAGGAGGCGCTCGCCGAGCGTAAGGCGGCGGGCCTCGGCCTCACGCGGCCGGAAATCGCGGTGCTCTTGGCCTACGCGAAGATGGACCTCTATCCTGAAATTCTGGCCTCCGACCTGCCCGACGAGCCTTATCTCGCGAGCGTGCTCGAGCGTTATTTTCCCGCGCCGCTGCGATTGCGCTTTCCTCAGGAGTTGCTTGATCACCGCCTGCGCCGCGAGATCATTGCGACCATCGTCACTAACAGCATGGTGAACCGAGCCGGGATCACGTTTGGGCTGCGCATGCATGAGCTTACCGGGCGCGATGTCCCCGCCATCGCCCGCGCCTACCTGGCGGCGCGCGATGTTTTCGAGGTTCGAGGCCTTTGGGACGAGATCGACCGGAGCGAAAATCGGGCAGCGCGCGCGGTCCAGATCGAGCTGATTTTAGAGACACAGAGGCTCGTCGAACGGGCCACGCGATGGTTTTTACGGCGCTCGCGGAGACCCCTCGATATCGCCGTGGCGGTGAAACAGTTCGGTCCCGCAGTGCAATGGTTTGGCCAGCAACTCGACCAGCCTGTCATCGGCACTGAGGGCCAGGGCGTGGCCCGTTCGATCGAGACCTGGACACGCCAGGGGGTTCCGCAGGAGCTGGCGGTAAAATCCGCGCGGCTTCGCTCATTGGTCCATGTCCTCGACATCAGCGAGATCTGCATGCAAGCGGGACGCGAGCTAGGCGCCGTGGGCACCGTGTACTGTGATCTCAGTGAGCGGCTCAAAATAGACTGGCTGCGCGATCAAATTGAGCGCTTACCCTTACAAGGGGCCTGGCAAGAGCGAGCGCGCATTGAGGCGGGCGATGAACTGGCCGCGCTGCACTCGGAATTAACGGTGCTCGTGCTTAAGGCTGCGACGGAACCGGGTGAGGGCCTCATCGATCGCCGCTCGGGTCCGTTTCGCGATGCGCTCAAGCGCTACCATCATCTCATCAGTGAGATCGGAAACGCGGAGCAGTGTGATCTTGCCATGGTGACCGTCGCGCTGGCCGAGCTACGCGCGCTCGCGCGCTGCGACTTTGCCAATGCGGCCTACGGATCATAGTAGTAGTCGTATATCTTGGCAGAATTGCCTCGCCTTGTTCAGCCTCTTCAATTTCTGTCAAGAGTAAGGCCTCCTGCCCTCAGCGTAACTGTACGCGAAAATACGTCGACAACCGGGGGCGACAAATGGATCGGTTACCTTTCGCGCAGATCATCCAGAAACTCCGATGCCGGATCAACGCTGGTCACGAGTAAGTGATCCCGCGCGCGCGTGCAGGCGACGTATAGTAAATGGCGTTCGGTGTTGTAGACCTCTTCCAGATCGGTGTCGTCGGCCACTGTCTCGATGCGCAATTGCAGGGGAATGATTTCGTCATCACAGGCCATCACCGATACGGCGCGGAACTCCAGGCCTTTGGCCAGATGCATGGTGCTAATCGACACCTGACCGCTCGTCGTTTCAACGTGCTCGTCGAGCACTTTGAACGGCAGCCCGGCCTTAGCGACTGCCGCACGGGCGCGCTCCAGCTCTGCCTCGGAGCGGACGAATACGCCGATTTCATGAGGCATCACGCCCTCTTTGCTGCGTTCTGTCAGCCAAGCGGCGACCGCGCTGAGCTCTTCTTCCTGGCTGCCGAAGCTCCGAATGGCAGGTGCCGGGCCGTTAAAGACCGAGACCGTGCCGCGCCGCTCCTCCGTATTCCCATCAACATCCGATACTTCCGGCCCCAGCAATTGATCGGCCTGCATTCTGATCTGATGCGAGGTGCGATAATTGATGTGCAGGGTGCGCGCGCGGCCGCGGATATCCACGCCGAGCGATTTCCACGAGAAGGGTTGCTGGAAAATCCGCTGACCGAGATCGCCCGCGAAGAAAAGGCCGTTCGGTCTATTGGCCCCGAGCGCGGCTAGAAAGCGCAACTGCGCAACGCTCACATCCTGTGCTTCATCGACCACGGCAAAGTCGAAGGGTGGGTGTTTGCGACCAGCCAACTGTCCGGCCAGCGGGCTGAACATGCCTGAGTGAGTGACCAAGCCTTCGGTCTTCAGGTGTGTGCTTACGGAATCAAAGACAGACCAAAGCGCGGCGCGCTGAGGCTCCGGTAAGCGCGTTTTTCTGCCGAGACGCTTTACGTCGCGATACGCCTCCCAGCTTTCCAACTGCCATGCATCAACCAATTCCTCCCACTCCGTCAACAGAAAATTGAGGCTGAATCGCTGTAAAGACTCTTTTGCTGCCGCCTCCGCGAAGAGCTGCTTGATAAGATCGCGGGATGCAATGCGCGGACGGCCAAAGTGCAGCTCATAAAGCCGCTCACCAATGGCGTTCATCGCATGCACTTCCAGGCGCTCGCCGAGGCGTGGTTGGTTGCTGATCAGACGCCTGAGTTTGGTTCGCAGTGCATTGGCCAGCATATCGGAAAAAGTCGTGAGCAAGATCCGGGCATCGGGATGGCGGCGGGCGAGAAAGACAGCGCGGTGCAACGCGACGATGGTCTTGCCCGTGCCCGCCGAGCCGGAGACGCGCGCGGGGCCGCTGTACTCTTGTTCTACCCATTGCCGTTGCGCCGGATGGAGAAAGATCGTCCACTTCTCCCACGGATACGCCAACGCACGTTCCAGCTCCTCAACGTCGCTCATCACCCGAAAACGCCGCTGGGCGTCGGGGTGATTGAAGGGATCAACCCCTATGGCGACCGGCTGCGCGATCTGTGGCCTGCCACCCGTAGCCAGTTCTAGTAAGGCCTGGGCGGCCTCGCCCGGAAGGTGGTCTGCCAGATCCAACAGACTGTCCTCGTTAGCCTGGCGCACATCGGCCAGCCACTCCACCGGCACCCCATAGCTCAGCAGATCATCGTCGGAGCGATGCGCGAACAGCAGCGGCTTGGCCGGCGGAGATCGCGCAACCTCGATATATTTTGGGACTGCAATCTCCTCAACCCGCTCGCGGATCTCCACCCACTGAATCTTGATCCTTCGATTGGAATCGGCCGGAATCTCGTGCGTAACGATTATGTGCCCATGAGCTTTCGCGTGTGCGACGAGGTAGTAGTCCGCAATCTGCAAGAAGGTACTGATAGCCGCGGGCTCGTACTGCTGACTCGACACCCATTGCGATACAGACGCAAGCGCTGGCACAACTTTCGGGTCGGGCTCAAGAAAGAACTGCTTGCCACGCTCACTCGCCCAATTCGCTAGATCATCCGTTCCCGCCCGTAACTCGTCACCAACACGGCTAATACTGAAGAGCTCGTGCTGCCGATGCTTCTCAATCAACCAATCCCAAAATGCCGGGCAGAAATCGAATCCGTAATGCAGATTCTTCGCCTGAATAAAGACATTGGCATCGAGGAGGTAGGCCATCAAATACCGAAGCTAAGGCTACGCCCAAGTTCCTTGAACGTCTCTACCTTCGACACACCCAACATGCGCATCGCGTCGCGATAAAGGGTTTGTCCTTCGAGCGTACTTTCAACAAGAGCACGCGCAAAACGCTTGCTTACGCGCGCAGCCTGCGAAAGATAGAAGTTTCCGCCGCCACTGCGCTTTTGTATTGCTTTGAGGCGTGTCAGTTCTAAACGATAAGCTTGCGAAAATGCTTCTCGGGAAAGCACGCTCATATCGAATAGCCTCCTCATCACAACAAGAGTACTTACCTTGAAACGCCTAGAAAGACGCGACATAGTTCGTTCGAGCGGTTCATCGGCATCAACTTCGGCCCTCATGGTTTCCAAAGGCACAAGTAACTCCGCGGCCACTCGATTACACCAGCGTTCGACATTTCGTCCGCGCACCGATGCGATATCAGCGTTCGAAACCGCGGATTGCCCAAGCCAGAGATGCACTAGCTCGTGGGCAAGCGTGAACATCTGGGCGGACTTACTGTCCGCGCCGTTTATAAATACCAGAGGCGCCACTGGATCGGTCATTGCGAATCCACAGAACTCTTCAGGATCAAGTCGTCTGTGATTGTTGTTCTGGACCACGCCGCTGCACATGACCATGATGCCAGCGTTGTCCGCCTGAGCGATGAACTCGCGCAACGCTTCTTCCCATGTGGCGCAATCGCGGCGAGATTTGAGATCGAACTGCAGCTTCTGCCGTATTCGTTCAGCAGTTTCCTCGATGGAGCTGTCGACGGTCGCAGAACCGATAAAACGTAGCTTGGGCAACGCGTGAGACTTAGCGCAGTCCTGGTACCAGGCCTGCCGCTGCTGGCAGACATAGATGGTTTCCAGCAGGTTCGGACTTGGCCGAGGCATCTGCCAATTGTCCATCACTCGAAAATCCGGGATTGGGATGCGCTCTTCCGGCGGCTCGGTTAAAAACAGATACCCAACTGGCGTCGTGGTTGCACGAGCGTACCGTTCGAGTTGCTTGAGGGTTGGCAATATCTCGCCGCGCTCCCAATCGGCTAGCTTCGGAAACCGGATCGCCAACTGGTGCTCATCGGCGCGTGCTCGCTGCCGCGCCCAGCGCAACATTTCCGGTTTGATGGCAACGCGTGTCATGGTTTATTTGGCGTAAAGCAAGCCCAATTATCTTACGATTGCACCACTCCGCATATCACTGAACCTTGAACACCTTCATCACCTCATCGCCTAGATGATTTATGACTTTCACTGCAATCCGTCCCGATTTCGGTTTGGGAAAAGCGCGGGAGGTATCGCTGTTCAGCGTGGCCCAGGCGTCTTCGTTGATCTCGGCCTTGAGTGTGGTCTTGAGCGCGCTGTACGGATCGTTTGCGCCGAGGAAGTAGGCGTGGCGGACGAAGAAGCTTTCTTCGTTGTAGTCGGTGTCGATGAACCAGCAGGCGATGCCGCCGGGTCCGTCGCTGCGGACTTCGCCGGTATTGGGGTGGAAGACGTCGACGCCGTGGACAGTGACTTGTGAATAGTGGTTAGTGGCTAGTGGGGAGTGGATAGGGATTTCATGAGCGCGTGGAGCATTTTGTTGATCTCGGCGCAGGCGTTGAGCAAGCTCTCGGAGTCCAGCTTGGTGAGAAACTCCAATCTTTCGGACAATGTCAGAAAGGTTTCCACCTCCGCCAGAGATCCCCGCGCAATGCCAAGCGACTGCAGAAACTCCCCCGTCGTTTTTCGCGCCTGTCCCTCGGCGATGTTTGCCGGAATGGAGGTCGCCGCCCGCCGCATTTGCGATGTAATCCCAAATCTCTCCTCGGTGGGAAAGCTGCGCGTAGTCGCGTAAATCCTGACGGCCAAGTCGATTGACTTCTGCCAGACTATTAATTCCCGATACGAGCTTAAAGATTTCATAAGGCGCAATTCTCTTGCTGTCACTATCCACTAACCACTCTTCACTAACCACCGTAATATCCGGCTCGCCAAAGATGACGAACAGGTTACCTTTGCCGGTGTTCTTGAGGTCTTCGGCCATGTGCAGGTCGGCGTTCATGCGCGCCTTGAGCACGGGGATGCGGCCGAGTTTGTTGAATTCGGTGGCGTGCGCCTCGTAGTTGAAGGCGCAGGCGATCAGCACGTCGAAGTCGGCGTCGCCGGCTTCGCGCGCCGCGGCGACCAGATCGGGGCGGGTGACGGTGCCGAACTCGGGGCCGATGAAGATGGCGGCGCGTTTTTCTACTCCGCCCCCCTCACCCTCCCCTCTCCCCCCGCTGGGTGGAGAGGGTTCCAAGTCTTGGGCGGCGCTCCGCTTTTCTCCCTCGCCCCTTGTGGGAGAGGGTTGGGGTGAGGGGTATTCCAAATAGCGACCTTCGGTACAGACCAGCTCGCCGGGCCAAGGTTTGAGCGCGGTGAAGATGATCTTGTCTTCTTTGTGTGCTTGCTGGACGCCTGCGGTTTTGAGGTTTTCCAGGATCATCTGGGGAAAGGACTGCTTCGCATCGTAGTCAGCGCCGGGTTCAGCGACGCGATCGATCAGTTCGTCGTTCTCGTCTACGCCGAGCATGCGGTGCGGGGAAAGGCTCTTGACGGTGAACGGTCCGGCCACGCGGACCTTTTTGTTGTCCTGGTAGGGCTTGTCGTAGAGGTATTCAAACTCGGCCTTGGCGGCGATTGACGCATCGATCTCACGCTGGCGCGCGATGCGGGCTTGCCACCAGTCAGCGTGCAGCTTCTTGGCTGCGTCCGTCACCCCGCCGGAAGCCGGGGTCCAGTCTTTGGCTTCTTTCTGGATTCCGGCTTTCGCCGGAATGACGGCGAAAAGGTCGGGGGCGATTTCCCATTCCTGCCAGTTGGTGCCGAGTGCGGCGTTCAACGCTTCGCGCAGCGGCTCCAGCGTCGCCTGCCACTTGTCCCAGATAACGTCTATTTCCGCGTTGTTGGCAATGGACTTGAGCGTGATGTGCGGTACGCGCTCGTAAACGAATCCGTGGCGCACCGAAGGTGCGCCAGTGTTTAGTGGTGAGTGACTAGTGGCCTGTAACATGTGATATAGTAGTATAATCGCGGTCATGAGAACCGCGATAAAGTTGATAGAAACCGAACGTGTGGAATTGACCAAGCGAGCCATAAGCCGGACGGGCCGTGCGGAGGATGCGCGCCGCGCA
>JBIMKD010000086.1:0-9458 GCA_043673815.1 Chromatiales bacterium
CCGCGGCGACCACGCGGCCGGCGCGCCGCCAGGCGTACGCGTGCTCCGCATAGCCCGGGGTTATGATGCCCACACGGCAAGGCCCGCGCAGCAGCGGCAGCGCTTGAATCGCCGCTTGCGACCCGGCGACCGCGAGCAGAGCGTCCGTGCCGTAGTACGCGCGTGCCGCCGCTTCAAGGCCGTCCTCGTCTTCGGGCAAGCGCGACCATGCCGAAGGCGGCAATGGGGGCACCGGAAAGGCGTCGGGATTGATGCCTGTAGACAGATCCAGCCAAGCCTCGATAGGTATGCCGTAGCGTGCCGCAGCTTCGCGCAGTCTTCCGCCGTGCTTAAGCATGCAAGGCTCCCGCGAGGCCGAACAGGGTGAGCCACAACCACACGCCACCGCGAACGAGCCCGAGCGCCCCCTCGATGTCGTCTACGGCGGGCGGCTGCCCCACGCCGAGCACCAGGCGCACATGCCACTCGTCCGCATACCGGGCGGGCCCGCCAATGATTACCCCGAGTGCCCCCGCTCCCGCGGCCATCACCGGCCCGGCGTTGGGGCTAGCCCAGCCGCGGGCCCGCGTACGCCAGCACCGGAGGGCTTGCCGAGAGTTCCCGAGCACTGCATAGGTCAGCGCCGTTAGCCGCGCCGGTACATAGTTCAGCGCGTCGTCGAGCCGCGCCGCTGCCCAGCCAAAGTCGAGATAGCGGCCGTTGCGGTAGCCCCACATGGCGTCCAGCGTGTTAACCAGGCGATAGAACAGCGCGCCGGGCGCGCCCCCCCCCCGAGCGCGAACCGGAAAAGCGCGCCGAAGACGGCGTCATTGCCGTTCTCGAGCACCGACTCGGTGGCGGCGCAGGTGACGTCGAGCGCCGCCGAATTGCGGCTGACCAGCCAAGTCCACGACCACGACGCGCGGGCGGTGCTTGAGGCAGGACGCGTAGGCATCTTCTCCCGAGAATGCTTCGCCAGCAATCTCGAAGCCCGCCTGCTGCACCAGCAGGCGGCATCCCTGCCGCACTATGGCATGGTCATCGACCAACAGGATCATGATCGTGGATCTCATCTCCTTCCACCGCCTGCCGGCCCACAGCTACCCCTCTTACGGGACCGGCACATCCCCGTAGGGTACACTGCGCGTAATGATAATCGATCGATGAATGGATGAGAAAGTCCCCTGTCCACGGGCTCGGGCCGCGTTGTAGCATGGCGGCACGGCCTGCCCCCGGTCCATAGCGTCCTGAGACTATCTGCTATTACGGGAAGTTTTCCCATACAGGTGGGATATATACCCGAATCGCATGTGGAGTTATCACCCGCGAATTGCTGGTGAGGGACTCTATCGAAAAGAGGCTTTCGCTTGTAGATTATGCGGCACAGAGCAAGCCGCTAAAGCCGCGAACAACAATGGCCTTCTGACCATCGACACCAACAATGATGTGACATGATGAGTCCTAGCGCCGTTTCACGGTACCCACGCGCATCGATGCGTGCGGGCTATCTGGCGTCGGTCCTGACCCTTGTCTGGGCTTCCTCTCCCGGTATGGCGGAGGAGGACGACGGGCAGGGCGAGGGCACGCGCAGTCCCGCCGGGGCGATCGAGCTGCCAACCATCGACGTGATCGCGACCACGCCCTTGCCGGCGCTCGGCACACCCATCGATAAAGTCCCGGCCAACGTGCAGTCGCTGACCGCCGAAGACATCGAGGAGCAGAACCCACTCGACCTCTCCGAGATGCTGTTCGACAACATCGGCAGCGTGAACATCAACGCGGCCCAGAACAACCCCTTCCAGAACGATCTGGAATACCGCGGGTTCCTGGCCTCGCCGCTGGTCGGGAGCGCCATCGGCTTATCGATTTATATGGACGGCGTGCGCATCAACGAAGGATTCGGCGACACGGTCAACTGGGACCTGATCCCGCAGTCGGCTATCTCCAGCGTGGACCTCATCCCCGGCTCGAATCCGCTCTTCGGCTTGAACACACTAGGCGGGGCGATCGCGCTTCGCACCAAGAGCGGTTTCGTCTACCAGGGCACCGAAGTCGAAGCGAGCGGCGGCTCGTTCGGGCGCTGGGCGGTCGAGGCCGAACACGGCGGCAACCACGGCGGCGTCGACTGGTATCTCACCTTCAACGCGCTCGATGAGGACGGCTGGCGCGACGAGTCCCCGAGCGAAATCCGGCAACTGTTCGGGAAGATCGGGTGGGAGAATGACCAAACCGATCTCGATCTCAGCTACATCTTCGCGGACAACGACCTGACGGGTAACGGTTTCGCCCCCGAGAGGCTGCTCGCCCGGGATCGCAATGCCGTGCACACCTTTCCCGACAACACCGACAACAACCTGAATTTTCTGAATCTCAGGGCCAGCCACGTCTTCACCGATGCGTTGCTGCTGGCGGGCAATGCCTATTACCGAGAGTACCAACGCGATACCTTGAATGGGGATGCCGAGGTCCAGTGCGTGGATGAGGACGATAGCGCGATAGCGCTCGCGCTCGGCTTATGCGAAGGATCCGCCGCGCCCTTCGGCGGCGTCGGTGATCTCGAGCTCGAGGTCGAAGGCGAGGACCGCACCACCCAGACCGACACCGACGGCTACGGCGGCACCTTGCAGGTGAGCCACCAAGCGACGTTCTTCGGGCGCGCGAACAGCGTGACCTTCGGTTTCGCCTACGACGGGAACGAGACCGACTTCACCCAGAGCGAGGCCGAGGGGGAGATCTTTCAGAAAGGCCTGGCGCGTGGGATCCGGCGTAGCGGTGCGCTTGAGACCGAGGTGGATGTCGCCACCCGGCAGGACAACTGGGGTATTTATCTGACCGACACCTTCGATATCACGGATGCCCTCGCAGCTACCTTCTCGGGGCGCTATCAGATCACCGAGATCGAGATCCGCGATCAGACCGGCGATCCGGAAAACGCCGATCTCAACGGCGATCACCACTTCGATCGCTTCAACCCGGCCGGGGGTCTCACCTACTCGATCTTCGAGGATCTGAACCTCTTCGGCGGCTACAGCGAGAGCTTCCGGGCTCCCACTCCGGCAGAATTGACCTGTGCCGATTCGGAGGACCCTTGTAATCTGCCCAACGCCTTCGTGGCCGATCCGCCGCTCGATCCCGTGATCGGCAGGACTTGGGAGCTTGGTGCGCGCGGGCAACTGCCGCTCGGCGAGGACCTGCGCTGGCGCGTGGCGTTCTATCGCACGACGCTCGAAGACGACCTCATCTTCGCTGTGACCGAAACGAGCGGCGCCGGGTTTTTCACCAATATCGACGAGACGCGCCGCCAGGGCGTGGAGCTCGGTCTGAACGGGCAGTGGGAGTCCGTGCGTTGGTCCGTCAATTACGGGTTTGTGGATGCGACTTATGAATCCGCCGAAACCCTGGCGAGCGTGGTCGAGCCCGACGGTATCCAGGTACAGAAAGGCGACCGCATCCCCGGTATTCCCGAACAAAACCTCAAGGTCGGCGCCGACTGGGCCATCCTCCCGAAGTGGTCGGTCGGCGGCACGCTCATCTACGCCTCCGACCAGTTCCTGCGCGGCGATGACAGCAACGAGCTGGACACGGTGGATGATTTCGCGATAGTGAACCTGCGCACACGTTTCAACCCCTGGGAGCATGTCGAGGTTTGGGCGCGCATCGACAACCTCTTCGACAGCGACTACGAGACCGGTGGGACCCGCAACTTCAATGCCTTCGCCGATCCGATCGCCGAGGAGCGGTTCCTGGCACCCGGGGGCCCGCGCGCCGGCTGGGTGGGCGTGAAGCTCAGTTTTTAGGGCGGTACGGCCCTCAGGGTTGGGTTTTCATTTTGCCGCGATGACGGCGTTGGCCCAGAGTTAAGAGGATCACGCGTAGGAGGTCCGATCCAACTCATAACGATGATAAATACGGTTATAATGGCCCAGATCCACATAAAAATATTCAAGCCCTTTGACTGGGCAATTCGAGAAACCCATTGCCTGAAGCTCATAGTAATACACCTCTTCCGCTAAACCTCGATTTCAACAACAGCTAGGTCTTTCAGATTAGCATGTGCGACGAAGGTGAAACAACGAGTGAGTAACAAGGGATCCTTGCCCATAGCAAGCGGCGCCGAATTCAAAGAATACATCGGGACAAGCGCATGACTACGAAAGCCGAGGACATCACCTCGACGGCCGCGTCGAGACTGGCATCTATGAGCTGACGCGCGACGGCGCAACCATCGTTCACGCATTTGGACAGCCGAGAGCACCATGGCGAAATTGAAACACGAGACAGAGTTGGTGAAAGCGGCGATTGCGGCAGGTGTGAAGTATGCTGAAGATTGCGGCGCCGCCATATTTGAGCCCACGGATTCCGCCAGCGAGAAGATTCTATATATCTACCGTTTGCTGGTGCACGACAAATTGATTCAACCGTTGCCAGAAGACAAGGTCTCGCAACAAACCATGCGACACAAACTGGCCATATGGTTCTCGAAGCGTTTGCCTAAAGATGATCCGCTGATGAAATAATTAGGGCTGTTTATACTGGCACTTTGCACAAGACATGGGGGGAAGCGGGTTAGGGTATGTGACCTTGGAAGCGGCCTTCCCGGTTGCGGACAAAACACGTGATCAAATACTGGCTTACCGACCCGTTCTTCGGTACCCTGGAAGGCGCCTAGTTCGGTAACGGCCGCAGCCCGCAAGAACTCTTCCGCCCACCAGAAGACATCGTGCTTGAGGATGGATCGCTGCAACCAGTGCATCCTCCTCCGGCGTTCTTCTCCTGTCATGCCGTATGCCCGGTAGATCGCCTCGGCCATGCCTTCGGTGTCGCAGGGATCGATCAGCAATGCGCCTCTTCCCAATTGCTCCGCGGCGCCGGCGAATTTGCTCAGGATCAACACCCCTGCCTCGTCGGTACTGCATGCACAATACTCCTTCGCCACTAGATTCATGCCGTCCTTAATCGGCGTTACCAAGGAGATATCCGCGGCGCGGTAGTAGGTGAGGAGATCTGAGCGGCTGAGGCAATCAAACAGATACCAGACCGGCAGCCAGTCACCGGGCCTAGCCCATTCGCCGTTGATCTCGCCCACGAGCTGCTCGATCGCCGTCTTGAGCTTCGCGTATTCGGGGATGTTGACGCGGCTTGGCACGACCACCTGAAGCAACGAGATCCGCCCGCGGAGCTCCGGATAGCGGGCCAGCGCGCTCCTGAAAGCCTGCAAACGGTATGGAATACCCTTGGTATAATCGAGACGATCCACGCTGAAGATAAGCTTGCGCTCGGAGAGGCGATCGCGAAGCGCCCTGACCTTGTTCGCCACCAACGGATTCGCGGCCTGTGTGTGAAAGGCTTGGTAGTCGATGCTGATGGGAAAATGACCGATCTTCACTTCCCGATCGCGGGTCGCGGCCTTAACAACCTGGCCCTCACCCAGTACCTGGATCTCATTACAGAGGAACTGCAGGCACTGCACAAGATTGCGCTGATCCCGCAAGGTCTGGAGACCGATCAGATCGCATTCCAGCAATCCCTGCAGCAGGGACATTCGCCACGGCAACTTCAAGAAGGTATCGAGCGGCGGAAAAGGAACGTGCAGAAAAAACCCGATCTTCGATTTCACGCCGAGGCGGCGCAACTCAGCGGCCACTCCCATGAGGTGGTAATCGTGGATCCAAATGAAACCGCCGGCTTGCACCGTCTCACAGATCACCTCGGCGAATCGCCGGTTAACCTCGCGGTAGGCTTGCCAGTACCGCAGTTCATAATTGCAGAGCGTTTCCAGATCGTGGAACAACGGCCAGAGGATTTCGTTGGCAAATCCATGGTAGAAACCCTGGATTTCCGCGGCGCTCAAGATCACCGGCTTGAGCGCATAGCCTAGCTGCTCGCTCGCGTCCGCCACTGCGCGATGGATCTGCTCTCGGCCCCCCGTGGTTCCCGGCCAACCGATCCAGATCCCGCCGCGATCGCGCAATACGGGAGCCAGCGCCGTCACCAAACCGCCTGAACCGGGTTCCGGCCGCAAGCCGCCATCATCGCCCGTGCGAAACACGACCGGTAACCGATTCGAGATCACGATCAGCCGGTTTCTGCGCTTACGCAGGCTCAATGCTTGGGGTCGCAGCCACGATCCCGTTGAAGGCGATAACACGCTCATGCGTTCAACCTCGGTCCCACAGCCACAGGAATTGGAGAAAAGGCGACCTCGCTGGAAATCGCTCGGCGAGACCGCACAGGTCAAAGGCGCGAAGCGCCGCGGATAATTCCCTTACGCTCTCGTCCGAAGACATCTTTTGAGCCGGAGCCGCTAATCCTTAGCCGCGCATAGATCCTGAGCAACGCCTATGCCATGGCGTTGCATTAATATTCCGATTAATAACATCAACGGGTTAGCACTATACTCGCCGTTCTTAGGCAGGCTCCTCCCGATCCGGGTCGGCCAAGTTTACCGTTTACTCTGTAAGTTTTACAATCGACACACGCGGTGCCATGGCTGCTGAAGACCGAGCGGCGCCAGCGTAAACCACGCCGTCAGCGGGTCACTCGCTCCATATGAAGAGGCCGCATCATGTCCCATGTGCTGATAGTCGATGACGATGTCGGTGCCGCAGCGGGTCTGACCGAGTTGGTCGCTCGCGAGGGGTTTACCACGGCCACCGCGCACAACTTGAAAGAGGCGTTCGAGCAGATGGCGCTGCAGCGCCCTGACGCGGTGCTGCTCGACATCCAATTGCCCGACGGCAGCGGCATGGAGTTGTTCGAGGACATCGAGTATCGCAACACCACGGAGATCGTCCTCATCACCGGCTACGCCAGCCTGGAGACCTCGGTGGAGGCGCTGCGCCTCGGGGCGGCCGACTACCTGACCAAGCCGGTGAATTTTAGACAGGTAAAAAAGATCCTGGCGCGCATCGCCCGGCCCCCCGATCTCAAGGCCGAGATCGGCCGGCTGCGCGGAGAGCTCCGCAGCCTCGGGCGCTTCGGCCCGCTAGTCGGCCAGTCGGCCGCCATGCAAAGCGTCTACGATCAAATCGCCCGCGTCGCGCCGACCGCGGCGACCGTGCTGATCACAGGGGAGAGCGGTACCGGGAAGGAGCTGGTCGCGCAGACCGTGCACGAGCTTAGCCGGCGGCGGAAACAACTCTTTCTGCCGGTGAATTGCAGCGCGATCTCGCCCGAGCTGCTGGAAAGCGAGGTCTTCGGGCACGAAAAAGGGAGCTTTACAGGAGCGACGCGCGAGCACAAAGGCTATTTCCAGCGCGCGGACGGCGGGACTTTGTTCTTAGATGAGATCACGGAGATGCCGATCGAGCTGCAGGCCAAGCTGCTCCGGGTGCTGGAAACCGGGAGCTTCCTGCGGGTGGGCGCCGAACAGCCCATCGAGACTGACGTGCGGGTGATCGCCGCGACCAACCGAGAGCCCGGGGAGGCGGTGGCGCAGGGCAAGCTCCGCGAAGACTTGCTCTATCGCCTCCAGGTCTTCCCGCTGCACCTGCCGCCCCTGCGCGAGCGGGAGAAGGACATCGAGCTCCTGGTGAACCATTCCCTGGCCGAATTGAACCAGGCCGACGGCACGGCGAAGACCTTGTCCCGAGAGGCCCTCGCGCAGTTCCGCAGCCATTCTTGGCCGGGCAACGTGCGCGAGCTTAAGAATGTCCTCCAGCGCGCGTTTATCATGGCCGGCGAGCTCATCGATAGCGACAGCCTGCCACCGGATTTTGGCTCGGGGAAGGCCCCGCCCGGCCTTTCTTCTAAGGATCTGCCCATCGGTCTCAGCATCGCCGAGGCGGAGCGGCGCTTAATCCTCGCGACCTTGGCGCATTGCGGCGGCAACAAGGAAAATACCGCACAGATGCTGGGGATCAGCCTCAAGACCCTGTATAACCGGTTGCGCGATTACGGGTCGGACTAACGCCAGCGCTCCTGTTAGGCGGGGTCTAGAAAGCCGCGGCGAAGCTTTTTGCAGACCAGCGTACTGCACAGAAAATCAACTGTAACACCAGCAGTTGCCCGCTGCGGGGACTGACCGGCTTCCATCCGGCCGAGGGCTATACGAGGGCTTCCGACGGGGCTAGTAAGGTTTACAGAGGCGCAGGTAACCCTTACCGATCCTCCCAGCTCAATCGCTTTCCAGGGCGATCGAGCAAATACCCTGTGCTTCAATGAGATGCATACCTTGGCCACGCCGTGGCATAGGCATTGCCGGATCCGCATCCAGGAGGGTTATTAACAGGAGGTATGAATATGCTATCTGTGAAATCGTACTCATGGACCGTGGCGTTACCGGTCGCGTTTCTGTTGTCTGGTTGCAGCGATGGCAGCGCCAAAACCCATAGAGCCAAGATCCATAAAGAACCGGCCTTCGAACAGACAGGGAAGGCATCGTGGTACGGACCAGGGTTCCATGGCAAGAAGACCGCGAACGGTGAGATCTATAACCAGAACAAGCTGACGGCAGCGCACCGAACCTTGCCCTTAGGGACCGAGGTGGAAGTCACCAATATCAAGAATGGCAAATCGGTCGAGGTCGAGATCAACGATCGCGGGCCTTATGTAAGGGGGCGCGTCATCGACCTCTCGCGTGCCGCGGCCATCGAGCTTGGGATGAAAGAAAGAGGTCTGGCCGTGGTCCAGATCGAGGCCGAGTCCCTCCCCAAAGGAAAGGGCCGTGCGGCTGCCCAAGGTGCCGACGGAAGCTAAAAAAATCGCCCGCAACGCTAGCTATTCTTTTAACTGTTCTTAAACGGCCTCGTCGTAAATAACGTAGGGTAGTTTACCAGAAATGCCATGCTTATTATGGACAAGTCACTTCCACAACAAAGCGTGCTAGGCGATCCGCGTGACTATGATTATACACAGCACATAATAAGCCGCCGTCGATTCCTGACGTGGTGTGGCATGGCTGCGGCGCTGTGCATCGCGCCCGAGCCTTTGATGGCCGCTGCATCCAGATTAAAGGACAAGGCACGGCGTTTATGCTTCTATCATACGCACACCGGTGAGCGCTTGCAGATCGTGTACTGGGACAATCAGGGGTACGTGAAAGAGGCGCTCGGCGAGATCGATCATCTCCTGCGCGATCATCATACCAATGCAGTCCACCGGATCGATCCGGGTTTGCTCGATCTCCTGCACGGTATCAGCATGTCACTGGGAAGGGCCACCCCGTTGCATGTCCTCTCCGCTTATCGCTCGCCTGCTACGAATGCGAAGCTGCGCACACGCGGTAACGCAGCGGCTGGGCATAGCCTGCACATGAAGGGGCGGGCAATCGACATCTACGTGCCTGGCGGTAGCCTCGCTGCTTTGCGCCGAACGGCCTTAGCGCTCAAAGGGGGCGGGGTCTGAGGTATCCCCACAGAAAAAGCTGTGTATTCAGTCAGATAAACTAAACCACCACCGGCTTGAAGCCGGTGGGATTGAGTTACGGACTGAAAGTCCGGATACGCGTCGACTGAACGACGCGTCTTAGTCGGGCTCCA
>JBIMKD010000087.1:0-20462 GCA_043673815.1 Chromatiales bacterium
CTCCGGCGTGAGCGTGTTCACAGTGAAATGCGGCGGGCTTGATGCCACTAGAATCGGTAATTCCTTCGACAACACCATAAACGGCACTTCCGGCAGGGACATCATAAACGGAATGGGCGGTAAGGACACGATAAACGGGCTAGGCGGTAATGACGTAATCTGCGGCGGCACGGGAGACGATACACTCAACGGAGGAATCGGCAACGACAGTCTATTT
The DNA here is from genome assembly GCA_043673815.1 of Chromatiales bacterium. Taxonomy (GTDB): domain Bacteria; phylum Pseudomonadota; class Gammaproteobacteria; order JACCXJ01; family JACCXJ01; genus USCg-Taylor. Next base: position 218 of record JBIMKD010000087.1, read on the forward strand.
GGCGATGCCGGACTCGACACACTCAGCGGTGGAACCGGCACTGATACCTGCAACGGAGGCGCTCAGAACGATACCGCCACAGGGTGCGAGACCAGGACGAACATTCCGTAAGATCGGGGTTCGGGATTCGGGCGGGGTTCTGGATTTCTTGGGCAGGGGCGGGGTAATCCCGCCCCTACGGGTAATGCCCAAGGTAAGCGGGGTTGTCATTGCGAGCGACTGACAACGAGCGAAGCAATCCCTCTTGCGCCGCCGTGAGATTGCTTCGCTAGCGTCGTAAGCGGGTGGGTTGTGATCGATAAATGCGAGCCTAGAGCCTTATTTGCCCTTTAATTGCTCCGCACCGTTTCGGTTACAACTTTAACCGAAACCGTTTCAATTGTAAGCAGATTGTCCGGTTTTGAAATCATCCGGTAAGGCAGACCGCCTACCGTATCCCCTCGGTTGAGGCATGCACGATGGGGCTCAAATAACGTCACTATCGGGCTTCGCGAGCTCAGCTCAACCTAAGCCTGTTCGGGGCTCACCGTAAGAGGCCCCTGACGTGAAAAGGGTACGAACAACACGAGTCGTCGGAGGAACTGCAGAATGAAAGGGCAACCATCATCGGTCCGGATGCTTCCGGAGCAAACTATTTTGTCCATCTGGGGCGAGCAAGTGACCCAGGCTGCGCAGACGCCCGCTTTGCGCCAACAGCTCTTGTGCGGGCAGCATGCCTTATTGCCAAAGTTCGCCGAGCAGTATCAAAGACGAACAATGAAGCGATCAACACCTATCACGCGGTGGTTTTCCCGGACTCCAGGCCTTTGGCTGCCTGGAATCCTTGTGAGTCTAGTGCTGGGTAGCCTATCGGTATGCGCTGCGTATGCGGCCGGCCCTGCGGACGTGAGCTTTCCCGGGAAGATAATGTTACAAGACGGGAGGATGACGGCCCGGATCGTGGCTGCACCGCTGCGGCGGGTAATAGAGGAGGTGAGCAAGCTGAGCGGGGCACAGGCCCGATGGCTGACCCGGGATGGCGAGGAACCGGTGTCGGTGGAGTTTACCGATCTTCCCTTTTCTGAAGCGCTCAGACGGATCCTCGGTGAGAAAGACTTCGTGCTCTTTGACCCATCCGCTAGAGAAAGAGCGAGGCTCCCACAGATCTGGATCTACCCCAGAGAACAAGCAGTGGGACAGCTGGTGGAGGAAGGGGAAACTACGCCGCCTGCTCTTAGTGACGCTGGCCCAAGCGTCGAGCTGCCTCCCGTCGAGCAGCATCTCGATAGCCTTATGCACACCGCCATTCACGACCACGATCCGTCCGTGCGCTTAGATGCTATTACGCAGTTGGAGGGATATGCCCAGGAAGACCTGTTGGCTGAGACGGCCCTCTCCCAGGTAGCTCACAGCGATAGTGATCCGCAACTGCGGGAGGCCGCAGCGGAACTATTACAAAACATGCAGTGAGCACTTTTCGGGCGGCTCATCGCCGAGACACACTGGGTCAGCGCGCGTAGATGCTATGCAGGACCGCCTAGGCTAACCTCTAGCTAGTGGTTTTATCACATAACCTTTAATGAGTGTGATGAATATGAATACGACCCAAGCGGATTATACAGTTCTCTATGAACTGTTCATGCGGGAGTGGACGTTGCGTCAGATCCACTTCATCAAGCCCATCTCGAAGCGATGGGTCAGGAGCCGGTGGTAGGGATAGAGGCGCAGCTTGTAGGTTTGCAGTCCGGAAAAGCCGGGGGTCAATTCGAGGTCGAATCGTGTTTCACCCTCGGCATTTGTGTCTTTCGGGGTGAAGCGGTGGGTTTCACTGGCGAGATAGCGGTTGTCGCGCTCGCTTCCGACGAGACATTCCATCACCACATCCTCGACCGCAAGGCCCCCTAAATGGACAGCGGCACAGAACGTGAGTTGCTCTCCGGTCCGGACGCTCGGTTTGGGCTGGTCGAGGAGCTGCAACCGCACCTTGGGCCAGCACTTGCCGACCCGTTGCTTCCATTGCGCAAGCTCAATCGCCGCGGCGAAGTTATCGGCGGCGAGCCGTTCCTGTTGCAACGCCGCCCGGCTATAGAACTTTCTCACATAGTCCATGACCATCCGTTCCGCGCTATAGCGGGGGATCAGGGATTTCATCGACGCCTTGACCTTGTCGATCCAGCCTGGCGAGTATCCTTGCCGGTTGCGATCGTAATAGAGCGGGATGACTTCGTATTCGAGGATATCGAGGAGCTCCTGCGCCTCCGCGTGGGCATGGCGTTCGGCGGACGCCGAGGCGCTTTGGGGCGCAATACCCCAACCGTTCCGCCCGTCATAACCCTCCGGCCACCAGCCGTCCAGGATGCTGAGATGCGGCACGCCATTGATGCCGGCCTTCATGCCGGAGGTACCGCTCGCCTCCAAGGGGTAGCGCGGGGTATTGAGCCAAACATCGACGCCCGTCACCAAGCGGCGCGCGAGCGCTAGATCATAGCCCTCGATCAGCAATACCTTGCCCTCGAACTGCGATTGCCGCGAGAGCTCGTGCACGGCGCGGATCAACTCCTGACCGGGTCCGTCATGCGGATGGGCTTTGCCTGAGAATACGATCAGAAATGGCCGATCCGGGTTGTTCATCAGGCGCGCGAGCCGCGCCGGATCGGAAAACACCAAGGTCGCGCGCTTGTAGGTGGCAAAACGGCGCGCGCAGCCGATGATGAGGACATCGTCGTCGGGTCCGAGATGGCGGGTAAGGCGATTTATTAGCGATTGACTGTAACCGTTCCTTCTAAACTGCGCGCCGGCGCGCTCACGGAGCTCCTTCATCAGGTCCGATTTTAAAAGCTGGTGCGTGCTCCATAAGGCGGAATTGGGGAGATCGTCGATGCGCTCCCAGAACGCTTCGTTGAGCAGCTCATTGCGCCATTGAATTCCGAAGCGCAAATCGAATAGATGCACCCAGGCCGCGGCGAGAAAGGTTTGCACATGCACGCCATTGGCGATGCACTCGATGGGGTTTTCATGCGCCGGGATCTCGGGCCAGAGAGCGGCCTCCATGCGCGCGGCCGTCTCGGCGTGGGTGCGGCTCACACCGTTGTGAAAACGCGAACCGCGGAATGCGAGCGCGGTTTGATTAAAATTGGATTCGTGATCGCTGCTGATCCCGAGTCTTAGGAACTCCTCTTCGCAGAGCCCGAGCCGCTCCCGGAAGCCTCGGAAATAGTGCCCGACCATGCTTGCGTCGAAGATGTCGTGACCGGCCGGGACCGGCGTGTGCGTGGTAAATACAGTCCCCGCGGCGACCTGTTCGAGGGCCGCCCCGAAACCGATTCCGCTTTCGACCAGCGCACGGCATCGTTCCAGGACCAAGAACGCGGCGTGCCCTTCGTTGATATGCCAGACCGTCGGCGCGATCCCGAGCGCGCTGAGCGCCCGCGCGCCTCCGATGCCGAGCACCATCTCCTGTTGAATGCGCGTGTGCTTGTCGCCGCCGTAAAGCTGGTGGGTGATGTGACGATCTTCGCCGCTGTTGGCGCTGAGGTCGGTATCGAGAAGAAAAAGCCGGATATGGCCCACACGGGCCTGCCAGAGTTGGATGACGACCTCGCGGCCGGGAAGCTCGACTCGGACGGTTAGCGGAGACTGCCGCGCATCGAGCACGGGACTAATCGGCAGATCGTTGAGCTCGAGGCGCGATGGCTTTAACTGCTGATTACCGGCCCCGTCGAGGGTTTGCTCAAAGGATCCCACGCGATAAAGGAGACCGACAGCGACAAACGGCAAGCCCAGATCACTCGCCGCCTTGCAGTGATCCCCGGCGAGGATCCCGAGCCCTCCCGAATAGATCGGCAGGCTCTCGTGAAAACCGAACTCGGCACAGAAGTAGGCGATCAGATTGCGGCCGGGATCGATCAATGTCCTGACCTCCGGGTTGACCTCCTTCGCCAGATAGGTGTCATAATCGGAAAGCACACTGCGATAATCCTGCAGGTAGGCGAGATTGTTGGCCGCCGCTTCGAGTTTATCCTGCGCCACTCGGCGCAAAAATATCTTCAGGTTATGGCCACAGGCATGCCAAAGATCGCGGTCCAGATGCGCGAACAGCGTTCGGATCGGGCGATTCCAGCTATAGACTAGATCATTGGCCAGTTCTTCCAGCCTGGCGAGGACCGTAGGGAGTACGGGTTGTACTTCGAGATCGAATCGGGTGCCGGTCATCTCTTAGAGTGTTGCCACTTCAAGCGTCGCTTACATCACGTGGACCTTGCGCAGACCGAAGCCGACGATGCGGGCGGGCAGCCGGCGCAGTAACGGCAGACGAAAGAGCGCCGGGGGCGCAAACGAGGCATTGGGGTCGAGGGCGGTCCGAATGACGCGCTCTTGAATGAAGGCCTGAAAGCGCTGGATGAAGCGAGTCGACCAATAGCGCTCGCGTTGCACCCGCGCGAGATCGGCCTCCATGACCCGGCCATTGCGCAGTGCTTCGCTCAAGACATTGGCCGCGACCACCGCGTCCTGTATGGCATAGTTGATCCCCACCCCGCCGACCGGCGACATGACGTGGGCCGCATCACCGATTAAGAGCAAGCCCGGCAGATACCATTTCCTGAGGCAACTCGATTCTACCGGTAGTATAGAAAGGTCGCCCCAGCTCTTTAACAAGGACACCCGGTCGGCAAATTCGGGCGCAAGCGATACCAGCGAGGCGTGAAATTTCTCGATGCCTTCTTCACGCAATGCTTGGTAGCCGCCTTTCAAAATCAGGTATCCTAATTGGAAGTGATCTTCCCGCGGCAGTATAGCTAGCATGTGGCCTTGACCAATACGGCCTCCGAAGCCTTGTGAATCGCCGGGAGACCTGGGTAACCGGAACCAGAGTACGTCCATCGGCGGGGAGCTGCGTACTGGCTCGAGTCCGGCGAGCTTGCGAAGGCGCGAGAATCGCCCGTCGGCGGCGACGGTCAAGAGCACCCGTAGCTCGCGCTCAACGCCTGTCTCGTCCCAGTACCGGACACCGCGGCTGACCCCTTCCTCCATGATCAGCTCCCGCACCTGAGCGCCCATGAGGAGCCTAAAATGGGGATAGCGTCGCGCCTGTCCGGTGATGAATTCGAGGAACTTCGCCTGCGGCATGAGCGTGATATAGGGAAAGCGCGTTTTTAGCCGGGTAAAATCCACCATCTTGAAGGCGGCCTGCTTAGTCCGCAGGGTGAGGTCGTGGAGCTTGGTGTGGGCAAGATCGAGTAAGGCGTCCGCAAGCCCGATCTCATCCATGATCTCCATGACCGAGGGGTGCAAAGTGTCGCCACGGAACTCGCGGTCGAAATCCTTATGCCCCTCGAGCAACGTGACGGGCACGCCGTTACGGGCCAAGAGCAGCGATAGCACCGCCCCCGCCGGACCGCCACCGACGACGCAACAGGAGATCCTTTCAGGCTCAGCGCTCATCCTACCAGCAGCGCATCCATCCGTACCCTTCCTCTTGACGAAAATGGGGGTTTATATTTCTTCTGCCCTCCCGCTGCCCCCGGACGGTCACGCGCAGGACGCAGAAGCCACTCTCGGGACTACGGAAGGTCACCCGCTCGATGGTCCCCGATAAACGCTCCGTTTCTGGCGACCCGGCCGTGTGCATGCTGCCGATGATACCCGGTGTTGGCTGTCCTTCGCAGCTTTACAACATAAGCCCGTGGGGCGGGTTCTAAATGCGGCATGGCGCTCGAGCCAGAAATGCCCAGCCAAGGTCGCAAATCGACCCACATCGGTCAATTGCAAATCAAGCCCAGCTTTCTACAAAGCGGTCACTGACCTCTTTCAATGAGATGAGTTTTTCTGAGCGCGAGTTTCTAATGCCGCAGCCTCGGCGTTTCGCCCTTGGATTCGATACAGCAACGCGAGATCCCTAAGGACGGCCACCACGTCTGAATGCTCGGGCCCGAGGGCCTTCTCGCGGATTGCCAGCGCCCGCTGGAGGAGGGGCTCGGATTCCCCACACCGTCCTTGCTCGCAGTACAGCGTTGCGAGAAAGTGGAGGCTCATCGCCACGTCGGGATGCTCGGAACCGAGGGCTTTCTCCCAGATCCCGAGCGCGCGCTGAACGAGCGGCTCGGCCTTCCCATACTGCCTTTGATTGTCATACAACGTCGCGAGGTTGACAAGGACGATCGCTAGGCGTGGCTCGTCGGGGCCAAAGGCCTTCTCGTGGATCGTCACCGCCCGCTGATAGAGCGGCTCGGCCTTCCCATACTGACCCTGCCTGCTGTACAGAGCCGCGAGGCCGTTGAGACTTTGCACGACCTCTGGATGGTTGGGGCCGAGGGCTTTCTCCCGGATCGCCAGCGCCCGCTGATAGAGGGACTCGGCCTTCCCGTACTGCCTCTGCGTCTCGGACAGAGCCGCGAGGATGTTGAGGTTAGTCGCTACGTTGGGATCGTTGGGGCCGAAAGCCTTCTCCAAGATCGCTAGCGCGCGCTGGAGGAGCCGTTCGGCCTCCCCGTACTGCGCTTGCTTTTCATACAACCACGCGAGGTTAACAAGGACGGTCGCCAGGCGTGGCTCGTCGAGGCCAAAGGCCTTCTCCTGAATCGCTAGCGCCCGCTGATAGAGCGGTTCGGCCTTCTCGAAGTGCCCCTGCTCGTTATGCAGTGTCGCGAGGTTGCTGAGGACGGCCGCCACGTCGGGGTGCTCGGGCCCGAGGGCCCTCTCGCGGATCTCTAGCTCCCGGCGAAGGAGAGGCTCGGCCTTCCCATACTGACCCTGCTCGTAATAGAGCGTCGCAAGTCTGTGTAGGCTTAGCGCCACGTCGGGATGCTCGTGGCCGAGGGTCTTCTCCCGGATCGCCAGCGCCCGCTGGAGGGGCGGCTCAGATTCGGCGTAGTGGCCAATCGTGTGGGCGATGAATCCAGCCTGGTCGAGGTAATGCGGGTTGTCCGGCTGCAATTGCACCGCCTGCCGGTAATAGCGATCAGCGGTTTGGTAAGCGATGCGGGCATAGGCCAACTGGCCCAACTGATAAGCCGCTTCGGCGGCATTTTCCGTGCCCCGCGCGAGTACTTGCGTAAAGAGCTTTTCAGCGTCGGCGGTCTCGCCTTTCGTTAAGGCGTCTTGCGCTTGCTTGATCTGTTCCGGTAAAACCTCCCGTTTTAGGTCATCGAACGCCTTATAGGCTTGGGCGAGTTTGGCTTTATAGTCTTCTAAGGCACTTTCCGGATTTTTTAACTGGGCTTGGATGTCGGACAGCTGTTTTTCGAGGAGCGCGATCTTTTCCTTGTCCGCCGCGCTTGCTTGGGCAAGTTCAGCACGGATCTCCTGTTCCTTGCGCTTTAATCCGGCTTCGTACTGCTCCAGGGAAATCCCAATGTTGATACTCCCGGAGCCCGTATTGATGACGGCATTTCCTCCCGGTGCGGCCGTCGCGGAAACATTTCCACCTGCGGCGATACCACCACCGGCCGCGGAGACCGTGGGGGGTGGCTCGTTTTTCGGTTTCTCCGAAAAGTGCAGATAGACCTGCCAGAGACCGCCGGCGGCAACTATCAATCCGCCGCTAATCCAGCTGAGCGTTTTCTGATTCTTGGATTGTGACAACCAGCGCCAAGCGGCTTTCAGGGGCTTCACAGGCGGTGTCCACTAAAGGTGCACTGTGAAGTTTACATCATCCGCGATTCCCGCGAACACAAGACAAAACGATACGAACTATCCAATTGTAGAGCCAGGTCTCGAAGGCAATCGCGTAGCTTGCCGCGGGCTCTCTGGAACGACGGCTTCGCTTGTTCAAATGGTCCGCAGTTGGGTGGGCTTGATAGGCGGGTTATGGCCGGCATCGTCTCTCCCCGGACATCGAACGGGAATTGGGCCTCACCTTCCATGCGAACGTCGAGTCGCTGGTGCGGATCTGCGATGTGGTCACCATCAACTGCCCGCTGCACCCGGAGACCGAGCATCTCTTCAACGAGGCCCTGCTCGGCAAGATGAAGCGCGGCGCCTACATCGTCAACACCGCGCGCGGCAAGATCTGCGATCGCGAGGCGATCGCCCGCGCGCTCGAGAGCGGCCGGCTCGCCGGTTACGCCGGGGATGTGTGGTTTCCGCAGCCGCCGCCGGAGGACCACCCGTGGCGCACCATGCCCCACCACGGCATGACTCCGCACATCTCGGGCACGAGCCTCGCGGCGCAAGCGCGCTACGCGGCCGGTACGCGTGAGATTCTGGAGTGCTGGTTCGAGGGCCGACCCATCCGCAACGAGTACCTGGTCGTCGATAGCGGTAAGCTCGCCGGTGTCGGCGCGCATTCCTACAGTGCGGGCAACGCCACGGGCGGGTCCGACGAAGCGGCCCGCTTCAAGCGGGGGTAGAGGTTGGTCAGGAAGAATCCCGCACCGGCTTCGGCGCCATCTTTTTAACTCGTGCGAGACCGAGTGCGCAGAGAGTTCGTATGTGCAACCAGCCTAGATCGAACTCCCACCATCTCGATGAAAACTTTGCGGAGCTCGGAAACGCGTGGTGGTTATTATGCAACTCCTCGCCCCCGATCAAGATCCCCCAGGGCATGAAATTGGTGGAGGCGTCGGCAAGCTCGTAATTCCTATATCCCCAATAGTGGCCGAGCCCGTTGACCACACCTGCGGCAAAAAAGGGGATCCAAGCCATTTGGATCGCCCAAATGGAGAGCCCAAGTGGGCCGAATAAGATGAGGTCGATCACGAGCATGAGGGGGGTACCGTACTCGAAACGCGTGCTATAAATATTCCGTTCCAACCAATCGTCGGGTGTGCCATGGCCGTATTTTTCCGCGATCGCAGGATCCCTGGCTTCGGCCCGATAAAGCTCGGCTCCCTCTAAAAGCACCTTCCTGATGCCGAATACCACCGGGCTGTGCGGGTCCTCGGCCGTCTCCACCCGCGCATGATGTTTGCGATGGACCGCGACCCACTGTTTCGTAACCATCGCTGTCGTTAGCCACAACCAAAAACGAAAGAAATGGGAGACAAAAGGATGCAAATCGATGGCTTTGTGAGCCTGATGGCGATGTAGGTATAGGGTGACGGCGACGATCGTGATATGTGTGAGGAGAAGCGTATAAGCAACGTAACCCCACCAAGGCAGGTCCCAAATGCCACCCATCATAGAATTTCCCAAATCCTTGTAGCGTTCCCGCTTAATCGCTACCGGGGGTCCCTACCGCATCGCCCCGTGCTTGCCTGTCGGCGTGGTAAGACGAACGCACCATCGGCCCGCTCGCGACCCGGCTAAATCCGAGCGCTTTAGCATAATCGCCGAGCGCTCGAAACTCCTCCGGCGCGACGAACCGCTCCACGGGCAAATGATAACGGCTCGGTTGCAGGTATTGACCGAGCGTCAGCATGTCGCACCTATGTGCGCGCAAGTCTTGCATGGTCTGCTTCACTTCGTCCAGTGTTTCTCCCAAGCCTAGCATTAGGCCGGATTTCGTCGGGATCAAGGGGTGTGCCTGCTTGAAGCGCTGGAGAAGATGCAGCGAGCCCGCATAGTCGGCGCCCGGGCGGACTTTGCGGTACAAGCGCGGAACGGTCTCAAGATTATGGTTGAAGACATCTGGGAGCGCCGCATAGAGCCGCTCCAATGCCAGCTCCATGCGCCTGCGGAAATCGGGCACCAAGATTTCAATGGTGATCCCGGGAAGCCGTTGGCGCAGCGCCGCGATGCAGGCGGCGAAATGGCCGGCGCCGCGATCGTCCAGATCGTCGCGATCGACCGAGGTGATCACCACATAGGAAAGCCCCATAACCGCCACCGCCTCCGCTAGGCGGTGCGGTTCGAGGGGATCGACCGCGCCCGGCCGCCCGTGGGCGACATCGCAAAACGGACAGCGCCGGGTGCAGATGTCCCCGAGGATCATGAAGGTGGCGATTCCGTGCGCGAAACACTCGCCGAGATTCGGGCAGGTGGCTTCTTCGCAAACGGTGTGGAGACGCCTTTCCCTGAGCAGTTTCTTCAACCGCAAAACCGAGGGCGCCGCCGGCAACCGGGCGCGGATCCAAGGCGGCTTGCGCGCCAAGGCCGGGCTTGTAGCAGGCCGAATCTTACGCCGGCCGGTGAGTGCTGGGCGGGTCTCGTCGAATGACATCGATTAACGGTCCTCGTATCCCGGTGAACGCGTTAAAGTTATTCCCGCGGTCTTGCCGCGGGGATCCTTAGCCATGGGGTTTCCAAAGGGGAGAGGCGCAGCTCTCCCCTTTGGTTGCCCCATCGGGTTCACACCCGCGGGGCGAAATCAAATTGATTATCATAACCGAGATTATCGAGAAGGCTCGCAACCAGCGGTTTCTTGACCACACTCATGCTTTCCGCGACGCCCTGGTCGTAAAGCTGGGTCACGGGCAGCCCCGCGTAACCGCAGGGGTTGATTCTCCGAAACGGGCTGAGGTCCATGTTCACGTTGAGCGCGAGCCCATGGAACGTACAACCCCGCCGCACCCGCAAACCCACCGCCGCCACCTTCGCGCCGTCGAGATAGACCCCCGGCGCCCCGGAACGTCTCCGCGCGAGGATCCGCCGAGTCTCGCAGAGGTCGATCACCGCTTGCTCCAGCGCTTTGACGAAGCGCTTGACTCCCCAACCCATGCGCCGCAAATCGGCAAGCACATAAACGACCAATTGCCCCGGCCCATGGTAGGTCACCTGGCCGCCGCGATCACAACGGACCACGGGGATTGCGCCCGGATCCAGAAGGTGCTTCTCTTTCCCGCCTAATCCGAGCGTGAACACCGGCGGATGTTCGAGCAGCCAGATCTCATCCGCCGTCGCTTCAGTGCGCCGGTCCGTGAATCGGCGCATCGCCTCCCATGTGGCGGTGTATTCCGTTAATCCGAGGTCCCGGACGTGCGGCCGCATCGCTCGCGATTACAGCACCAGGACCACGCGCCGGTGACGGCTCAACTCGTGGTAGATGGCATCGAGCTGGGCCTGGCTCTCGGCCTCCACGGTCACCGTCACCGCCAGATAGCGCCCGCCGCGGCTCCGGCGCGTCGTTACCGCCGTCTCACTGAGACTGCGCACGTGCTTGTGCACGATCCCGACGACCAGCACGTCGAAGTCCTCCGCCGCATGCCCCATGGCCTTGATCGGGAACGAACACGGGAAAACGAAGGGCGATTCGCGCTGCGGATACATGTTTCGGCCCTAGTGATGACTCGCGGAAAGAGTGTTATTTGATCGTTCTGAACGTGAGATTAATCCGTGGGCCACAAGGCACGTTCGGTTTGGGCACGCGGTGGCGCCAGTGGTGTTGCGTCGACCCGGACATGAGGAGGAAGCTGCCGTCGGTCAGATTGATAACCGATCGGAAGGCCCTGCAGCGCTTGTGCTGTAGCTGGAAGGTCCGGGTCGCCCCGAAGCTCACCGAGCCAATGACCGGGTTCGGGCCTAAGCTCGGCTCGTCGTCGCTATGCCAGCCCATGGAATCCGCCTCATTGCGATAGAGATTCAGCAACACGCTGTTAAAGTTCATCCCCGCCACTTGCCCTACCCGCTCCCGAATGCTCAAGAGCGCCGGGAACCAGCCCCCCGCGACCAAGCTTAAGCCCGAGTATGCGTAAGTCACGCCCGGATCCCCGTACCAGGCCGTCAGGCGTGGTGAGTCAAGCGTGCGGCCGAAGAGCGTGATGCGATCCTGCCGCCAGTCCAAGCCGTCCGATAAGCTCTGAAAATAGCCCGCACTCTCCGAGCCGGTAAACAATTCGCGCCACAGCGTCAGCTCCGCATCGGGTAGCGTGATCCGTTCCGGCGCCCTGATCGGCGCTCGAACCTCGCTCGCCGGCGCATACCGGCGGGCCGCCCCGCCCGGCCTCACCATTTCGTCAATTTGAGCGCCTACATCGAAACTCATGGAGCCGGCAACCTCCGTCATGGTGCTTTTTTTCCCCTGTCATCGTTGTCAGAGCTTGTGAAAAAATCTACTGCACTCGGGATCTCGCGTTCCGGCGGTGCTCGGAATCCTCATGTATTTCAACATACACTCCGGTTGCTCGCCCCATCCTTGGGACTCGCCCCTTCGGGGCTTGCGCTCCGTTTCGCTCCCGAAACCGTCCTGCGCTCCGACGGAAGGCCAGGGCCAGGGAATGGCCCTGCTTGGCGCGCCGAGGATGCAACGCGACCTCCCTTCGCTCGCGACGATTGTTTCACAAGCTCCCGGGTGACCTATTTGACCGCAGCCGGCCGGATAAAGAAAGCGGTGCTAACCAAGATCACTGCTTCGCTTGACACGGTATCGCTGCTTGAATAAAGAATAATAATAAGGATGGAAATCGCGAGGCGCTCATTCGTTGCCTGATGTCCCGATCGGCGCATTGTTTGCCGGTCTGATCGTTCTCATTCTATTGTCGGCCTTTTTCTCGGGGTCCGAGACCGCGTTGATGACCGTCAACCGCTATCGGTTACGGCACCTCGCGGATCAACACCATCGCGGCGCCGTGCGCGTCAGCGGGCTTCTGGAGCGGCCCGACCGCTTGATCGGGCTGATCCTGCTAGGTAACAATTTCGTCAATAACCTCGCCTCATCCCTGGCGACGGTCATCGCGCTCAGCCTCATGGGGCGAGCGGGCATCGCGCTCGCCGCGGCCCTCCTGACACTGGTCATGCTGATCTTCTCCGAGGTCGCTCCGAAGACCCTCGCGGTCTTGTACCCGGAAAAGGTGGCCTTCCCGGCCAGTACGATCCTGGCACCGCTTCTGCGGCTGTTTTATCCGGTCGTCTGGATCGTGAACCTGTTCGCCAACGGGCTGTTGCGGCTGATAGGAGTCCGGCTCGACGAGGGCACGGCCATGCCGCTGAGCCGTGAGGAACTGCGCACCGTCGTTAAGGAAGCGGGCGCCTTGATCCCGAAACGCCATCAACAGATGTTGGTCGGGATCCTCGATCTCGAGAAGATCTCGGTGCAAGATGTCATGGTGCCGCGCAACGAGATCGTGGCGATTGACTTGGAGGAAGACGCCGCCATCGTTACGGAGCATCTCAGGAACTGCCGGCACACTCGCACACCGATCTACCGTGGAACGATCGACAACGTGCTGGGATTAGTCCACGCGCGCCAGATCCCGCGCATCATCGGCCCCGACCAGAGCGCCGATAAGGAGGTCCTGGAGAAGCTCCTGTTGCCGGCGTACTACGTCCCGTTCGGCACACCGCTCCATACACAGCTTGCGAATTTCCAGCGCCAGCGGCAACGGCTCGGGATCATCGTCGATGAGTACGGTGATGTCCAGGGTCTGCTGACGCTCGAGGATATTCTCGAAGAGATCGTCGGGAAATTTACCACCGATCCGCAACGGTTAGGACGCGGGGTATTAACCGATGTGGCGGGCGGCTATCTCGTCGAGGGCGGGGCCAATGTCCGCGAGCTCAACCGCAAGCTGCGCTGGCGCTTGCCGACTACCGGACCAAAAACGCTCAACGGCTTGATTCTAGAGGCATTGGAAAGCATCCCTGAAGCGGGGACGGCCTTGCGGATCGGCGGCTATACGATCGAGATCATGCAAACCACCGATCATGCGGTCAAGACGGCGCGCGTGACGCCACCTGCGGAGAGCCGATTAGCTGACGGGAAATAACGCCATGCGACTAAATCGACGCCAGGGCCGCCTACAACCGCTCGCTACCCTTCGGAACCGACCCGGAGAGGTAACGGTCGCGCACGGACCCGAATGCGTTCTAGAAGCTCTTGCTTATCTCGCGTGGGCTGCCGGATATGGGATTCCAACGTGGCCACGATCTCCTTGATCAGAGCGTGATGGCGGCGCCTGCGGGCGGCCTCCACGCGCAAACTCAGGGCGCGACGATAGAAGTGTCCCGTGGAGTGAAAGAAAGTTACGCTACTACAGTTGGGATAAAAGCTTGTCATAGTCCGCATGCGAGCCAATCCAGAACCACACAACCCCGTTTTCATGACGCTGACCTACCGCGCGGCAACCCTTGCCGACGCGCGCCGAGTAAACGGGAAGACTAGAATGTACGGGTTTGAAGCGCAGACTTGGATGCCACGGATCTCGCATGAACTGCTGGTATGCTTCTCGCGCTTGTTCTCGGACCGATTCCGGCAATTCTGCAAATGCGTTGCGAAACTTCGCTGTAGTCCGAGATTTCACAGCTTATGAGGATCAAGTGCTTCAGTCTTTCCCGCACGATCCTCCGCCATTGCTTCGGCAGCCAGCCTTGCTAATGCATCTTGGGTCCGCGCAAAAGTTTTGTCCCAGCGGGCTTCATCTTCGAGCTCTTCAAGAATCAGGGCTGCAATCGCATCTTGCTCACTATCGGGCAAGGCCTCGAGCTTTTTAACAGCACGTTCAAGCAACTTAGTCATTGTTTGCTCTCCATATGACCGCCGCATTCTAGCTGAGATCCATAACTAGAGAACGGTATTCCTTTCAATGGCCTACTCGATGTGGATATCTACCACTGCTAACAGGCGGCCGAGAAGTCGTTGAAAGGTTTCCTGGTGTTCCATGATCAGCATCTAAATGGGCCAGTCCGAGTAGGTCGCATTAGGCGACAGCCGTAATGCGCCGAATGGTGGGCCCCTGGCGCTTTCACGCCCCACAAAATACTCTGTAGTTATGTGGTGTCTGACCCAGTGTCAGACCCCGTTTATCCAGGGGACGCGACATAACGCCACGCGACTAAATCGACGCCAGGGCCGCCCCCAGCCGCTCGGGCGCGGTAATCTCGAGGCCGGCCATTTCGCGCCGCGGGGCGTTGGCCTTCGGGACCAGCGCGCGCCGGAACCCATGTTTCGCCGCTTCGCGTAGCCGTTCGCTACCGTTCGGAACCGGCCGCAGTTCCCCCGACAAGCCTACCTCGCCGAAGACCACCATATCCGCCGGGAGCGGACGGCCCCGCAAGCTCGACAGCACGGCCAGGATGACCGCCAGATCGGCGCCCGTCTCGGTGACTCTTATGCCGCCGACCACATTGACGAAAACATCCTGGTCATGGGTCACGATCCCGCCGTGACGGTGCAAGACGGCGAGCAGCATGGCGAGGCGGTTGGGGTCTAAACCGACCGCGACCCGGCGCGGATTAGCGAGGTAGGACTGATCGACCAGGGCCTGCACCTCGATCAATAGTGGACGGCTCCCCTGGCGGCACACCATCACCACGCTCCCGGCGGCGCTTTGGGCATGCCGTTGCAGAAAGATCGCCGACGGATTGGTCACGGGCCGCAAACCGCCCTCGGTCATGGCGAAAATACCCAGCTCGTGTACCGGCCCATAGCGATTCTTGGTCGAGCGCAAGATCCGGAAGCGGCTGCTGTCATCGCCCTCGAAATAAAGCACGGTGTCGACCATGTGCTCGAGCACGCGCGGTCCGGCGATCATGCCTTCTTTCGTTACGTGCCCGACCAGAAACACGGAGGCGCCGGAATTCTTCGCGAAGCGGATGAGTTGGGCCGCGCTTTCCCGCACTTGACCGACGCTTCCAGGCGCCGAGCCCAAGGCCTCGGTAAAAACGGTCTGAATCGAGTCGATGATCATGACCCTCGGCGCTTCTTGCGCGGCCACGCCGAGGATCGACTCCAGGCGGGTTTCGGTTAGGAGCTTCATACGCGCGCCATCGATACCGAGCCGCCGGCTCCGAGAAGCGACTTGCTGGGCCGACTCCTCGCCGCTCACATACAGGCCGGAACACTTGCCCTCGCCAGTCGCCGCGGCGACCATCTGCAGCAACAAGGTGGATTTCCCGATGCCGGGATCGCCTCCGATCAATACCACCGCGCCCGCCACGATACCGCCGCCCAAGACCCGGTCCATCTCTCCCATACCACTCGGGATCCCGGCTTCCTCGGCGGGAGAAATCGCCTCGAGCATGCAGGCGCGGGGCGGCTGAGCGCTGGCGTCCCCGGGGCGGTTTTCCGCCGCGCCCGGCCGCTCGGAATAGGCTATTTCAACCAGCGTGTTCCAGGCGCCGCAATCGCCGCACTGGCCCGACCACTTGGGCGCGAGCGCACCGCAGCCCTGGCATTGATACGCGAATTTAGCCCGCGTGCCCACAGGCATCGGCCTTGATGATGGCCACAATCTTTCGCCGCGGCGCCAGAGCGCGCACGCGCTCGAGGCTGGCCTTGGCGGCTTCTAGGTCATAGTCGACGGGCGCGGGACGGCTCATCCATAATCCCTCGCCGGCCCCCCGTAGCTCTCTGCGGTAAAGCTCTCAAAGCGCGTGAATTGCCCCAAGAACGTCATACGCACCGTGCCGATGGGACCGTTGCGTTGTTTCGCCACGATGATCTCGGCGATCCCTTTGTCGGCGCTGTTTTCGTCGTAGACCTCGTCGCGGTATATGAATACGATGACATCGGCGTCTTGTTCGATGGCGCCGGATTCGCGCAGATCCACCATGCGCGGGCGCTTATCCGGCCGCTGCTCCAAGCCGCGATTTAACTGCGACAAAGCGACGACCGGAACATGCAGCTCTTTAGCGAGGGCCTTGAGCGTACGCGATATTTCCGAGATCTCGGTCGCCCGGTTTTCCTTAATTCCCGGGACCTGCATAAGCTGTAGATAATCGACGATCACGAGGCTCAGCCCATGCTCGCGGGCAATGCGCCGGCACCTGCCGCAAAGCTCGCCCGGCGCCAATGCTGGCGTGTCGTCGATAAACATCTTGGCTTTGTCCAAGATCGCCAACGTCGAGGTGACGCGGGGCCAATCATCGTCGTTCAGCTTCCCGGTCCGCACCTTTCTCTGGTCGATGCGCCCGAGCGAGGCGATCATGCGCATCGCCAGTTGCTCGCCCGACATTTCCATGGAAAAAATCGCGACCGGCAGGTCATCCATGATCGCAGCGTGTTCCGCGATGTTGATGGCAAAAGCGGTCTTGCCCATCGACGGCCGCCCGGCGATGATGACTAAATCCGAGGGCTGGAGCCCCGCCGTAAGCTCATCGAAATCGGCAAAGCCGGTTGCAATGCCCGTGATCGCGCTGCCCTTGTGAAACAGCGTGTCGATGCGGTCCACGGCAAGGGCCAATAGCTCCTGAACTTTCCGGTAGCCGTGGCGTCCGCGGCTCTGGTGGTCGGCAATCTCGAAGACCACGCGTTCCGCGGCATCGAGCAACTCATCGGAGCTGCGTCCTTCGGTACTGAAGGCGCTGTTAGCGATCTCCGTGCCGGCATGGATGAGTTGCCGCAGCACCGCGCGTTCCCGGACGATGTCCGCGTAGGCGGCGATGTTGGCGGCGCTGGGCGTATTCTCGGCCAGCGCGCCAAGATAGGCGAGTCCGCCGGCCTTTTCGATCTCCGCCGTGGTCGCCAGCCGTTCGGACAACGTGATCACGTCGTAAGGCTTGCTCTCCGCCGCAAGCCGCTCGATCGCGCGGAAGATAAGCCGGTGCTCTAAACGATAGAAGTCATGCTCGGTGAGGCGCTCGACGACCTGCGGCCAGCTTTCGTTGTCGAGCAACAAACCGCCCAATACGGACTGTTCGGCCTCGACGGAGTGCGGCGGGACCTTAAGACCTTCTCGAACAGCGTCCCGGGGATTGGAAGCGCGATACTCCACGCTAGCCGGCCCGCGCTCGTAGACCGGCCGCTCCAAGGCGTAGCGCTGCAGGGCGGAGGGCTCGCCGCCACAGTGTGACTGACATGCGCCTATTCCCGTGTTTAAGCGCTTAGGAGGTTCCTTCGTCCTCCGCCGCGATGACGACTTTGATGGCCACATCCACGTCCGAGTGCAGATGCACTCGGATTTCGTGCACGCCGATTTCGCGCAGAGGCCCTTGCGGTAGCCTGATCTGTTTCTTTTCCATTGCCACCCCCGCTGCCGTCACCGCTGTCGCGATGTCCAGCGTACCGACCGACCCAAACAGCTTCCCCTCGGATCCGGCACGGGCTCGAACGGTAACGGACAAGTTTTCCAGGGCCTTAGCCAGCGATTGCGCCTCCGCTAGCGCTAGCTCCTGGGACTTAATCAATTCGCCGCGGGCTGTTTCAAACCTGGCTAAGCTAGCGGCCGTTGCCGGCACTGCTTTCCTGCTTGGAATTAGAAAGTTACGCGCATACCCTGGTTTCACTTTCACGCGGTCGCCGAGATCACCGAGCCGGTGCACTCTCTCGATTAGAATGACTTCCATTACCTCACCTCATTGCTTTCGCTAAACGCTTTTAGATCGCTGGATGCGCCGAGACACCCGCCGGAACGCGAGATCCCGAACGCAGTAGGTTTTTTCACAAACTCTCAGGCCGCGGCGCCCCCGCGAAAACCAGGCGGCGGTAACCCTCTGAAATTGACCGCCCGATCCAGCAGGCCGCAAGCGGCAAGACCGAACACGGTGTAGTGCGGGGTGATAAACAGCACCACATAGAGAATCACTAGCCAAGCCTTGGAATATCCCCGGGCCCGATGCTGGTGGTGCACGACTGCGAGCCCCTGAAAGCAATAAAGCACACAGGCCACGACCACCAGATCCACGATCATGCCATAGGGACGCGCCCGGCTCACGATTTCGAATACCAAGTAGATTATCATCGCCACCGTTGGAAACGCCAGCACCCCGGGCAAGCGCAGCGCCTCGAACTCCGTGCGGAAGCCTCCCGGGTTATAGAGCGCCGCCTGCCACCAGCGTGCAAGGAGCAGTGTAACGACGATGCTGAATTCTATGGCTGCGGCGATAAGCGGATTCATCACCGCGGCAAGCTCCACGAGCATTTCCTCTGGGACGAGAACATCGCGATCGGACTCGGCCTGCCGAAACACGCGCTTCAGTATATCCTCCCACCAGGTATCGACGTCGCTCAGCGTAATGCGCATCGCAACGACGAAAAGCCCCGCCATCACGCCGACGGCTGAAAGCATCACGCCCTGCTCGCGCGAGACGCGCAACACCAGGGCCGCGAGCCATACCGGCAGCCACAGCGCCACGAGGAGCGAAGCCACCGGCAGAAGGTTACGAAAACCGCCGAACGCCACCGCGCCGCTCAGACAAGCGGCGCCGGCAATGACAAACGTTCCCTCGCGCGCGCCGTGCCGGAGCGCGACCAGACCGACGGCAGCGCCGCTCAGGTAGGAAACCGGGGGCATGAGCCAGCTCAAAACACCGCATAGACCCGCGACCCCCGCAGCCTGCAAGCGCCCGCGCATCACATATTCGGCGAGGACCTTCACGCCATCACGCCGGACCGAGCATGCGGCGGCCGAGCGTGGCGCTTTTAATGAGAGTCACAATAGGGAAGCAACGCGAGGAACCTTGCCCGTTTGATGGCCGTTGCCAGTTGGCGTTGATAACGCGCCTTCGTGCCCGAGATGCGGCTCGGCATGATCTTACCGGTTTCCGTAAGGTAACCCTTGAGCGTGTTTAGATCCTTGTAATCGATCTCCTTGACGCCTTCGGCCGTGAACCGGCAAAACCGCTTACGACGAAAAAATCGTGACATACTTTCACCTCACCTGGACAACATCTGATATTTCCTCTCCGGCATTCGAATCCGCGGGATCCGGACTTTCAACCACGCTCGGTTCCGGTGTGGATCGTGCCGCCTCGACCGGCTCTTCGTCCTCGGCGCGTCTTGCCAACAGCGAAGGCTCGGTCACCGCTTCATCCCGGCGCGTTACCAGATTGCGGATGACCGCGTCATTGAATCGGAAAGCGTTATTCAGCTCACTTAAGGTCTCCCCGTCGCACTCCACATTCATCAATACGTAATGCGCCTTGTGAACCTTTTCGATGAGGTAAGTTAATTGTCTGCGGCCCCAATCCTCGAGCCGATGGATAGCGCCACCTCGCGTTTCGATCATGGAACGATAGCGGTTGATCATAGCGGGGACTTGCTCACTCTGATCGGGGTGAACAAGAAATACAATCTCGTAGTGTCGCATTAGTCGCTCCTCACGGGTTATCGCCTCCCGGCCGACGCTCTCGGCGCGTCGCGGTGAGGCAAGGAGAGTTGCTACAAACGCGGCCCGCACGCGGGCGCGCTCTGTGCTGTTTTCAGCGGGGAGTATTCTATTGCATGCATCGCGGTCGCGCAATTTGCCGCTCCGCCGGTGTATTACGGGGTAGCGCTCCCCCGATTCACCTAGAGGAGGCGTTGGGCATCGGCTTGTTCCAGCGATTCGGCTGGTGATGCCATAGGCGGTATTGAAGGATCGCTTTCCGGTCTTTTTGGAGCTTCTGTCAACTGGTGTGTAAATAAGTTCAGGCGGCATCCCTCAACAATTCCTCTTGCATTCGTACTCCATCGACGTATTTCGCTCTTTGGTAAACATCTTTCAATAAGTGCATGGCATTCAAACGGCGGAAGGTC